>NZ_JBFAHF010000056.1:0-33066 GCF_040654015.1 Nocardia sp. NPDC050799
CGCCGTTTCGGCCTCGAAAGCGCATGAGCCGAAGGCTCGAGTCTCGAGGCCGAAACGGCGAGACCAAGGGGGCCTCAACCCCGCGCGCCGAAGGCGCGCCAAAAAACACAGCGCCTTCACCAGCGAGCTCACCCCTCACCTTCACGAACAAGCCCACCCCTCCACCTCCGCGACCAACTCCGCCTCGTCGCCCCGGACCGCCCAACCTATGAAACCCGGCCCCCCGCCGGAACTCTCAGTCCCCCGGCCGCAGATGCGTCACATCTCCCGCCGCGACAGCTCGGTCCTCGATCAGCAACCGCCCCGCCGAATCGATATCGCGAGCGATCCCCGTCAGCACCCCGCCCCCTGGCAGTTCCGCCCGCACCCGGGAGCCCAGCGTCGCACAGCGTTCCCGGTAGGCGTCGGCGAGCGTCTCCGCGGCCCATCCGGATTCCTGCCACCGGGTGTAGCGGCGGGCGAACTCGGTCAGGAAGGACAGCACCAAGCGGGTGCGATCGGTGTCGGCGGCGCCGCTGAGGAGCAGCGAGGTGGCGTGTGGGACGGGGAGTTCGTCGGCGGTGAGGCTCACATTCATGCCGATACCCACGACGATCGCCGGGCGGGGCCCCGCGGCGGCGACTTCGGCCAGGATGCCGGCGACCTTGCGGCCCTCGATCAGCACGTCGTTGGGCCATTTCAGGGCGGCGGGCACCCGAGCGGTCGTCGTGAGCGCGTCGACCGCGGCGATCCCGGTGAGCAGCGGCAACCAGCCGAGAGCTTCGGGGTCGAGGCCCTCGGGCCGGATGAGCAGGGAGAGGGCGATCTGTGCGCGTGGCGGACCGGCCCAGGCGCGGGCGAGCCGGCCACGCCCGCTCTCCTGCGCTTCCGCGACCAGTACGACACGATCGATATCCGGGTCTCCGGCGCGCGCGATCAGGTCCGCGTTGGTGGATCCGGTCGATTCGATCACGTCGATTCCGGTGTAGAACGCCAGTTCCGGAGTTCCGGTCAGCGCTCGCCGGAGATGTTCGACGTTCAACGGTGGCCTCTGCACCTGGGCAGAGTATCGGCCGGGGCCGGTGGTCACCGCACGGCGGGTGCGGTGACCACCGGGTCTAGCCGGCGAGGTCGTAGCCGATGAGCCGGGAAACCGCGGGCATCGCCTCGTTCTCCACGGTGTCGGTCTCCTCGGCTTCGCTCTCGGCGACTGTTTCGGTGACGGTCGGTTCCGGCTCGGTCACCCGGGTGAATGCCAAGGCCTCCGGGAATCGGCCGTCTCGAGTTGTCCAGTGCCACATAGCAGGCCACCTCCCCTCTGTGTTCCAAAAGTGGCCTGCTCCAAGGGTATTGCCCGATCCGGCGCAGCGAAAGCGATTTAACGGCGGGCCGCGCGCTCACGACGCGGACGGGTTAGGCTTGTGACGGATCACCGTGGCGTGTCGTGTGGACGTTTGCCGCGATTCGCGGTACACATATGAACCGGTGGCGACTTGTCCACCTGGGGTTTTCTGGACCGGGTTCTACTCACCAGTAGCAGGATCTGGGTTAACAGCGCGGTGCGGCTCTGGTTACACTCCGAGCCATGACGAGTGTCCAGCAGCAGCCCACGCCGGATTCGGCAGGTGCGCCCGATATCCACACCACCGCCGGCAAACTGGCTGACCTGCGGAATCGGCTGGAAGAAGCCCAGCATCCGATGGGTGAGGCCGCGATCGACAAGGTGCACGCCAAGGGCAAGATGACCGCGCGGGAGCGTATTCTCGCCCTGCTCGACGAGGGTTCCTTCGTCGAACTCGATGCTTTGGCCCGGCACCGCAGCGTGAACTTCGGCCTCGACAAGCAGCGCCCGCTGGGCGACGGCGTGGTGACCGGTTACGGCAGCATCGACGGCCGCGAGGTGTGCATCTTCAGCCAGGACGTCACCGTGTTCGGCGGCAGCCTGGGCGAGGTGTACGGCGAGAAGATCGTCAAGGTCATGGACCTGGCGCTCAAAACCGGCCGACCGCTGATCGGCATCAACGAGGGCGCCGGCGCGCGTATCCAGGAGGGCGTGGTCTCGCTCGGCCTCTACGGCGAGATCTTCCACCGCAATATCCAGGCCTCCGGGGTGATCCCGCAGATCTCGCTGATCATGGGCGCCGCCGCGGGTGGGCACGTGTACTCCCCCGCGCTCACCGACTTCGTGGTGATGGTCGACCAGACCAGCCAGATGTTCATCACCGGCCCCGACGTCATCAAGACCGTCACCGGCGAAGAGGTCACCATGGAGGAGCTGGGCGGCGCCCACACCCACATGGTGAAGTCGGGTTCGGCGCACTACGTGGCCTCCGGTGAACAGGACGCCCTCGACTACGTCAAGGACCTGCTGTCCTACCTGCCGAGCAACAACCGCGCCGAGGCGCCGCGCTTCCCGGCCTCCGATCCGATCGCCGGCGCGATCGAGGATTCCCTCACCGAAAAGGACCTCGAACTCGACAACCTGATCCCGGATTCGCCGAACCAGCCCTATGACATGCACGAGGTCATCCGCCGGCTGCTCGACGACGACGAATTCCTGGAGATCCAGGCCGAGCGGGCCATGAACATCATCGTGGGCTTCGGCCGGGTCGACGGCCGCAGCGTCGGCATCGTCGCCAACCAGCCCACCCAGTTCGCCGGCTGCCTCGATATCGACGCCTCGGAGAAGGCCGCGCGGTTCGTCCGCACCTGCGACGCGTTCAATGTCCCGATCATCACCCTGGTCGACGTACCCGGCTTCCTGCCCGGTACCGACCAGGAATACAACGGCATCATCCGGCGCGGCGCGAAGCTGCTCTACGCCTACGGCGAGGCCACTGTGGGCAAAATCACGATCATCACCCGCAAGGCCTACGGTGGCGCCTACGACGTCATGGGTTCCAAGCATATGGGCGCCGATGTGAACCTGGCCTGGCCCACCGCCCAGATCGCCGTGATGGGTGCCTCCGGCGCGGTCGGTTTCGTGTACCGCAAGAAGCTGGCCGACGCCGCCCGCGACGGGTCCGACGTGGACAAACTGCGGCTGGAACTGCAGAACGAGTACGAGGACACCTTGGTCAATCCCTACGTCGCCGCCGAGCGCGGTTACGTGGACGCGGTGATCCCCCCGTCGCACACTCGCGGCCAGATCGTCTCCGCGCTGCGGCTGCTGGAGCGGAAGATGGTGACCATGCCGCCGAAGAAACACGGCAACATCCCGCTGTGATCCGGCGATACGCTCTGTAGGCCGCACACTGATTTCGGGTATGCGATCGGTGAGAGAAGATCGACCGGGTTCCGCTGAACCGCGCGAGCCCGCTCGAGGCAAGAGAGAGGATCTGGCACTGTGACGATTGTGGCAGAAGAAGAAGTATTGGCCGCAGCGGAACTGGATCTCGCCACCAGGGATGTGCCGGCCGATACCGCGACCGAAGCCGCCGCGGGCACTGCCGCCGCGACGAACGGGGAGAAGCCGTTCCTCGTGATCGAAAAGGGTGCGCCGACCGACGCGGAGATCGCCGCACTCGTGTGTGTGTTCACCGCTGCCGCCGCGGGTTCGGCGTCCGCCGATTCCGGCCCGCAGGATCTGTGGGGCAAGCCGACGATGATGCACCGCGGCAACTCCCCGTTCTCGCCGTACTCCTATCCGCAGCTGTCGCATCTGCGGTTCTGACACCGATCCCAGGAGAACTCCAGACGTGACCCGGTTGGTACTCGCGTCCGCGTCACCCGCCCGCCGGTCGGTACTGCGGGCCGCGGGCATCGAACCCATCGTCCGGGTCTCGGACGTGGACGAGGATGCCGTAGCGGCGGCCCTACCGGCCGATACCGGCCCTCGGGAAGTCGTCGTCGAACTGGCCCGGGCGAAAGCCCGGGCCGTGGCGTCCACCCTGGCCGACGACGCACCGGATCCCGATCTCGTCGTCGTCGGCTGCGATTCCATGCTGCTGATCGACGGTGCACTCCAGGGCAAACCCCATACGCCGGAGGTGGCGCTGGCGCGCTGGCAGGCCATGGCCGGGCATTTCGCGGATCTGGTCACCGGGCACTGCGTTCTGCGCGTACGCGACGGCGTCGTCACCACCGAGGCGATCGACTGCAGCGCCACCACCGTGCACTTCGGCAAACCCGATCCTGCCGAACTGGACGCCTATATCGCCACCGGCGAACCGCTGCAGGTGGCGGGCGCGTTCACCCTCGACGGGCTGGGGGGCTGGTTCGTCGACCGGATCGACGGTGACCCCTCCAGCGTCGTCGGGATCGGATTACCACTGCTGCGCCGACTGCTCCAGGAAGTGGGTGTTGGTGTCGCCCAGCTGTGGGCCGACCGCACCTGAGGGCGGAGCGCCGCGGAACGCCCGGCCACCCTGCTGCCCCGCAGACGGCGCCAGCGGCCCGGTAGCGGGCGGGAAAGGGTCCGACTCCAGGGACGCGGACGCGGGCGGCAACTGACTACCCGGCGGCACCGTCTGCCCCGACGCCCGCGACAACCGCGCCGCCTGCCCGGCGGCCGCATCGATGCGGCCGGCCTGCGGACGCCTGGGCGCGACCGTCGTCGCGGAGTCGGCCGCTTCCGCGGCCGGAGCCTGCGCGGCCGGCGGACCCACCCGCCGCAGCCGCACCTCGCACATCTCCTCGGTCACGAACGGCTCGAGCTCGGCCTCGATCACACCCTGGGCCCCGGATCGCTCCAGCAGCGCCGCCAGCAGCCCGCGATGCACCCCGCACACCACTTCGGTATGTGTTCGCGCCAGATCGCGCAGCGGGCAGGCCGTCAACCGGACCACCGCACCCTGGTCCGGGTCGCGCGCGGCGCTCTCCCGCCCGTCCCGTTCGGGGGCGAAGCCCAGCTCCGACATCAGCGAGACGACACGGTCCTTGGCGTCGCGCACTGATTCGACCGGTTCACCGGCGGTGTCGAGTTTGTCTCCCCAGGCCCGTCCGGCCGCCCGGCCGGCGGCCGCCCGCTGTTCCGGATCGGGTCCCAGCTGCTCGGCCAGCACTTGGGCCAGGTCCTGGTAGCCGATGGTCCGCTGGACCGCCCGGTACCCGATCCGCGGCCGGCCCCGGCCGCGGGGCGGCTGCTGGAACTGCCGGACCAGTGACTCCCGGGTGAGGATGTCGAGATGGAACCGCACCGTGGTGACATGCTGGCCGGTGATCTGCGCCAGCTGCTGGGCGTCCAGGGGCTCGCTCGCGCCGCGGAGGATCGCGAGCAGGCGCCGCCGCGGCCAAGAATCAGACATGCTCACCCCTCCTTCGGGGAGACTTTATCGGAGACATGTGCGATCAAATCGCCCATTGCACCGACTCTGTGCTCATCAACAAGTTCACCTCAAGTCACACTTACTATCCACAGTGCGGCTCGAACCTGTCGTCAGCACTGCCCGCCACCTGTGAAGGAACCCGAACGTGCCCGTCGCCCCGGACCCATATCCCGCCTTCGCTTCCTATGCTCACCCACACCGTCTGGTAACCACGGAATGGCTGTCGGCAAACCTCGGCACGCCCGGTATGAAGATCATCGAATGTAATGCCGACGTCCTCCTCTACGGCATAGGCCATGTTCCCGGGGCCAGCAAGCTCGACTGGCGCAGCGACCTCGACGACCCGGTGACCCGTGACTATATCGATGGCGAGCGGTTCACCGAACTCATGCGCTCCCAGGGCGTCGAACACGACGACACCGTCGTGCTGTACGGCAATGACGGTAACTCGCACGCCGCCCACGCGCTGTGGCTTTTCACCATGTTCGGCCATCGGGACGTCCGACTGCTCGACGGCGGCCGCGACGCCTGGATCGGCGAGGGCCGCGACACCGTTTTCGAAACCCCCGAACCGGCCCGCAGCCGATACCCGCAGGTCGAGCGGGACGATACGTCGATCCGCGCTTTCCGCGGGGACGTCCTCGCCGATCTGGGCGACCCGCTGGTCGATGTGCGCTCCCCGCACGAGTACGCGGGCGACCCCGGCGAGGGCGGGCCCGGCACGGCCCTGCGCGGCGGGCACATCCCCACCGCCGTCAACATTCCGTGGACCAGTGCCCTCACCTCCGGCTCCCGTTTCCGCGGCCGCGCCGAACTGGACGAGATCTACGGCGCTGTCGAGCCGGGCCCGATCACCGTCTACAGCGGGGTCGGCGAACGCTCCAGCCACACCTGGTTCGTCCTGAAGTACCTGCTCGGCCGCGAGACGGTACGCAACTACGACGGCTCCTGGACCGAATGGGGCAACTCGGTCCGGATGCCGATAGCCACTGGTGGGGTGTGACCGGAGCTCCGCGAGCCCACAAAAACAGGTCCACCCATCCACCTGCAACGTCCGCGCCCACGCCACCGCACGAGTCGAGACGCAACCGCATGCGTCGAGTTTTGCGAGACACCCCCAAGGTTTGAGGCCCGTCTCGCCCCTTGGCCGAAGGTGCTCAACGGTCGCCCTCTATGAACGGCCCACCGCACATCGCAGGAGCCGAAGGCACGAGTCTCGAGGCCGAAACGGCGAGACCAAGGGGGCCTCAACCCCCGCGACGCCGCAGGCGGCGCCAAAAACACAGCAGTGTGCCACATAGTCCGCTCCGACCCATTGTGATCTGCGACCTACTGCCCGGTAGCCCTATCCGAGTTCCGGCTTTGTTGGCAGACTGCCTACACTCGCCCCGAGACAGATAGTGTCGACCACGGGCGCGGAGCCCGCGTAGCGGATCCGAACCCACGGACCCGGAGCCCACCAAGCGATCCGATCCTCTTCGGAAGCCGGACAGCGGACCCCGATCCGCGGGAGCGGAGCCGAAGCGCGGCCCATCCCGCACAGCGAACACAGAGATTGCACACAGGAGGCTCAGTGCCCAGCCATGCCAGCGCGCGGATCACGAAGGTACTCGTAGCTAACCGAGGCGAGATTGCCGTGCGCGTTATCCGGGCGGCCAAGGACGCCGGCCTCGGCAGTGTCGCGGTTTACGCCGAACCCGACGCCGACGCACCCTTCGTCAAGCTCGCCGACGAAGCCTTCGCCCTCGGCGGGCAGACCTCTGCCGAGTCCTACCTGGTCTTCGACAAGATCCTGGATGCCGCCGCCAAATCCGGCGCCGATGCCATCCACCCCGGTTACGGCTTCCTCTCCGAGAACGCCGACTTCGCCCAGGCCGTCCTCGACGCCGGGCTGATCTGGATCGGACCCTCCCCGCAGTCCATCCGCGACCTCGGCGACAAGGTCACCGCGCGCCATATCGCCGAGCGGGCGAAGGCACCGATGGCCGCGGGCACCAAGGACCCGGTGAAAAACGCCGACGAGGTCGTCGAGTTCGCGAAGCAGTACGGCGTGCCGGTCGCGATCAAGGCCGCGTTCGGTGGCGGCGGCCGCGGGATGAAGGTCGCGCACACCATCGAGGAGATCCCCGAACTGTTCGAGTCGGCGACCCGCGAGGCCGTCGCCGCCTTCGGCCGCGGCGAATGCTTCGTCGAGCAATACCTGGACAAGGCCCGCCACGTCGAAGCCCAGGTCATCGCCGACCAGCACGGCAACGTGATCGTCGCCGGCACCCGCGACTGCTCGCTGCAGCGCCGCTTCCAGAAGCTGGTCGAGGAGGCTCCGGCCCCGTTCCTGACCGACGACCAGCGCGCCCGCATCCACGCCTCGGCCAAGGCCATCTGCAAGGAGGCCGGCTACTACGGCGCCGGCACGGTCGAATACCTGGTGCAGGGCGACACCGTCTCGTTCCTCGAGGTCAACACCCGCCTGCAGGTCGAGCACCCGGTCACCGAGGAGACCTCCGGTATCGACCTGGTCCGCCAGCAGTTCCGCATCGCCGACGGCGAGAAGCTGGAGATCACCGAGGACCCGACCCCGCGTGGGCACTCCTTCGAGTTCCGGATCAACGGCGAGGACGCCGGCCGCGGCTTCCTGCCCGCCCCCGGCCCGGTCACCGCGTACTCCGAGCCGACCGGCCCGGGTGTGCGTGTGGACTCCGGCGTGGTGGCCGGCAGCGTGATCGGCGGCCAGTTCGACTCGATGCTGGCCAAGCTGATCGTCACCGGCGAGAACCGGACCCAGGCCCTGGAGCGGGCGCGGCGCGCGCTCGCCGAGTTCCACGTGGAGGGTTTGGCCACGGTCATCCCGTTCCACCGGGCCATCGTCGAGGACCCGGCCTTCATCGGCGACGGTGAATCGTTCGACGTCTACACCAAGTGGATCGAGACCGAGTGGAAGAACACCGTCGAGCCGTTCACCGGCGGTGCCCCGGCCGACGAGGACGACGAGCCGCGGCAGAAGGTCGTGGTCGAGGTCGGCGGCCGCCGGGTCGAGGTCTCGCTGCCGGGCCAGTTCTCGGTCGGTTCCGGCGCTCCCGCGGCCGGCGCGGTCCGCAAGAAGCCGAAACCGCGCACGCGGGGTGGCGCGGGCGGCGGCGCCGCCTCCGGTGACGCGGTCACCGCCCCCATGCAGGGCACCGTGGTCAAAGTCGCCGTCGAGGAAGGCCAGACCGTCGAGGCGGGCGATCTGATCGTGGTGCTCGAGGCCATGAAGATGGAGAACCCGGTCAACGCGCACAAGGCCGGCGTGGTCACCGGCCTGAACGTCGCGGCCGGCGCCGCGATCACCCAGGGCACCGTCCTCGCCGAGATCAAGTAGCACGCCCGCGGTAGGCCGCGACCGGTATGCGACAGCATGCCGACCGGTGAGCCAACAGTAGATGCACACTGCTCCGGAGCCGGGTGCGCGGCCGATTGCCACCACCCGCTCCGGCGTATGGTGACCTGGTGAGCCCAGTACAACCGACGGTCGCGGAGGTGATCCGCGGCCGTTTCGCATCCGATAGCCGAGCCGACGGCCATCGGCTCGTACTCGTCGTCGAGGGTGGCGGCAGCCGCGGCGTGTACTCCAGCGGGATGGTGCACGCGCTGGAGCAGCTCGGCATGACCCGGGTCTTCGACGCGGTATACGGCACCTCGGCGGGCGCGATCAATGCGGCGTGGCTGCTGTGTGGCCGGGCGGGGCGGGGTATGAAGGCCTGGACCGACGCCGCGATCATGCGCCGGGCCATCGACCCGGCCCGGATGCTGCGCGGACGGCCCGCGTTCGATCTGAACTATCTGGTGCACAAGGTGTACGACGGGCTACATCCCATGGATTTCCCGGCCATCCTGGCCAACGAGACCACCTTTCATCCCATCGCCACCGATATCCGCACCGGCGAACCGGTGGACCTGCACCCGTTCATCGTCGACAAGGCGACACTGCAGACCGCGCTCCGGGCGTCCTCCGGCCTGCCGCTACTGGCCGGCCCGCCGGTGGAACTGGGTGGACGCCGCTACTTCGACGGCGGCCTCTCGGAAACGGTCCCGGTACGCAGCGCGCTGAAGGCCGGGGCCACCCATGCCGTCATCCTGCGGACCCGGCGCGCCGACGAACGCCGGCCACCGCCGCCCTGGTTGCACGACGTGGTCGGCGGCACCTATATGCGGTTCATCGCCCCGGGCGCCTACCAGGCATGGAAGCTGCGACCCGGGCAGCAGGCGCTGGAGGACGGGGTGATCACCGGGATGGGTGCGACGGCCTGCCAGATCCACCCGCCGGCCGGGTCACCGGATATCAGCAGCGTCGAAACCGATCCCGGCATTCTGGCGCGCGGTATGGAGATCGGCCGCCGCGTGGTAGCCGAATTGTTCGCGGAGTTCAGCTGTGTTCATGGCGCCGCCTCCGGCAGCGCGGGGCCAGGGCCCTCGTGACCCCGGTTCTTCACTCCACCGCTCCAGAACGGGGGCGGGCCCCGACCCATACATGCCGACCATCGGCGTGGAGGTGTGCGGGAGTCGCTCCGAGGCCGACATTTCGCCGGCCGCACGGATCCGCCGTCAGTCGAAGCGGATGCCCTGGGCCAGGGGTAGCTCGGTGGAGTAATTGATGGTGTTGGTGGCCCGCCGCATATAGGCCTTCCACGCGTCCGATCCCGATTCACGGCCGCCGCCGGTGTGCTTCTCGCCGCCGAACGCACCGCCGATCTCCGCGCCGGAGGTGCCGATATTGACATTGGCGATACCGCAATCCGACCCGTCGGCGGCGAGGAAGCGTTCGGCCTCCCGCTGGTCGGTGGTGAAGATCGCCGAGGACAGTCCCTGCGGTACGCCGTTGTGCAGAGCCAGGGCAGTGTCGAAATCGTCGTAGGTGAGGACGTAGAGGATCGGGGCGAAGGTCTCCTCGCGCACCACCTCGGTCTGGGCGGGCATCCGGACGATCGCCGGGTCGGCGTAGTACGCCTCGGGCCCCACGCCCTCGGGTTCGACCCGCTCGCCCCCGCACAGCACCGCACCGCCGTCCCCGCGGGCGCGGGCCAGCGCGTCCCACATCCCGGCCCAGGCGCCGGGCCCGTGCAGCGGCCCCACCTGGATACCCGGGTCCAGCGGGTTGCCCACCCGCAACTGCCGGTACGCGCGCACCAGGCGGTCCAGCAGTTCATCGGCGACCGAGGAGTGCACGATGAGCCGGCGCAGACTCGTGCAGCGCTGTCCGGCGGTGCCGACGGCCGCGAAGACGATGCCCCGGACCGCCAGGTCCAGATCGGCGGAGGGACCGACCACGGCCGCGTTGTTCCCGCCCAGTTCCAGCAGGCAGCGGCCGAACCGGGCGGCCACGCGGGGGCCGACCGCGCGACCCATGGCGACCGAGCCCGTCGCGCTGACCAGTGCGACCCGCTCGTCATCGGCCAGCCGCGCTCCGGCGTCCGTGGACCCCAGGATCACCTGGTGGACCCGGCCGTCCGCCCCGGCGTTGGTGGCCGCGCGGCGCAGCAACGTATGGCAGGCCAGAGCGGTCAGCGGAGTGCGGTCCGAGGGCTTCCACACCACAGTGTCGCCGCAGACCAGCGCGACGGCGGTGTTCCAGGCCCAGACCGCGACCGGGAAGTTGAAGGCCGAGATCACCCCGACCACACCGAGCGGATGCCAGGTCTCCATGAGCCGGTGGCCCGGCCGCTCCGAGGCCATCGTGTACCCGTAGAGCTGGCGGGACAGCCCGACCGCGAACTCGCAGATATCGATCATCTCCTGGACCTCGCCGCGCGCCTCGGCGGGGATCTTGCCCACTTCGAGAGTGACGAGTTCGGCGAGTTCGTCCTGGTGGCGGCGCAGCAGTACGGCGAGTTCGCGCACTACGGCCGCCCGCTGCGGGGCCGGGACCAGCCGCCAGGTGGCGAAGGCGGCGGCCGCTTCGGTGATCGCGGTGTCGATTTCGGCGGGGCCGTCGGGCCGCAGGCCGATCAGCACCCCGCCGTCGATCGGACAGCGCACGAACATATCGCCGGGCGCCGGGTCCGCGATCTCCAGTGCGCGCAGCAGCGCGCCGATCCGGCCGGCGTATCCGGCGACGGTCTGCTGTTCGGTCTCGGTCATCGCGAACTCCTCGGGTTCGGCCGGACGAAATACGCTGTGCGAATGGGACAGCCGGAGAATGAACGTTCACAACAATGTTCCGGCGGTGTGTCCGCTACGTTAGCCTTCGCTGATGGCGGAAACACCGGCAAAACCAACCCTGGACGAGATCGATCGCCTGCTGATCCGGGAACTGATGTCCGATGGGCGGGCGACCCTGTCCAATCTGGCCGAGAAGGCGAGTCTTTCGGTATCCGCCGTGCAGTCACGGGTGCGCAGGCTCGAGGCGCGCGGCGTGATCCGTGGCTACACCGCGAACGTCGATCCCGAAGCGCTGGGACAGCTGCTGTCGGCATTTGTGGCGATCACTCCTCTCGATCCTTCCCAGCCCGACGATGCCCCGGCGGCGTTGCAGAACATGCCGGGGATCGAGGCCTGCCATTCGGTGGCGGGCGACGAAAGCTACATCCTGCTGGTCCGGGTGGCCTCGCCGCGGCATCTGGAACAGTTGCTGCAGCAGATCCGAGCGACGGCCAATGTCCGAACCCGGAGCACCATAATCCTTCAGACATTCTACGAAAAGTAGCCGATACCGTAACAACTCTTATTAGTTACGGACTTGTCAGTAAATCTTCCTGACAAGCCGGTGTGCGGTCCCGTACCGTCGGAGTGTGACCATCGAACTGGAGCACTCCGGCACGGGCGATGGCAGGACAGATGGCCGCATCCCCGCCTCTCGCGTGATCGAGACCCTGTCGGCCAGTATGCTCGCCGACGGTTTCGACCTGGTACTCGACCTGCGCGCGTCCCGCGGCCGCCGTCTGGTGGACGCCCGCGACGGCAGCGATTACCTCGACATGTTCGGTTTCTTCGCTTCCAGCGCGCTCGGGATGAACCATCCCGCGCTGACCGAGGACGCCGGATTCCGCGCCGAATTGACCACGGCCGCAATGGACAAGCCGAGCAACTCCGATATCTACACGGTCGAGATGGCGCGTTTCGTGGACACCTTCGTCCGGGTGCTCGGCGATCCGCGGCTACCGCACATCTTCCTCATCGACGGCGGCGCCCTCGCGGTGGAGAACGCGCTCAAAACCGCCTTCGACTGGAAGAGCCGGCACAACGAACTCCACGGACGCACACCGCGACCCGGGTACGAAGGCGGGGTGCTGCATCTGACGGGCGCTTTCCACGGCCGCAGCGGTTACACCCTGTCGCTGACCAACACCGACCCGGTCAAAACCGAACGCTTCCCCGCCTTCGACTGGCCGCGGATCGAAACGCCCTGGCTCGGTCCGGATATCGATATCGAGGCAGCGGAACGACGTGCGCTCGACCAGGCCGCCCGCGCCTTCACCGAGCGGCCCCACGGGATCGCCTGCTTCATCGCCGAACCGATCCAGGGCGAAGGCGGCGACCGGCATATGCGCCCGGAATTCCTGCGCGCGGTCCAGGAACTGTGCCGCGCCAACGACGCGCTGTTCGTCCTCGACGAGGTGCAGACCGGGGTCGGCATCACCGGAAGCACCTGGGCCTATCGGCAACTCGGCCTGGAACCGGATGTGGTGGCGTTCGGGAAGAAGACGCAGGTGTGCGGGATCATGGCCGGCGGCCGGGTGGACGAGCTCGGCGACAATGTCTTCACGGTGCCCTCGCGCCTGAATTCCACCTGGGGCGGCAATCTCGCCGATATGGTGCGGGCCACCCGGATCCTGGAGGTCATCGAACGCGACGATCTCATCGCCCGGGCCGGCGAACTGGGTGCCATGCTGCTCGATCTGCTGCGTGACCTCGCCGAGCGGCAACCCGCGGTCACCGACCCGCGCGGACGCGGTCTCATGTGCGCTGCCACGTTGTCGGACAACGCCTTCCGCGATGCCGTCCTCACCACGCTGCGGGAACGCGAACGGGTGCTCATGATCGGCTCCGGCGACCGCGGCATCAGATTCCGGCCACCGCTGACGGTGGAACCCGGTGAACTCGTCGAGGCGGTGACCGCGCTGGACCGCGTACTCACCGACCTCGGCTGACACCGGCCCGGCACACGATCACACCGCGTCGGGTCGCAGTCCCAGCGCGCCCGCGGCGAACCGGCGCACCGCCTCCGCGGCCGCGACCAACGCCGCCTGCTGACCGGGCCGGGCCCAGCCCTCGACCGCGGCAGTCCCGTCCGGTCGCGGGGTCAGCCCGATCTCGGCCACCAGCTCCGCTGTGACCGGTTCGCACACCGCCCAGGAGAAATGGGATTCCGCCGCCCACTCGGCGCCGCGGCGGGCCACGTAGTCCGGGTCGGTGATCCCGCCCGAGGCCAGCGCGGGCCGGTCGTCGATCCGGTCATCGGCCCGCAGCGCGCGCAGATACCATGCGCCCGCGTTGATCTCGATCGCCTCCATCCGGTCACCCTCGCACAACCCGGCGGGCCCGGCCGACGCCGGTTCGCCTTCGCGGGGTCACGGTCGCGGACGAAATCGGTCGGCGACCTCACACTGTGCCGCGCCGCCGACCGCGGATAGGGTCGGGGTACAGTCCGGCCCCGGGCAGGTCCCGGCTCACCGCAACCGCCCGGACCGTGGGCCGGGACAGGGAAGGATGCGTCATGACCGGGCAGCGATTGGGCCGCTACCGGCTCGAGCGATTGCTCGGCCAGGGTGGGATGGGCCAGGTGTGGCTGGCCCACGCCGAGCCCGTCGGCGGACGCCCGGGCGGGCGGGTCGCGCTCAAGCTGCTACCCGTCGAACTCGCCGCCGACCAGACCTACCGCAGCCGGTTCGAACGCGAAGCCGAACTCGCCGCACGCCTGCACGACAGTCATATCGTGCCGATCCACGCCCACGGTGCGCTGGACGGTCGCCTGTTCATCGAGATGGAGTACGTCGAGGGCGACGATCTGGGCCGTGTCCTGCGTACGAACGGCCCGCTGACGCCGCGGCGCGCGGTCGATATCGTCGCCCAGACCGCGGCGGCGCTGGATGCCGCGCACCGGGCGGGACTGGTGCATCGGGATGTGAAACCGTCCAATATCGTCGTCCGGCGCGACGGTTTCGTGTATCTCATCGACTTCGGTATCGCCCACGGCGCCGGCAGCACCGCCCTCACCGCCTCCGGACTGGCGGTCGGGACCTGGGCGTACATGGCTCCGGAACGGTTCACCGGGAGCACCGACGCGCGCGCCGATATCTACTCCCTGGGCTGTGTGCTCTACGAATGCCTGGCCGGTACCCGGCCGTTCGGCGATACCGATCCGGCGCGGCAGATGCACGACCATCTCACGACCACGCCGCCCAGTGTGCGCGCGCTGGTCCCGGGAATCCCAATGGAACTGGACCGCGTGATCGCCCGGGCGCTGGCCAAGGACCCGGACGACCGCTATCGCACCGCCGGCGAGTTCGCGCGGGCCGCGCAGGGCGCTCTCCCGGGTGCGGCGCCGGCACCGGATCCCGGCGCTGTGGAGCATCCCGGGACCCGCCACTACGAACTGGACGACCGGCCCGCCGCGGCGGTCGCGGCCCCGCCGGGCACCAGGGCCTACACGGAATACACACCCGGGGGCCCGGCGGCCGGGCAGTCCTCCTCGTACCCCGCCACCCGGGCCTACACCGGACATGCTCCCGGCGACCCGGCGCCGGGGCCTTCCGCGGCTCACCCCCCGACGCGGGCCTACACCCGCCTGGAGAACAGGCCGCGGCCCGGGCACGGGAGCGGTCCGGCGCAGGCAGCCGGGCCCCCGCCGTACAGCGGGGGCAATGCGGTCGCGCCGAACCGCCCCGCGCCCCACCGTCCAGGCCCCCCGCCCGGCCGCCGCGCGCCGCGCGCCCGGGCGAAACCGCCGCGGCGCCGCAAGAGCCTCGTGCGCCGGTTGGTGCTCTGGCCGATCGTGCTCGTGGTCGTGCCGCTGCTGTTGATCGGCGGCTGTGTGGCCGCGCTGGTCGGTGGTGCCGGGTCGATCCGGTTCTTCGGCGACGACCTGCCGACGGCCGGGAGCATCGCCGATCCCGGCGTTCCGGTCCGGGACGGCAACTTCGAATTCGCGGTCCGCAATGTGGAAGCGGGGGTGGGAGCGGTCGGTCTCGAACGCGCCGAGGGGACGTTCGTGGTGGTCAGCTTCACCGTGCGCAATATCGCGGCCCAACCGAAGACCTACCTGCCGCTCGGGCAGGAACTCCGCGATACGGCGGGAGTGAAGTACGCCCCCGATGTGACCGCCACCGCGCAGCGCGCAGCCGCCGCGGCCGCCCCGCGCGCCCTGCAACCCGATGAGTCGCTGGGCACGCACCTGGTCTTCGAGGTGCCCACCGGATCGGTGCCCGCGAGCATGACCTTCCGCGATTTCCCGCTCTCGTTCGGTACCACGGTCGCCCTGGACGCCCAGTAGCCCGGGGTCAGTTCAGCCGCAGCGTCCACGCGGTCCGGTGGTGCAGCCGGACCCGGGCGCCCGGCGCCACATCGAAACGCCAGAACGATTCCGGCGCGGCCGCCAGGGCCACGACCAGCACGGCCCGGATCACCGCCGGATGGGTCACCGCGATCGAATGCGGCGCCTCGCCATCGGCCACCTCATCGAGCCACCCGCGGACCCGGTCCAGCAGGTCCAGGACGGACTCTCCCCCGTGGCCGCGATATCCGGGCTCGGTGAGCCAGCGGCCCACTTCTTCCGGCGGCAGCAGCCCCGGTTCCGTACCGCGCCAGGCGCCCGCGTCGAGATCGCGTAATCTCGATAGTGGTGCGGCATCCAAGCCCAGTAGTCGGGCAGTCTCCCTGGTCCGCCGCTCCGGGCCCACGACTATCCGCGCGCCTGCCGGTGGTTCGACCACCCGGTCTGCCAGCATCGCCCGCCCCGCCGGGGTGAGCGGTTCATCGGCCGGGAAACGCGCCGCCCGTGACGCCTCGGTGACACCGTGGGAGATCAACTCGAGTTTCCGAACACCAGGCACCGTCGAAGCATAGAAACGCCGGACTGTCACCGGTAGCCGGCTCGAAGCATCATCACGGCTCCCGGTCCATCGTGCCCCGCTGCCAGCCAGGAGGTGATCGAGGAATGACAGACATACTCATCCGCGCCGTGCCCGGTGCGGTTATCGACGAGATCGACCGGCAAGCCAATGGCCTGGGTATATCCCGTACCGAATTCCTCCGCCGCCGACTCAGCCGGGAGTTCCAGCGGGTCGGCGGGGTGACCACCGAGGACCTGATCCGGCTGGCCGGACTCGTCACTGAGAACCGAACCCCCGACCTGCTCTCGCCCGACCTCGCCGAAACAGAATTCACCGACCCCGGGGTCACCGGCCCCGATCTGGTCGACGGAGCCCCCGCCTGACCGGTCGGTCGCCCGGCCGGCCCGCGCCGGCCGGGTCGCGACCGTCCCGGTGTCGGTGCTCCGGTGCACACTGGTTTCCGTGACCGAGTTCTCCGCCGCCACCCAGCAGTGGTTCGACGGTGCGTTCCCCGCGCCGACGGCCGCCCAGCTGGGCGCGTGGCAGGCGATCGCGGCCGGTGAGCACACCCTCGTGATCGCGCCGACAGGGTCCGGCAAGACCCTGTCGGCGTTCCTGTGGGCCATCGACCGGCTGGCCGCGGCCGATCCGCCGGAATCGGGTACCTCGGTGCTCTACATCTCCCCGCTCAAGGCCCTGGCCGTGGACGTGGAGCGGAATCTGCGCGCGCCGCTGGTCGGGGTGCGCCAGACGGCCCGCCGCCTCGGTCTGCCGGCCCCGGAGATCAGCGTCGGCGTCCGTTCCGGTGACACCACCGCGCAGGAGCGCCGCCGGTTGCAGCGCACCCCGCCCGATATCCTCATCACCACCCCGGAATCGCTGTTCCTGATGCTCACCTCCGCGGCCCGGGAAACCCTCCGCGGCGTGCGCACGGTCATCGTGGACGAGGTACACGCCATCGCCGGTTCGAAGCGGGGGTCGCATCTGGCGCTGTCCCTGGCCCGGCTGGACACCCTCACCGAACGGCCCGCGCAGCGGATCGGCCTGTCCGCGACCGTCCGGCCGCCCGAGGAGGTGGGCCGGTTCCTGGTGGGCTCGACGCCGATCACCGTCGTGAACCCGCCCGCGCCCAAGACCTTCGACCTCTCGGTGCGGGTCCCGGTCCCGGATATGACCGAGCCGGGCGAGTCCGACCAGCCCGGATCGTTGTGGCCGCATGTGGACGAGGCGATCGTCGAACTCGTACTCGAACACCGTTCGTCGATCGTGTTCGCCAATTCGCGCCGGCTCGCCGAACGGCTGACCGCCCGGCTGAACGAGGCCTACGCCGGACGGCTGGGCGAATCCGTCGACACCGCTCATCCCCCGCCCGCCCAGCTCGGGCCGTCCACGGAGGTGAACCACGGCGCCGAACCGCTGCTGGCCCGGGCGCACCACGGTTCGGTGAGCAAAGAACAGCGGGCCCTGATCGAGGACGATCTCAAAAGCGGCCGGCTGCGCTGTGTGGTGGCCACCAGCAGTCTCGAACTCGGTATCGATATGGGCGCGGTGGACCTCGTGGTGCAGGTCGAGGCGCCGCCCTCGGTGGCGAGCGGGTTGCAGCGCATCGGCCGGGCCGGCCATCAGGTGGGCGAGATATCGCGCGGAGTGCTCTTCCCCAAGCACCGCACCGATGTGGTGCACTGCGCGGTGGCCGCGCAGCGGATGCTGGCCGGGCAGATCGAGGCGTTGAAGATACCCGCGCATCCACTGGACATCCTCGCCCAGCAGACGGTCGCGGCCTGCGCCCTGGAACCGCTGGACGTCGACACCTGGTTCGACACCGTGCGCGGCACCGGCAGCTATGCCGCGCTCCCCCGTTCCTCCTACGAGGCGGTACTGGATCTGCTGGCCGGCCGCTACCCCTCCGACGAGTTCGCCGAACTCCGGCCGCGCCTGGTCTGGGACCGCGACGCCGGCACCCTCACCGGCCGCCCGGGTGCTCAGCGACTGGCGGTGACCTCGGGCGGCGCGATCCCCGATCGCGGCATGTTCACGGTGTACATGGTCGGCGAGAAGGCTTCGCGGGTGGGCGAACTCGACGAGGAGATGGTCTACGAGTCACGGGTCGGCGATGTCTTCGCGCTCGGCGCCACCAGCTGGCGGATCGAGGACATCACCTTCGACCGCGTCCTGGTGACCCCCGCCTTCGGCCACCCCGGGCGCTTGCCGTTCTGGCACGGTGATTCACTCGGCCGCCCGGCCGAACTCGGTGCCGCGCTGGGCCAATTCATCCGTCGAGCCGGTGCCCAGACCTCCCCGGAAACCCTCACCGAGCAGACCACCGCGGCCGGGCTCGACGAGAACGCGACCGCGAACCTGCGTGCGCTGCTGGAAGACCAGCGCAACGCGACCGGGCGGTTGCCCACCGACCGCACCCTGGTGGTCGAACGTTTCCGCGACGAACTCGGTGACTGGCGGCTGGTCCTGCACTCGCCCTACGGAATGCCCGTGCACGCGGCCTGGGCGCTGGCCGTCGGCGCCCGCCTGCGGGAGCGCTTCGGCGTCGATGCCGCCCCGAACGCCTCCGACGACGGCATCGTGGTGCGGCTGCCCGACACCACCGACGAGCCGCCGGGTGCGGAACTGTTCGTCTTCGAACCCGACGAGATCGACGACCTGGTCACCGAACAGGTCGGCGGGTCGGCACTGTTCGCGTCCCGTTTCCGGGAGTGCGCGGCCCGGGCGTTACTACTGCCGCGCCGCGATCCGGGACGGCGCGCGCCGCTGTGGCAGCAGCGGCAGCGATCGGCTCAATTGCTGGATGTGGCCCGGAAATTCCCGGCCTTCCCGATCCTGCTGGAGACGGTGCGCGAATGTCTGCGCGATGTGTACGATCTGCCGGCGCTACGGGATCTGCTCACCGCCGTGGCGCGCCGCCAGGTACGACTGGTCGAGGTGGAGACGGCCACCCCGTCCCCGTTCGCCAACGCCCTGCTGTTCGACTACATCGGCCAGTTCATGTACGACGGCGACAGTCCGCTGGCCGAACGGCGCGCCGCGGCCCTGTCCCTGGACTCCGCCCTGCTCGCCGAACTGCTCGGCCGGGTGGAGTTGCGGGAACTACTGGACGGTGAGGTCATCGCCCAGGTCGAACTGGAGCTTCAGCGACGCACGCCGGAACGCCACGCGCGAGATATGGAGGGCCTGGCCGATCTCCTGCGGTTGCTCGGCCCGCTGACCCCCGCCGAGGCGCGGGAGCGCTGCCGCGAGGACCCCGCGGAGTGGTTCGCCGAACTCGCCGGCGCCCGGCGCGCGCTCGAGGTCTCCTACGCGGGACAGACGTGGTGGGCCGCCATCGAGGACGCGTCCCGCCTGCGCGATGCACTCGGGGTGCCCCTGCCGATCGGCACCCCGGCCGCCTTCATCGAACCGGTACCCGATCCGCTCGGCGATCTGGTGGCCCGCTACGCCCGCACGCACGGACCCTTCACCACCGAGTCGGTCGCGCACCGGTTCGGTCTGGGCCCCGCGGTCGCGGCGGCGGCGCTACACCGTCTCGGTCTCGAGAAACGCGTGGTGGAGGGCGAGTTCACCCCGGAGACCGGAGGTTCGGAATGGTGCGACGCCCAGGTGCTGCGGCGCCTACGGCGGCGCAGCCTCGCCGCCGCCCGGCACGAGGTCGAACCGGTGTCCACCGCAACCTTCGGCCGGTTCCTGCCCGATTGGCAGCACATCGGCACCGGCGAGTTGCGCGGAATCGACGGCGTGGCGACGGTGGTGGAACAGCTCGCCGGCGTCCCGGTGCCGGCTTCGGCGTGGGAATCGCTGGTTTTCCCGGCCCGCGTCCGCGATTACACTCCCGCCTTCCTCGACGAGCTCATGGCCACCGGCGAGGTGCGCTGGTCCGGCCACGGCGCCATCAACGCCAAGGACGGCTGGATCGCGCTGCATCCGGCCGATCAGGCTCCGCTCACCCTGCCGCCGGCCGACGACCCGGAACTCACCGAAGCCCACTTGGCGCTGCTCACCGCGCTCGGCGCCGACCCCACGCTCATGGCGCTTGGGGAGCAGCGGGCCGATGTCGATCCCGCGCCCCCGGTCCTGCACAGTGGCGGAGCGTATTTCTTCCGCCAACTGTCGGAAGCGACGGGCTTGCTGGACGATGCCGCGGTCGCGGCCGCCCTGTGGGACCTGGTGTGGGCGGGCCTCGTCTCCGGCGATACGTTCGCCCCGGTACGCGCCCGGCTCTCCGGCTCCACCCGGACCCCGACCGCGCACCGCACCCCACGGCGCGCCCCCCGCGGACGCACCTACCTTCCCCGGCCCGCGATGCCGAGCCGGTCGGGTCCGCCCACCGTGGCCGGGCGCTGGTCGCTGCTACCCGAGCGCGCGACCGACAACACGGTCCGCGCGCACGCCACCGCCGACCTGCTGCTCGAGCGCTACGGTGTGCTCACCAAGGGTTCGGTACAGAGCGAGGGCGTACCCGGCGGTTTCGCACTGGTCTACCGCGTGCTCAGCGAATTCGAGGACCGCGGCCGCTGCCGCCGCGGATACTTCGTCGACTCGCTGGGCGGCGCGCAGTTCTCCACCACCGACGTGGTGGACCGGCTGCGCTCGTTCGACGGCGACCGGCGGCCCGCCGGGGCGGCGCTGGCCCTGGCGGCCTGCGATCCGGCCAACCCCTACGGCGCCGCCCTGCCCTGGCCCAAAACCGAGGGCGGAGCCGGTCACCGGCCGGGCCGCAAGGCGGGCGCACTGGTCGTACTGGTCGACGGAGAGCTGGTCCTCTATCTGGAACGCGGCGGAAAAACCCTGCTCACCTGCACCGAGGATCCCGCCGCCCGGCAGGCGGCGGCGGGCGCCCTGGCCGAACTCGTCCGGACCGGCCGGGCGGATTCACTGGTCATCGATCGGGTCGACGGCGAATCGGTGCACGGCAACACCTTCGCCGAGTTCCTCACCGCAGCCGGTTTCGCCACCACCCCGCAAGGCCTGCGCCTGCGACGTGCGGTCGGCCGCCCGTGATCGGCGACCGTTGAGCACCGACAGTGGTGTGAACCTCGACCCGGCCGGCCCGGGACGAGTCCATGAACACCGCCCCGACCCCGCGGCGACGCCGATGGATACCGGCGCTCATGCCCGAGGGTGATGCCGTTTTCCGCGCCGCGCGACGGCTGCGCGCGGCACTCGAGGGCGCGACGCTGACCCGCAGCGATTTCCGCGTGCCCCGCTACGCGACCGTCGATCTGCGCGGCCAGGTCGTGGAGAGCGTGGGCAGCTACGGGAAGCATCTGTTCATCCGCACCGAGACGGTCAGTGTGCACACCCATCTGAAGATGGAGGGCAGCTGGCGGGTCTTCCACTGCGGGCAACGCTGGACCAAACCGCGGGTCGCCGCCCGGATCGTGCTCGGCACCGCGGAGGCCGAGGCCGTCGGATTCGATCTCGGCCTGGTGGAGGTGCTGCGCCGCCGGGACGAGCACACCGCCATCGATCATCTGGGGCCGGATCTGCTCGGTCCCGGCTGGGATCCCGCCGAGGCATTGGCCCGGCTCACCCGCGCACCGGATGTCCCGATCGGTGTCGCCCTGCTCGATCAGCGCAATCTGGCCGGGATCGGCAATATCTACCGCAGCGAGATCTGCTATCTGCGCCGGGTCCATCCGGCTCGCCCGGTGGGTGAAGTGGAGGATTTGCCGGCGCTGGTGAACGAAGCGCAGCGCGTAATGTATCGGGCCGCGCACGGGCCGCCTTGGCGACCGCTGGTCTACGGCCTGGCCCACCGGCCCTGCCGCCGGTGCGGGACCCCCCTGCGGGTCGACATGCTGGGTGAGAAGATGCCGCGCAACGACCGGGTGAGCTACCGGGAACGCGGTATCTACTACTGCCCCAAATGCCAGGTCCCACCCGTCTGAGCACGTACGCTGTCGCATGCCGGCCATCGCCGCCGCTGTGACGGCCGCCATGAGCGCAGTAATGATCGGCCGCTTTCCGACGACACAACGGGTACCGGAAGCAGGTCCCTGAATACTTCCCCACGGCCGAAGCCGGGGGATTTCCAGCTCGGACCGCATCATCGGCACCCTCGGAGGGAGGCCAACCATGTCTTACGTCGTCAACACTGACACGGTCGAGTTCTACCGTGGCCGCCAAAATCACGTGAGCGGCGTTGCGGTCCCTGTCTGCGGTCTGACCGCACACCTCACACCGGAAGACACGCACATCCAACGCGAGCCGCTGCTTGGCTCTCGTACCACAGCTCGCGCAGGTCATAGTCGTATCGGCGGGCGGGACCCACACCACCTTCCGCCCCGCCCGCGTGGCACGTTCGATCAGCTCGCGCTTTGCCGCACCGATCGCGGCATCCGCCGCTTTCCTGGCAATGCTGCTACCGGCCAGGAATTTCGGTTTGAAGTCCTCGACAGCAATCGTCCGATGGTCCGCCACCACCCGCTCACGCCTGCCCACCCTTGTGGACCGATTCGTAGTTCGTAGCCACCGTTGACGGCGCGATCCTGGAGGTAGCGAAACGCTATGTCAAGAACCAAAAGAGCATTTGAGCGGGATCCCGATTCCTTCCCACGACTGAACGCAGGGGTTTCCTCGGGATCACTTCGATGAACACCCGAACCGTCCGGCTGGCCGCCGTCACCGGCAAACTGCTCTCCGCGGTGCTGGCCATCGTGGCCACCGCGGCGTTCTGCTACTTCCTCCTGCATCCCGCCGCGACCCCGCAGGCGCCGGCCCCGGTACCGCTCGGCCCGGCGACCACCACGACGCCGAGCCACCACCCGGCCGCTCATTGAGTGGCAGGCAACCGCGGCCCGGGACGGTTCAGCCCTCGGTGGGCACCGGTTCCAGGATTTCCGGCCGGGGTTCGGGCGCGACGATCCGCAGCGCATCGGCGGAGGCATCGTCGGGCTGGGTCTGCGACCGCACCTCGGCGTCCACCCGGGCCAAATAGGTCCGGACCTCGCGGTCGGTCTCCGCGTCGCTCCAGCCGAGCACCGGGGCGATGAGCCCGGCGACCTCTTGGGCGCACTCGGCGCCGCGGTGCGGGTACTCGATGGAGATCCGGGTGCGCCGGGCGAGCACATCGTCGAGGTGCAGCGCACCCTCCGCGACCACGGCATACACCGCTTCGACCCGCAGATAGGAGGGAGCCGCGGCGATCGGTTGTTTCAGGTCGGGCCGGTCCGCGGCCAGCGCCATGACCTCGTCGACGAGCGAACCGTAACGCTCCAGCAGATGTTTCACCCGGTACGGGTGTATTCCGTAGTCTTCGGCCAGCTGCACGGTCTGGTTGACCAGCGCGAAATAGCCGTCGGCGCCGAGCAGCGGCACCTTCTCGGTGATCGAGGGCGAGACCCGGGCGGGGATGTCCTGGGCGGCCTCGTCCACCGCGTCGTAGGCCATCACCCGGTAGGTCGTGTACTTGCCGCCGGCGATGGCGACCAGTCCCGGCGCGATCCGCGCGACGGCGTGCTCACGCGACAGTTTCGAGGTCTCGTCGCTCTCCCCGGCCAGTAGCGGGCGCAGACCCGCGTACACCCCGTCGATATCCGCATGGGTCAGCGGGGTGACCAGCACCTCGTTCACCCGTTCCAGCAGATAGTCGATATCGGCCTTGGTGGCGGCCGGATGGGCCAGGTCGAGATTCCAGTCGGTGTCGGTGGTGCCGATGATCCAGTGCGCGCCCCACGGGATCACGAACAGCACCGAGGTGCTGGTGCGCAGGATGATCGCGGCGTCGCTGACGATCCGATCACGCGGGACCACGATGTGCACGCCCTTGGAGGCCCGCACATGGAACCGGCCGCGCTGCAGCGACAGCGCCTGCACCTCGTCGGTCCACACACCGGCCGCGTTGATCACCACATGACCGCGGACCTCACCGTTGGTTCCGTCCTCGCTGTCGCGTACCTGCACGCCGACCACCCGGTCGGCTTCCCGCAGGAACCCCACGACCTGGGTGGAAGTGCGGAGCACCGCGCCGTAGTGGGCGGCGGTACGGGCGACGGTCATGGTGTGCCGGGCGTCGTCCACCACTGTGTCGTAGTAGCTGATCCCGCCGATCATCGAGTTACGCCGCATACCCGGAGCCAGCCGCAGCGCCCCGTGCCGCGACAGATGCCGCTGCCCCGGCACGGATTTCGCCCCGCCCATGGTGTCGTAGAGGAACAGTCCCGCCGCGACATAGGGCCGCTCCCACGCCCGCCGGGTGAGCGGGTAGAGGAACCGCAAGGGTTTTACCAGGTGCGGCGCCAGGCGCGACATGGACAGTTCGCGTTCCTTCAACGCCTCCCGGACCAAACCGAATTCGAGCTGTTCCAGATACCGCAGGCCACCGTGGAACATCTTGGACGACCGGCTGGAGGTCCCCGAGGCCAGATCGCGCGCCTCCACCAGCGCCACCTTCAGGCCGCGGGTCGCGGCGTCGAGGGCGATCCCGGCCCCCACGACACCGCCGCCCACCACGATCACATCGAAGTGGTCCTTGTTCAAGCGTTCCCATGCGGAACGGCGCTGATCAGGTCCGAGAAACTGCGATCCCGGCTGTAACATCAGCGTCCCTCCTCCGGAGCAGAGGCATGCGGTCCGCAGAGGCCGAAGCGTTGGCGTAGGTATCGCATCATCGGTATCGACTCCTCGAGTACGCGATCGACTGGGGTCGGCTGTGGGTTTGCGCGTTCGGTGTCCAAGCCTAGTGGCACAGCCGGGCGAAGCCCGCCGACAGCCGCGCACGGCCGGAGCGAAGGCGGAGGTACGCCTAGTGGCACAGCCGGGCGAAGCCCGCCGACAACCGCGCACGGCCGGAGCGAAGGCGGAGGTACGCGTACGGGGGAGCCTCTGGCAAACGTCGGCGGGGAGACACCCGTCACCGATCGGCCGGATTGCGCTAGCCTCCTGCCATGCGCTATGTGGCCGCCATCGACCAGGGCACGACCTCGAGCAGATGCATACTGTTCGATCGGCAGGGAAAGATCGCGGGGGTCGCCCAGCGCGAGCACGACCAGATCTTCCCGAAGCCGGGCTGGGTCGAGCACGATCCGGAAACCCTGTGGCGCAACACCGAATTCGTGCTCGGCGCGGTACTGGACGAGGCCGGCATCACCGCGGGCGATATCGCGGCCGTGGGCGTCACCAACCAGCGCGAGACCACCGTCGTCTGGGAACGCGACACCGGTCGGCCCATTCACAACGCGATCGTCTGGCAGGACACGCGCACCGACCGGTTGTGTACCGAACTCGCCGGATCCTCGGGTGCGGCGCGCTACGCCGAGCGTACCGGCCTGCCGCTGTCGACGTATTTCTCCGGACCCAAGGTGCGCTGGATCCTGGACACCGTGCCGGGCGCGCGCGAGCGGGCGGAGGCGGGCGAACTGTGCTTCGGTACCGTGGACAGCTGGCTGCTGTGGAAGCTGACCGGCCGGCACATCACCGATGTCACCAATGCCTCGCGCACCCTGCTCATGGATCTGCGCACGCTGGCCTGGGACGAACAGATCTGCGCGGAGATCGGCGTGCCGACGGCGATGCTGCCGGAGATCCGGAGTTCCTCGGAGGTCTACGCGGAGATCGGCGCGGGTCCGCTGGCGGGAGTGCCGGTCGCGGGTATCCTCGGCGACCAGCAGGCCGCGATGTTCGGGCAGGCGTGTCTGGCTCCGGGCGAGGCCAAGAACACCTACGGTACCGGCAACTTCATGCTGCTGAACACCGGCACCACCCCCGTTTTCAGTGAGCACGGCCTGCTGACCACGGTGTGTTATCGACTCGGCGACCGGCCGCCGGTGTACGCGCTGGAGGGGTCGATCGCCGTCACCGGCGCCCTGGTGCAGTGGTTCCGCGACAATCTGGGCATCATCTCCTCGGCGCCGGAGATCGAGGATCTCGCGCGCACCGTGGACGACAACGGCGGCGCCTATATCGTCCCGGCGTTCTCCGGGCTGTTCGCCCCGCGCTGGCGGCCCGACGCCCGCGGGGTGATCGCCGGGCTCACCCGATTCGTCACCAAGGCCCATCTCGCCCGCGCGATCCTGGAATCGACCGCCTTCCAGACCCGCGAGGTGATGGACGCCATGCGCGCGGACGCCGAATCCCGATCGCTGGACCTCGAGGCGACAGCCCTCAAGGTCGACGGCGGTATGGTCGCCAATGATCTGCTCATGCAGTTCCAGGCCGATATTCTCGATATACCTGTCGTCCGTCCGCTGGTCAACGAAAACACGGCGCTCGGGGCCGCCTACGCGGCCGGGCTGGCGGTCGAATACTGGTCGGGCACCGAAGACATCCGGGCAAACTGGGCCGCCGACAAGACCTGGAACCCGAGTATGTCCGCCGCCGACCGCGACTCCCGCCTCGCCGACTGGAACAAGGCGGTCGAACGCACCTACAACTGGGCCGAATGAACCGGTGCCCGGTCGCCGGCGGCCCGGGCCAGCCGTGACATCGCCTCGGTGAGCATCTCCGGCGCGGCGGTGGTGAAGCACATCCGCATGGCGTTCGGGTAGGGGTTACTCACCGCGAACGCCCCGCCCGGGACGAAGGCGACTCCCGTCGCGAGTGCCCGCGGCAGCAGTTCACCGGTGTCGGTGCCGTCGGTGAACTCCGCCCAGACGAACATGCCCCCGGACGCGTCCGTACAGCGCAACCGGTCGCCGAAATGGTCGCTGGCCGCGTCGACCAGGGCGGTGGCGCGGGTGGCGTACACCCCGCGGACCGTGTCGATATGGCCGGTGAGCCAGGCGCTGTCGGCGAGCAGTTCGGCGGCGATCTGCTGGGTGAGCGCCGAACCGCACAGGTCGGCCCCCTGTTTCAACAGTTCGACCGCCCGGCACACCCGTGGCGGAGCCACCATCCAGCCCACCCGCAGGGTGGGCGCGATGATCTTCGACGCCGAGGACAGCCGGATGACCGTCGACGAATACGAGGCCACCGGCGCGGGCGCGGGCCGGTCGAACCACAGTTCGCCGTACGGATCGTCCTCGATCACCCAGAACCCGTGTTCCTCGGCCAGCGCGGCGAGCGCCTGCCTGCGGTGGGGGCTCATGGTCACGCCACCGGGGTTGTGGAAGTTGCTCACGGTGTGCACCAGCGCCGGACGCTCCCCGGCGGCGAGTAGCTCGGCGAGCCGGTCCACCCGCAGGCCCTCGCCGTCCAGCGGCACCGCCACGATCCGCGCACCGGCCGCCCGGAACACCTGTAGCGCGCCGACATAGGCCGGATCCTCGACCACCACCAGCGCCCCCGGGTCGAGCAGCACCTCGGCGAGCAGTGACAATGCCTGTTGCGAACCATGGGTCACGAAGATCTCGGCGATATCGACCCGGCGACCGAACCGGTCCGATTCCCGGCCGGCCAGGACCTCGCGCAGCGGGCCCCACCCCGGGGACTCCGTGTACTGCAGCGCGGCACTGGTCCGTAGCGCCGACTCCGCCGCGGCGGCCATGCGCGCGCCGGGCATCAGCTCGGCGTCGGGCAGGCCGCCGGCCAAACTGAGAATATTCGGGGCGGCGGTGAGTTTCAGCAGGTCACGAATGACGGAGCTGGTGAGGCCGGCCAGCTTGCCGGCCAGCGGCGGTTCGAGATGCGACATAGGAGCCTCCGGAAATTACCTGCCGATAAACCCGATCATCCCATGAATTATCACCATATGACATTGTGATTTCACATACTGGGATCAGCGGCGGTCTGCGATCACCCAGAGCACGGTTTTCCCGTCCCGATCCACCGTGGTCACCGTCTGCTTGTACACCGTCGTCTTACCGTCCGGACGCAGCTCGGTCAGGTCGACATCGAACGAGTTCGGTGCCCGCTCGGTGATCCGCACGCAATGCTCGGTACCCGCCGGAATATGCGTATCGATCGCCGACTGAATCGTCTCCGCGGAAGAAATGGCAGGCGAATCCGCCGCGACGAACTGACGGGCTCCCACCCCGCTACGCTCCACGTAGAACTGATGCTGGAAACCGAGAATGGCGCCCGCGCCGCTGGTCGTATCCCCGACCCCGTCGCCGACGATCACCCCGCCCTCCTGACTCGCCGGACAGCTCAGCGCGGAACCGGAATCGGCGACCGGCGGCCCCGCGGGCGCATCGTCACCACCACTCACCACCACGATCGCCACCCCCACCGCGACCAACGCCACCAGCACCGCGACCACCGTCACGATCCGGCCGGGCGGGAGACCGCGGCGCGGTTTCGCGGCCAGCGCCCCGGCCACCGACTGCGGCGTGAGCTTCTGGGCGATCGGATCGCTGTCCCAGGACAGACCACCCGCCCGCGGCCGGACCGAACCCGCGGCCGGCTCGGACCCACCGGACTGGTTCGGCTGACCCGCCCCCGGCCAACGCAGGTCCGGACCGGTGTGGCGGACCGTGGCCTGATCCGGTACCGGTGCCCATTCGCCGGACGGCGAGGTGCGCGGGGCCGGATCCGGTGGAATCTGGTGGCGGACCGTGGTGGAGTCCGCGTCGGGCGCGGGCCGCGTCACCGGCCGGGACTCGGCCGGCGCCGGTCGCTGGACCGGGGTGGAGCTGTCCGGCGCCCGGTATCCGGGCGGCGGCGGAGGAACAGCCGGCGGCTCGGCCGCGCCGGCACCGGGTGCCGGGCGCCAGGTCAAGCCGGAATCCTCCGGACGCGTATTCGGCTTCCAGCCCGGCATCGATGGCTCGCCCGTCGGCGGCCCGAACTCCGATACCGGCGGACCGAAATCGCCGGTAGGGGGTCCGAAATCCGCCCGTTCGGGTTCGCGCTCTCTACCTTCGCCCTCGCCGGTCACAGCCCATCCCTTCCGAGACACGCGGGTGGGGCGGCCGTGCACGACCGCCCCACCCGGCAAGATTTCACTCGTGTCAGTACTGGAGTGAACCACCCCACTGGGTATTGACGCCACCGAGGTTCAGCGCCTGCTCCGGGTAGTTGCCCGGCGGCAGCAGCGGCGGGGGCGGCGGAATCTTGGCCGCGGCGTCGAGCGCGGCGGCGCCGCCCGGCTGCTGAGCGATCCAGTGCTCCACGGCGGCCTTCGCCGTGTTCACGGGGGTGGTGTCGATCACGTGGTCGAGCCGGTTGTCCGGCAACCCGTTCCCACCGGTGAACGTCGACACGTTGATGGTGTTCTCGTCGACGAATTCCACCGAGATACCGGCCTCGCCCGTACCCGTCGGGGTACGGAAGCCGGCGGTGCCGACATAGCCGGACTGATTGGAGAAGTGGTGGGTGTTGGCGAAATGCCCGGGAGCCAGGGAACCGCCGTCGAGGGCGGCACCGATCTCCATATGCGGACCCTGCATCTCGACGACCGGCGCGACCGGCGCCTCGTCCATACTCGGCGCCTGCCACTGCGGGCTCTGCGGCTCGATCAGGGTATCGGTCTGCGGAGCACTGGGCTGCGCGTTCTCCCCATCGGTCTCCGGCGCCACGGCGGGCGCGTCACCCGGCTGCGCGGGCGGCTGCTGCCCCTGCGGCGTATTCGGCGAGATGGCCGGCTGCGCCGGAGCGGGCTGCCCCGGGACGGGCAGGGGCGCCACGCGCGGCGTGGTGACACCGGGCTGGGTCGGGCCGGTGCGGCCCTGCTCGTCCTGACCCTGCTCCGGGGTGGTGACACCGGGCTGGCTCGGGCTCGGAGTCGGGCTGCTCTCCGGCTTTTCCTCGTTGTTCTGCACACCGGGCTGGCTCGGCGTGGTCTCCGGCTCGCTCTGCCGGCCATCGGTGCCGGGCTGCTGCTGATTATTCGTACCCGGCTGCGAAGGCGCGGGCACCGGCGTCGTCGGGGTAGCCGGCTGGTCGCTCGGAACGGCCCCCGCCGGCGACGCGAAAATGGCCATGGCCGCGGCAGTCGCAAGAGGCAGCGAAGTGCTCGCCACCGCCCGGCCCGCCCGGTTCGGCTTACGATGTTTCACTTTTCGCCCAATCCCTTTCCCGGATGCGGCGCCACCTGCGGTCCGCGTCCAGTTCCGTCTCATCCGAGACACGAACTCCAGCGGTTCACCCGATAGTGGGCCGTTCGCTGTCCGAGTCCGAAAGGACGAATCCCCCGGCACCAAACTCCACGACCGCCCGTCGATCGCATCTCTGCCTCGGAAGTGAACCACACTCGAGCAATTCCGGCAATGTGACGAAAACTCACCACGGGCAGGAACACTCGCGGGTGAAACACGGGTGAAAAAGCAGTGACGCGACCAGGAACTCGGGCCGATTCCGGCAACCGATTTCGTTTACGGCCGCAATTCCCGGACGGGTCGGTATTCCCACCCACTACCCACCGGCGCCGCCGACAACTCAGCCCAGGTCGTCGTGGCGCATGAGCTGGCGGGCGGCCTCCATGACCGAGCCGGTGAGCGAGGGGTACACCGAAAAGGTTTGCGCCAGATCGTTGACCGTCAGATTGTTCTGGACCGCCAGCGCAATCGGCAGGATCAGCTCGGAGGCGATCGGGGCGACCACCACACCGCCGATGACCACACCCGTTGCCGGACGGCAGAAGATCTTGACGAAACCGCGGCGCAGACCCGACATCTTCGCCCGCGGATTGGTGTTCAGCGGCAGCATCACCGTGCGTGCCGGGGTCTCCCCGTTGTCGATGGCCGTCTGGCTCACCCCCACGGTCGCGATCTCCGGACGGGTGAACACCGCCGAGGCCACCGTCTTGAGCCGGATCGGGCTGACCCCCTCGCCCAGCACGTGGTACATCGCGATCCGGCCCTGCATGGCGGCCACCGAGGCCAGCGGCAACAGACCGGTGCAGTCACCCGCGGCGTAGATACCGGGCACCCCGGTCCGCGAGACCCGGTCCACCCGCAGGTATCCGCCGCGGTCCAGTTCGATACCGGCCTGCTCCAGGCCCAGCCCACCGGTGTTCGGCGTGGATCCCACGGTCATCAGGGCGTGCGAACCCGACACCGTTCGGCCGTCGGCCAGGGTGACCAGTACCGAATCACCGGTGCGCTCCACCTTGTCGGCCCGGGCGTGCTTCACCAGTTCCACACCACGTTCGGCGAAGGCATCCTCCAGCACCAGGGCGGCGTCCGCGTCCTCCCCGGGCAGCACCCGGTCCCGGCTGGACACCAGGATCACCCGCACGCCCATTTCCGTGTACGCGGAGACGAATTCGGCGCCGGTCACACCGGAACCGACCACCACCAGTGTCTCCGGCAGCTCCGCCAGGTCGTAGAGCTGCCGCCAGTTCAGGATCCGCTCCCCGTCCGGCTCGGCCCCGGGCAGCACCCGCGGCGAGGCACCGGTGGCGATCAGCACCACCTCCGCCTCGACGGTCTCCTCGGTCGCGTCCGGGAACGACACCACGACCCGATGCGTCGCCCGGCCCGATCCCGGCCCCGCCAGCCGCCCCCGCCCCGGCAGCACCCGCACCCCCGCCGCCTGCAACTTGGACCGGATATCCGAGGACTGCGCCAGCGCCAGCGCCTTCACCCGCTCGTTGACCTCGGGCAACCGCACCTCGGCCTGGCTCGGGTCGAGCGTGATCCCCAGGTTTCGGGCGCGCCGCAGATCGGTCCGAACACCGGTGGAAGCGATGAACGTCTTCGACGGCACACAATCCCAGAGCACACACGCCCCGCCGATACCATCGGAATCGATCAGCACCACCTGCGCCCCGTGCTGGGCCGCGACCAGCGCCGCTTCGTAGCCTGCCGGTCCGCCACCGATGATCGCAATGCGGGTCATACATTCCCCTTGTCCTAATCACCCGCGCGGCGCGCGGCAGCTTCGCGGCCTTCACTCGCCGGGAACCAGCCTAATAGGTGCTGCCGATCGCACCCCATCGGCATTCCGCGCGGAGCCGCGCCGAAGGTGGAGGCAGCCCCGGCACGCACCCCGCGCACGCTCCCGGCCTGGTCGCACCGGCCCGAAGCACAGCCGGGAACCCGATTTACGACGCCCCGTACCGGTGAGAGCGAGCACACAACTAAGCTGCCGGTGTGCCGATCTACGCTGCCTACGGGTCCAATATGGATTCGACCCAGATGCTCGAGCGCTGTCCGCACTCCCCCATGTCCGGGACGGGCTGGCTGGAGGGCTGGCGCCTCACCTTCAGCGGGGACGACATCGGCTGGGAAGGTCCGCTCGCCACCGTGGTGGAAGAACCCGGCTCCCGGGTCTTCGTCGTGCTTTACGACGTCTCCCCGGAGGACGAGCAGCGGCTCGACCGCTGGGAGGGATCCGATTTCGGAATCCACCGCAAGATCCGGCTCCGCGTGACTCCCAGTCCGGGGAGCGGCAGCGACCCGATCCTCGCCTGGCTGTACGTCCTCGACGCCTACGAAGGCGGACTCCCGTCGGCGCGTTACATCGGCGTGATGGCCGACGCGGCCGAGAAGGCGGGCGCCCCGGAGGAGTACGTACACGCCCTGCGCACCCGCAACAGCCGGAACGTGGGCCCGGGAAACAACTTCAATTGATTTCGGCGCGCCTGCGGCGCGCGGGGTCGAGGCCCCCTCGGTCCCGCCGTTCAGGCCTCGGGACTCGAGCCTTCGGCTCATGCGATGTGCGGTGGACCGTCCATAGCGCGCGACCATTGAGCACCTCCGGCCAAGGGACGGGACGGGCCTCGGCCCTTGCAGGTCCTCGTAAGGCGAGGCGCCGAGCGGTCGCCGCTGTTCGTGAAATCGATCAGACGCCAGGTCGGCCGGGCGGTCGAGTCGGCATCCGATCCGGCCATCGAATGCCGACGCAACCGTATGCGTCGAGTCTTACGAGACACCTCGAAGGGTTGAGGCCCGTCTCGCCGTTTCGGCCTCGAAAGCGCATGAGCCGAAGGCTCGAGTCTCGAGGCCGAAACGGCGAGACCAAGG
>NZ_JBFAHF010000057.1:0-32155 GCF_040654015.1 Nocardia sp. NPDC050799
CTTCGACTCCTCCGACACGACAATCCTTTCCGCTGAAGCAGGCCGCCTCAGCTTGTCGGATCACCGCCCCGCCCACAAGATCGCTGACAGTCCCGCCGGGGCCGGAGCGTGTGAGGAGTCGGCGATGAGTGTGGTGGACAGATCCGAGAAAGCCGACGGGGCCGCGCCACCGGAGCGGTCCGGGTTGCGCCGGGTGGTCGCCGCCTCGATGGCGGGGACCGTGGTCGAGTGGTACGAGTTCTTTCTCTACGGCACAGCCGCGACATTGGTGTTCAGCAAGATCTTCTTCCCGGCGTCCGACAGCGAACTCGACGCGATCCTCAAAGCTTTCCTCACCTATGCCGTGGGTTTCGCGGCCCGCCCGCTCGGCGGGATCGTCTTCGGCCATTTCGGCGACCGCTACGGGCGCAAACGCCTGCTGCAGTTCAGCCTGATCCTGGTGGGTGCGGCCACCTTCCTCATGGGCTGTCTGCCGACCTACGGCCAGATCGGTTACGCGGCGCCGGTGCTGCTGGTGGTGCTGCGGTTCCTGCAGGGTTTCGCGGTCGGCGGGGAATGGGGCGGCGCGGTGCTGCTGGTGGCCGAGCACAGCCCGGACCGGAGTCGCGGTTTCTGGGCGAGCTGGCCGCAGGCGGGCGTGCCGGGCGGGAACCTGCTGGCCACCCTGGTGCTGCTGGCCCTCACCGCGACCCTGTCCGACGACGCCTTCCTGTCGTGGGGTTGGCGGATCGCGTTCTGGTTGTCGGCGGTGGTCGTACTGATCGGCTACTACGTGCGCACCAAGGTGAGCGACGCGCCGATCTTCACCGCCGCGCAGCGCGAAGCCGAAAAGGTGCGGTCCTCGTCGTTCAGCGCCGTAGAAGTATTGAAGCGGTATCCGCGGGGCGTGTTCACCGCGATGGGCCTGCGCTTCGGCGAGAACATCATGTACTACCTGGTCGTCACCTTCACCATCACCTATCTGAAGGTGCGCGAGGGAATGGCCACCGATGACATCCTGTGGTGGCTGCTCGCCGCGCACGCGGTGCACTTCGCGGCGATTCCGCTGGCGGGCGCACTGGCCGACCGGATCGGCCGGCGACCGGTCTACCTGGCCGGTACCGTCGCGGCCGGCGCCTGGGGTTTCTTCGCCTTCCCGATGATGGACACCGGCAACGGCTGGATCATCACGGCCGCGATCATGCTCGGCCTGATCGCGCATGCCGGGATGTACGCCCCGCAGCCCGCCATCATGGCGGAGATGTTCCCGACCCGGATGCGGTACTCCGGGGTGTCGCTGGGCTATCAGGTGACCTCGATCGTCGCCGGTTCGCTGGCCCCGGTGATCGCCGTAAAACTGCTCGAGGTCTTCGATTCCGCGGTACCGATCGCGCTGTATCTCGCGGGCGCGGCCGCGGTGACCGCCGTCGCGGTGGTGGTGGCACGGGAGACCAAAGGCTTCGATCTGGCCGATATCGATCGGGCCGACGCCGCCCGTGACGCGGCGGCGAACGTCCGGCACTGAAACACGGCCGCAAGCAGCCGCTGTCGGTCTCCCGGCGCAGATCAGGACCTTCCAACGTCCCGTGGTGGGTCCATGTGCCGGAGCTCGGTCCAGCCGCTCCAGCCGCGCTCGGCCAGAAGTTCGGTCAGGCGACGGGCCGGCGGCCAGGTTTGGAACGCCAGTGTGTCCAGCAGCTCGACCAGAGGGGGCTCGATATCGGATGTGTTGAGATAGTGTTCGCCTCGCGTGTCCGCCAATCGCGTGATGTACGCGGCCATTTTGTCGGCCAATTCGGCAAGGCTTCGGTCATCGGGCCGATCCAGCGCCTCGCCCAATGTGAGATAGAAATCGATGAGCGCAGGGTCGGTTATCTGTTCCCACTTGCGGGTGATCCACTCCGAAGCGCGTTCCGGTGACCGCGCGACCAGCGGGATCCAGCCGTCACGTTCGACCTGGACGATCCGCTCGTCGACTCCGAGCGCCCGCAGCCGGTCGAGAAACTCGACCAACTGCGCAGGCAGCACCAGATTGTCCCCGGCAGCGAGGCAGGCGATCCGGCCGCGCAGCCGCTGCCGCTGCCGGATCTCTGCCTGTAACCGCTCGTCGATATCTGCGACCGCCGCCGCGAACGCCGCCGCGTCGGCCTGTAAAAGCTCCCGCACGCGCGCCAGCGGAACCCCGGCCTCGGCGAGTGTCCGGATCCGGATCAGCTCGACCACGGCGGCGGCGTCGTATCTCCGATAACCGGAGTGGTCCCGCTCCGGCTCCGGCAGCAGGCCTTTCGCGTGGTAGTGCCGCACCGCCCGGACCGTCACCCCGGCGTACGCGGCCACTTCGCCGATGGTGAGCATCGAACCAGTCTCCTCGGCCCGAGGCCGGTTACGAATTCGGCCGGCCGGTGGCGCCCCGGATGAGCTGGGCGATCTCCTGGGCACGGGTGACGATCAGCCCATGACCGGCGTCGAGCCACGATACGGAAATGTGCGGCCGGTCGTGAACCAGCCGCTCGATACCGGACCGCCAGTTCTGATTGCGCCACGGCGCGCGCCCTTCGCCGCTGTCGCCGGCCATCGAAGTCGACATGATCATGCTGATCGGAACGTCGAGCTTCCGATACCGGTCGAGGATCGCAGACCGGACGACATCCACCTCGAGATTCAGGTCGAGCGTCTCCTGAGCGGTGAGCACCACCTGACGCGGTGTGCCTTCCAGGCTCTGGAGCCATATCGCGAGACTCTCGAACATCGCACGGAATTCGGGCAGGTCGGCCTCGGTGACGAATGGTTCGGGCACCGGATTCGCGCCGTCGACGAGGACCAGCTCGGCGGCGGCGCCGGGATGCTCGCAGGCATAGTGCACGACCAGATCCGCGCCCAGCGAGTGGCCGACGAGGACGGGTTGCGCGGGCAGGCCGAGGCGGCCCACCTCCGCCATAACAGCCGAGAAATCGCCGAGGAACGCCTCGAACGAGTACCGGTCGGCGGCCGAGGAGAGACCGTGGCCCCGCAGATCGAAGGTCACCACGTCGTGCTCGCACCGCAGCAGTTCGGTCAGCTCGTGCAGATCGGCCTGTGTCGTGAGGAGTCCGGGGCACAGGACCAGCGGTCGTCCTCGTCCGCCACGAGACATCGCAATCGTGACATCACCGCGGCGGACCGTGAAGTGATCGATTTTCGCAGTCATGCCGACCATGCTCAGAGGTTGACCCTGCGTCAAGGTCAACTGCCGAGGACGCCGATGCAGTGCGGCGCCACCCGTATCCAACGGGAAGTCCGGCCGGGTAGCACTTTCGGGCGGCGCTCGGGGTCAGGCGAACAGTTCGTCGAGGGTGGTGGCGGTCAGCACCCGAGCCGTCCAGAGGCGGACCTGGGCCGGGTCGGCCGAGCGGGTCCGGTCGGCCACCGCGTCGGGCAGTGGCCCGAACTTCGCAGTCATCAGTTCGAGCAGCGCCTCCACACGCCCCTCCATACGACCGCGTGCCTCACCGCGCGCTTCGATGATTTCTGCTGTGGTCACGATCGCCTCCTTCGCTCGCGGACCGAGCCGTTCGAAGACCGCCGCAAGATCGGCCTCGGCGGTCTCACCGACGGTCATGATGTAGGTCAGGACGGTCAGGTAATCGCCGAGTGAGTCCGGGCCGGTGTCGAGGGCGCGGAGGTCTTCGAGCCAGTCCAGCATATCGTGTCCCAGCCGCCCGTTTCTCGGTGCGATGCGCTGCAGGATCAGGAGAACCCTGGCCGCGGGGGTGAGGTCACGTTCACGTAGGGCAGCCAGGTCCAGGACGGCGATATCGTCCAGCAGGAATTTCAGCCGTGGCAAGTGGGGACCGAGGGCTGCGCGGGCGGCGGAGTCGAGATCGAGCAGGTCGGCGAGTTCGGTGGGGTGCGCCGGCGACCATCGGGTGCCATCGGCGGTGTTGTGCACGACCAACGGAATGATCGCGGGCAGAGTCTTGGCCTTTTCGTCGTCGATCAAGTACTGGCGCCAGATGGCGACCATGTATTCGAGCATGCGGAAGGCCATGAACCGGTCACTGCTGGACTGGTGTTCCATCAGCAGGTACACGTAGGCGGGATGTCCGTCGAGGCGGGTGCGGAACAGCAGGTCGCTGAACCGGTTGCGGAGGTCGGAGTGCACGAAGCTGCCCGGCTGCAAGTGTAGAGAGGTCCAGTCCAGGCGGGTGCTGATCGACTCCGGTAGTGCGGCGCGTAGTTCGGAGGCTGCGTTGGCGGGGCGGGACATCACCTTGCGGAAATACGCGTCGTGCGGGTTGGACCGCTGCTCGGTCATGCGGCGACTCTATGACCAGTGGTCAGCAGTCGGCCAATCGGACAATACGACTGGTCCACAACTCTGGTCTCCGGCACAGATTGTTCAGTCCGGTGCGGGCCCGGTGAGCGCGGCGAGAGCCATCGAGCGCAGCACGGCGCGGCTGCGGTCCCGGGCCGGGCCGGCGCTGTGCGGGGTGGAGTTGAGCAGGCCGAACACCGCGTGGGCCTGTACCCGGGCGGTCTCCTCGGTGAGGCCGGGCGTCATCTCGCACAGCACCCCCACCCACACCTCCACATAGCGGCGCTGGGTGCGCCGGATCTCGCGGCGGGCGGGTGGCGGCACATTATCGAGGTCGCGGTCCTGGATGCGGATCAGTTCGGGTTCGCCGAGTGCGAAGTCGAGATGGAACTCCACCAGGGCGGCCAGTGCTTCCGGTGGCCCGGCCGCGTCGGCGGCGACGGCGCTGCCGCCGTCGAGCAGCCGGCGGCTCACGCCGACCAGGAGTTCCACCAGCAGGGCCTCTTTGTTCGGGAAGTGCCGGTACACCGCGGGTCCACTGATGCCGACCGCGGCGCCGAGATCGTCCAAGCGCATACCGAGGTATCCGCGTTCGGCGATGAGCCGTGCCCCGGCCATGAGCAACTGGCCGCGCCGCTGCTGTTTCAGCAGTTCGCGTCGGGTTGGGGTGGCAGAATCGGCACTGGTCACCCGCACTCCTTTCCGCAGACCTGGACAACTCGGTTAGTCAAGATTAACCTCAATTCCAGTTATCAGAGATTAACTCAGACGTCAGGATGACGCGATGACCCGCACCGCGAGCCCCGTGCCCGCCACCCGGTCCGACTCCGCCGACCGGACCGCGAATCTCGCCCTGGCCGACCAGTTGCGCCAACGTCTCGCCGAGACCGCCCGCGGCGGTCCGGAGAAGGCCCGGCAGCGCCATATCGCCCGCGGCAAACTCCTGCCCCGCGATCGGGTGGACCAGCTGCTGGACCCCGGTAGCCCGTTCCTGGAGCTGTCCCCGCTGGCCGCCGACGGTATGTACGGCGGCGCCTCCCCCGGCGCCGGCATCATCACCGGGATCGGGCGGGTGTCCGGCCGGGAATGCGTGATCGTGGCCAACGACGCCACGGTCAAGGGCGGCACCTATTACCCGGTCACCGTGAAGAAGCATCTGCGCGCCCAGGAAGTGGCGCTGCACAACAATTTGCCGTGTGTGTACCTGGTGGACTCGGGAGGCGCCTACCTGCCCGAACAGGACGAGGTGTTCCCCGATCGCGAACATTTCGGCCGCATCTTCTACAACCAGGCCACCATGAGCGCCCGCGGTATCCCCCAGATCGCCGCGGTCCTGGGGTCGTGCACCGCGGGCGGAGCCTACGTCCCGGCCATGAGCGACGAAGCGGTGATCGTGCGCGATCAGGGCACGATCTTCCTGGGCGGCCCCCCGCTGGTGAAGGCGGCCACCGGTGAAGTGGTGACCGCGGAGGAACTCGGCGGCGGCGCCCTGCATTCCCGCACTTCCGGGGTCACCGACCATTTGGCCGACGACGACCGCGACGCCCTGCGCACGGTCCGCCGGATCGTGGCGACGCTGGGCCCGCGCCCGGAACCGGTCTGGGAGGTGCGGCCCGCCCGCGAACCCGCCGCCCCCGCCGACGAGCTCTACGACATCGTGCCCGCGGATCTGCGCACTCCCTACGACGTGCGCGAGGTGATCGCCCGCATCGTCGACGCGGACGAGTCCGGCGCCGCCGGATTCCACGAGTTCAAGGCGGAGTACGGCACCACACTGGTCACCGGTTTCGCCCACCTCCACGGCCATCCGGTGGGCATCGTGGCCAACAACGGAGTGTTGTTCAGCGAATCCGCCATGAAGGGCGCACATTTCATCGAATTGTGCGACAAACGGACGATCCCGCTGCTGTTCCTGCAGAACATCACCGGTTTCATGGTCGGCCGCGACTACGAGGCCGGCGGTATCGCCAAACACGGCGCGAAGATGGTGACCGCCGTGGCGTGCGCGCGGGTCCCCAAACTGACCGTCGTGATCGGCGGCTCCTACGGCGCCGGGAACTACTCGATGTGCGGGCGCGCCTATTCGCCGCGTTTCCTGTGGATGTGGCCGAACGCCCGGATCTCGGTGATGGGCGGCGAACAGGCGGCGTCGGTGCTGGCCACGGTGCGCGGTGACCAGCTCGACGGGAACGGGCAGCCGTGGAGCGAAGCCGACCAGGAGGCGTTCAAGAAACCCATCCGCCGCCAGTACGAAGAACAGGGCAATCCCTATTATTCGACGGCCCGGCTCTGGGACGACGGCGTCATCGACCCCGCCGACACCCGTACTGTCCTCGGGCTGGCGCTCTCGGTGTGCGCGCAGGCGCCGCTGGAACCGGTCTCCTACGGCGTCTTCCGGATGTGAGCACCATGCTGAACTCGAATCACCCCCTGCCCTTCGACACGGTACTGGTGGCCAACCGCGGTGAGATCGCGGTGCGGGTCATCCGGACGCTGCGGACCATGGGCCTGCGCTCGGTCGCCGTGTACAGCGACGCCGACGCCCGGGCCGCACATGTCCGGGCCGCGGATACCGCGGTTCGGCTGGGTCCGGCCGCCGCCGGGGACAGCTATCTGAACATCGACCGCATCGTCGACGCCGCCCGCCGCACCGGCGCCGGCGCGGTCCATCCCGGCTACGGATTCCTTTCTGAGAATGCCGCTTTCGCCGTCGCGCTGCACGCCGCCGGAATCGTCTTCCTGGGCCCGCCCGCCGCGGCGATCGAGATCATGGGCGACAAGATCACCGCGAAAACCACGGTCGCCGCGTCCGGTGTCCCCGTGGTGCCCGGCATCGCCGAACCCGGCCTGACCGACGAGCAGCTGGTCGCTGCGGCCGCCGATATCGGTTTCCCGGTACTGGTCAAACCGTCCGCGGGGGGTGGCGGCAAAGGGATGCGCCGCGTCGACGAGCCCGCGGCGCTGCCCGCCGCGCTGGTCAGCGCCCGGCGTGAGGCGGCCGCGGCCTTCGGCGACGACACCCTCTTCCTGGAACGGTTCGTCACCCGGCCCCGCCATATCGAGGTGCAGATCCTGGCCGACACCCACGGCACCGTCCTGCATCTGGGCGAGCGCGAATGCAGCCTGCAACGCCGCCACCAGAAGGTGATCGAAGAAGCACCCTCGCCCCTGCTCGACCCGGCCACCCGCACCCGGATCGGCGCCGCCGCCTGCGCCACCGCGCGCAGCGTCGACTACGTGGGCGCGGGCACGGTGGAGTTCATCGTCTCCGCCGACCGGCCCGACGAGTTCTTCTTCATGGAGATGAACACCCGCCTGCAGGTGGAACATCCGGTCACCGAGCTGATCACCGGCTTCGACCTGGTGGAATGCCAGGTCCGGATCGCGGCGGGGCAGCGGATCCGGCTGCAACAGGACGATATCCGGTGGCACGGTCATGCCGTCGAGGCCCGGGTGTACGCCGAGGACCCGGCCCGCGATTTCCTGCCCACCGGCGGCACCGTGCTGGATCTGGTCGAACCCGGCGGCCCGGGGGTCCGGGTCGATTCCGGACTCGCGGTCGGCACCGTGGTGGGCAGCGATTACGACCCGATGCTCGCCAAGGTCGTCGCGCACGGTCCCGACCGGGAGTCGGCGCTGGCCACCCTGGACCGGGCTCTCGCCGAGACGGTGCTGCTCGGGGTCCGGTCGAATATCGACTTCCTGCGGTTCCTGCTGGCCGACCCGGATGTTGCGGCGGGCCGGCTGGACACCGCGCTGCTGGACCGGCGGGCCGGTGACTTCCACGCGCCGCCGGTCACCGACGATATCTTCGCGGCCGCGGCCGTGTACCGGTGGCTGCGCCGCTGGCCGACGGGTCCGGCGGACCCGTGGGATCGTCCGAACGGCTGGCGGGTCGGCGCACCGGCACCGATCCGGATCCGGCTGGCGGGCGGGGAGCGGGTGGTGCACGTCGACCTCACCGGTACGCCGGAGGCCGCCGAGGTGCGGATCGAAGACGGTGCTCCCGCGCGCGCCGCTGCCGCACTCGGCCGAGACGATGCCGCCGCCGGACTGCCCACCGGAACCGTGATCCACACGGTGACCCTCACGCTCGACGGGATACGCCGCGACTATCGGGTGGCGGAATCCGCGGACACGATCTGGGTCGCCGGCGCGGCCGGGCCGGCCCTGCTGCGGGAACTGGCCGAGGAATCGGTGCGCGCGGGCGATATCGCCGCGCACGACGCCGAGATCCGCAGTCCCATGCCGGGAACGGTGCTCGCCGTCACCGCGGAAACCGGGAAACCAGTGGCGGCCGGCGACCCGATTCTGGTGGTCGAGGCCATGAAGATGGAGCATTCGCTGACCGCGCCGCTGGCCGGCACCGTCGAGATACTCGTCGCGGCGGGCGCGCCGGTGCGGTTGGACGAAGTGCTCGCGCGGGTGCATCCGGAACCCGCGCCCGAGGCCGGCGAACCGGCCGAGACCGCGGCCGAACCCACCCCGAGTTGATCCGGCCGGCCCACCCCGAGAACGAGAAGAGGCACTGGTGACCGATTTCCTGTCCACCGGCACGCTGCCCGAGCACTACCGCGACCTGGCACTGACCGTCCGGGATTTCGCGAACCAGGTGGTCGCCCCCGTGGCGGCGAAACACGATGCCGAGCACAGTTTCCCGTACGAGGTCGTCGCCGGGATGGCGAAGATGGGCCTGTTCGGCTTGCCGTTCCCGGAGGAGTACGGCGGGATGGGCGGTGACTATTTCGCCCTCTGCCTGGCCCTCGAGGAACTCGGCAAGATCGACCAGAGCGTCGCCATCACCCTCGAGGCCGGGGTCTCGCTCGGCGCCATGCCGATCTACCGGTTCGGCGACGAGAAACAGAAACAGGAGTGGCTGCCGCGGCTGGCGACCGGGCAGCACCTCGGCGCGTTCGGGCTCACCGAGCCGGGCGCGGGCAGCGACGCCGGCGGCACCCGCACCACCGCGGTCGAAGACGGTGACAGCTGGGTGATCAACGGCAGCAAACAGTTCATCACCAACTCCGGCACCGATATCACCGCCCTGGTGACGGTGACGGCGGTGACCGGGCAGACCGGGGGCAAGAAGGAGATCTCCACCATCCTGGTGCCCGCGGACACTCCCGGGTTCACCGCCGAACCCGCCTACAACAAGGTCGGCTGGAACGCCTCGGACACCCATCCGCTCACCTTCGACGATGTCCGGGTCCCCAAGGAGAACCTGCTCGGCGAACGCGGCCGCGGCTACGCCAACTTCCTGCGCATCCTCGACGAGGGCCGGATCGCCATCGCCGCGCTGTCGGTCGGGGCGGCCCAGGGTTGTGTGGACGAATGTGTGCGCTACGCCGGGGAGCGCGAAGCGTTCGGGAAGACGATCGGGAGCAACCAGGCGATCGCGTTCAAGATCGCCCGGATGGAGGCGCGCGCCCATACCGCCCGCACCGCCTACTACGACGCCGCCGCGCTCATGCTGTCCGGGAAGCCGTTCAAGAAGCAGGCCTCCATCGCCAAACTGGTCGCGAGCGAGGCCGCCATGGACAACGCGCGCGACGCCACCCAGATCTTCGGCGGCTACGGGTTCATGAACGAATACCCGGTGGCCCGGCACTACCGGGACAGCAAGATCCTCGAAATCGGCGAGGGCACCACGGAAGTACAACTCATGCTGATCGGACGGGAGCTCGGCCTGTGAGCGGCGAAAAGATCACCAAGGATGTCGACCACGACGTCTCCGGCCTGAAACGGGTGGTGCAGACCGGTCTGTGGTTCGAGGAGCTGGAGACCGGAGTGCTCTACGAGCACCGTCCCGGCCGCACCATGACCGAAACCGACAACGTCCTGTTCAGCACCCTCACGATGAACACCCAGGGCTTGCACATCGACAAAGCCTTCAGTGATGCCCAGGAGCCGTTCCACGAGCGGCTGGTGAACTCCCTGTTCACCCTGGGCACCATGATCGGGCAGGCGGTGGCGCATCTGACCCAGGGCACTACGGTCGCCAACCTCGGCTTCGAAGAGGTCAAGTTCCCGGCCCCGCTCTTCCACGGCGACACCGTGTACACCGAGACCGTCGTGCTCGACAAGAGGGAATCGACGAGCCGGCCGGGTCAGGGCGTGGTCACCTTCCGCCACGTCGCCCGCAATCAGCACGGCACCGTGGTCGGGGTGGCCGTTCGCAACGCGCTGATCCGGTTGCGCCCGTCGGAAGAGCGGCCGTGAGCGCCGGGGGCGACAACACCTCGAGGGGGTACCGGCAGTGACCGATCAGTACAGCGCGGACGCCACCTGGCAATCCGCGGGCCCGGCCTGGCTGTTCTGCCCCGCGGATCGCCCCGAGCGCTATCGCAAGGCCGCCGACGCCGCCGATGTCGTGATTCTCGATCTGGAGGACGGTGTCGCCCCCGCCGACAAACCCGCCGCCCGCGTCGCGCTCGTGGAGACCCCGCTCGACCCCGCGACCACCGTGGTGCGGGTGAACCCGGCCGGTACCCCCGACCACGACCTCGACCTGGTAGCCCTGCGGCGCACCGGATACCGGCTGGTCATGCTGCCGAAAACCGAATCCGCCGACCAGGTCACCGGCCTCGGTGAATACCAGGTCTTCGCCCTGATCGAATCCCCTTCGGGGGCCCTGGCAATCCAGGAGATCGCCGCCGCGCCCAATACCCGCGGCGTGATGTGCGGCGTGGAGGACCTGGTCGCCGCCATGGGCGGCACCGGCACCCGCCGCCCCGACGGCAACTACCGCGATGTGGCACGGCACCTGCGCAGCACCGGCCTGCTGGCCGCCAAGGCGCACCGGCGCCTCGCCCTGGACATGGTGTACCTGAACATCCGCGATCTCGACGGCCTGCGTGCCGAAGCGGAGGACGCGGTGGCGGTGGGCTTCGATATCAAGGTCGCCATCCATCCCACCCAGCTCCCGGTCATCCGCGCCGCCTATGCCCCGTCGCCCGCGGAACTGGACTGGGCCCGTGGCGTATTGGCCGCGGCCCCGAACCACCGCGGAGTCTTCGCCTACGAAGGCAGAATGGTGGACGCCCCCCTACTCCGTCACGCCGAACAGCTCCTCCAGCGCAGACCGGAATGAAACCCAAGCCCTCTCCGCAGAGTCGGCGTCCATGGTCGGGGCCCGCCCCTTTTCTGGAGCGACCGAGCGCGTCCAGTCGACCGTCCAGAGACCGGTGACCATTGAGCACTTACAGTGATGTAAACCTCCCCGGGCCGGTCGAAGCGCACGACAGCATGCACGTTCTGTCTATTCCGGATGGTCTACCTCCATGGTCGGGGCCCGCCCCCGGTTCTGGAGCGACAGAGCGAAGGAGCGCAGCGACTGAGTGGCGGAGTGAAGAACCGGGGGCACAGGGCCCCGGCCCGCGCGCCGGAGGCGCGCAAATAAACACAGAAGGGTCCTTTGCCGGTGGAACCTCAGTGGGTACCGACCGAACGGGATATCGCCGATGCCCGGGTCACCGATTTCGCTCGCTTCGTCGCCGCGCGTTCCGGTGCGGAACTGCCCGACTACTACGCGCTCTGGCGCTGGTCGGTGGACAATCTGGCCGAATTCTGGCTGGCCGTATGGGAGTACTTCGAGCTGGGGCCCATCGCCGGTGAGGTACTGCCCTGCCCGGAGATGCCCGGGACGCGCTGGTTTCCCGGGACGACTCTGAACTATGTGGATCGGGTGGTCGCGCAGGCGCGGACCGACCGGCCGGCGATCCTGCAGGTCACCGAGGACAGCGCGGAAGTGGTGGCGACGTCGTGGGCGGAGTTGCTGGCCGGAGTGGCCGCGTTCGCCCGGACCCTGCGCGGGCTCGGTGTCCGGCCCGGCGACCGGGTGGTCGGCTATCTGCCGAATATCACCGAAACGGTGGTGGCGTTTCTGGGTACCGCGGCCGTGGGCGCGGTGTGGAGCGCATGTGGGCAGGACTATTCGGCCAAGGCCGCGCTGGACCGGCTGGGCCAGTTGGAGCCTGTGGTCCTGGTGACCGCGGACGGGTACCGCTACGGCGGGAAGACCCATGACAAGAGCGCGGATATCGCCGCTTTGCGAGCCGGTCTGGATACCGTGCGCGCCACCGTGGTGGTGTCGCGGCTGGGTGTCGGGATTCCCGACAGCACACCGTGGTCGGCCGCGGCCGATCCGTCCGGCGGCGAACCGCTCTTGGAAACCGAAACCGTCGATTTCGCGCATCCGCTGTGGATCGTGTTCTCCTCCGGCACCACCGGACTGCCCAAGGGCATCGTGCACGGCCACGGCGGGGTGCTGCTCGAACACGTGAAAGCTGTTGCGCTGCAATCTGATATCGGGCCCGAGGACACCTTCTTCTGGTACACCAGCCCGAGCTGGATGATGTGGAACTTCCAGGTCGCCGGGCTGCTCGCCGGGGCGACCATCGTCTGCTACGACGGCAGCCCGGCCCATCCCCGGCCGGACACCCTCTGGGAGATCACCGCCCGCACCCGCGCCACCGTGCTGGGCACCAGTCCCGGGTATGTGCTGGGCTGCATGAAGGCGGGCGCGGTACCACGGACCGATCACGATCTGTCCACCCTGCGGCTGATCGGTATCACCGGTTCGTCCCTGCCGCCGGCGTCGGCGCTGTGGCTCCGCGACAACGCCGGGAATGTCCCGGTGGCCTCGATCAGCGGCGGCACCGATGTCGTCTCGGCGTTCGCCGGCGGGGCGCCCACCGTGCCGGTCTGGCCGGGTGAACTCTCGGCGCCCTACCTGGGTGTCGCTCTCGACGCCTACGACGAGGTCGGGCAGCCGGTCCGCGGTGAGGTGGGCGAGCTGGTGATCACCGCCCCCATGCCGTCCATGCCGATCCGTTTCTGGCACGACCCCGACGGCGCCCGCTACCACGACGCCTATTTCGACGCCTACCCCGGCGTGTGGCGGCACGGCGACTGGATCACCCTCACCGGCCGCGGCAGTGTGGTCGTGCACGGCCGCTCCGATTCCACCCTCAACCGGCACGGTATCCGGATGGGCAGCGCCGATATCTATCAGGCGGTCGAGCGGCTCCCCGAGGTGGCCGAAGCGCTGGTCATCGGCGCCGAACAGCCCGACGGCGGGTACTGGATGCCGCTGTTCGTGGTCCTGGCTCCCGGCGCCGCACTCACCGACGAACTGCGCGGCCGCATCAACGAGGTGATCCGCACCGAGGTGTCGCCGCGACACGTCCCCGACGAGATCCTCCTCGCCCCGGCGGTCCCGCACACCCGTACCGGCAAGAAACTCGAGGTCCCGATCAAACGCCTGTTCCAGGGCGCCGACCCGGCCCGAGTGGTGGAGCGCAGCGCCGTCGACGACCCCGATCTGCTCGACTGGTTCTCCGGAATCCGCCCACCGGCCCAGCGCTGACCGGTCTCGCCTCCCGAAGCATCCGCTACACCGAAGTACCGAACGGACACGCTTCGTACCCGGGCCTTGGATTTACGGCAGCGCTCGGACACGGCCACCACCGTGCCCGGTCTGCCGCACACCTGGGCCGGGTCGGTCGACGGCAGATGATCGGTTATGGGCAGGGCCCGGGATCGACCGTTGGCCGGGACCATGCCCGGGTACCGGGACGGGAGATGCTCACGGGGTCGGCTGGTCGGTGGGTGCCAGGCCGAGGATGCCGGTGAGGTCGTGCAGGCATTCTTCGTAGACCGGTTCGAGGTCGGAGTAGGCGAAGTCGAGCTGGTGCAGGACTTCCATGCACAGCAGGCCGTACAGCCGGATCCAGCAGGACAGGAAGACGTGCGCGGCCTCGGGCGGCAACTGTCCGCCGATCGTGGCCGAGTAGGCGATCAACTGCTCGCGCAGGGACTCGGGTAGATCTGCCGGGTCGGATACCGGGAACGGGCGCGTCTGCCAGAGTTCGATCGTCAGGTCCAGCAGCACCCGTTCGAACCGCTGCCCGGCCCGATGGCGCTCGGAATCCGGTCTCCGGTTCGACGGGGTGATCGGGGCAGCGAAGATCCAGCCGAACTCGGCCGGGTGGGTGATCGCCCAGGTACGCATGGCGCGGCAGACCGCCAGTATGCGCTCGCCGACGGGCGCGTGGGCACGCGCGTCACGAACCTGTTCCATTGCGACGGCCAGCTCGTCGAAGAAGTCCGCGGTCACCGCGCCGATCAGGGCGTCGAGGCCGGCGTAGTAGTGATAGAGAGCCGGCCCGCTCATCCCGACCTCGCGCGCTACCGCGTTGATGGTCACCGCGGACGGTCCCTGCTCCACCAGCAGTGTGCGTACTGCCTCGTGAATTTCCTTCAAGGTGGCTTTGCGTAGCCGCTCACGCCTGCCGCCCGTCTGTGTCGCCATCGTCACCCTTCTGCTGGTTCGGCCCACTCGTTGACATCCTAGAGCATCTATGTTTTCTTAATGACTCTAAAAGATCTATAGACTCTAGGGGTTGGCATGGAGCGTTGGCGGTGGGTGCTTCTGGTAGGTGCACTGGTCACAACGGCGGTGTGGTGGCGACAGTCCCGATCCGCCTGGATGCGTGGCGGTATCGGGGCGGTCGGCGAGCGCGGGGGCCGGCGATGAAGGCGCTCGTCGTGGGCGGTGGTATCGGCGGGCTGGCGGCCGCGGTGGCCTTCCACCAGCGCGGCTGGCAGGCCGAGGTGCTCGAACGCGCAATCTGGGGTCGGGGCGAACGAGTCGGCTATGTTCCGATGCCCGACGGCCGTATCTACTGCTATTCGATGGCCAACGCCCCAGCAGGGTCCCGTGCCGGGCTGGATCGGCTTCGCGAGCGGTTCGCGGGCTGGCCCGAACCCATCCCGGCACTACTCGAGGCCGCACACCCGGATGCCGTCCTGCAGCACGACACCTACGAGCTACCGAATCTGCGTACGTACATCCGCGGGAAGGCCGCGCTTCTCGGCGACGCCGCGCACGCCATGGCCCCCAACCTCGGGCAGGGCGCCTGCCAGGCACTCGAGGACGCGGTCACGCTCGCCGCGGCGGTGGACACCCGCGGCGTCGAGGCCGGACTGGAGGAATACGACCGCCTCCGCAGGGCCCGCACCCAGACGATCGCCCGGATCTCCCGCCGGGTCGGCGTGCCCGCGCACTGGGGTTCACCACTGGCAACCGCGCTACGCGACACCGCGCTTCCCCTCCTGCCCAGCGCACTACTCGGCCGCTCGATAACGCACACCTACGCCTGGACGCTCTGATCGGCCCGGGATTACCCGACCCAGCCACGAGACAAGAAAGGTCCGGATCAATGCCGTTCCCTCGCCTCGTGATCGCCGCCGTAGCGGTGATCACGACGGTCGGCGCCGTACTCGCCGACCTGGTCATCCCCGACCTGGCCGCCCAGCACGCCTTCAATCCGAACTGGCCGCCGCACGCGAAATTCCACGACGCCCAATACTTGGTGATGACGGTGCTCCTCGGCATCATCGGCCTGACACTCGCCCTGCGTCCCGGCCGGGACGCCCGCGGCCGGACACTGTGCGCCGCGGCAGTCGTGGCCACCCCGTGGCTCGGGATGGCCGGTGCGCTGCTGTTCCCCGATACCGCGACCTATGATCCCGAGTTCGCCGATCGGACTGTTTTCATCCTCGGCTTGCACGGGCAGGTCTTTCTGGCGCTGATCCTGCTCACCGCCCTGGTCGTCGCGATCGCGGCGTCTTGGCGGCGGGCAGACTCGACCCAGTAGTGACGGGCCGCTCCCCGGGGCCGACTCCACCGCCTCGCTCGGGGCAGTGCGGATGACGGCGAGCAGCTCGACGCGGGCGTTGCCGTGAACCTCGCCGGCAGTGCGGAAGGTGCCGCGATGTCCGGTCTCGGCTTCATACCCCACGGCATTGTCCATGCCGCCGACACAGTCGACACCACCTCGACCGGCCGGTCCGCAAGCGCGAGTGCCCCCGGTTCCGTGCGTCCCGGCTAGCCTGGTCGCAGTTGCTGTATCCGCACGTTCGCTGCCGTTCCACCAGTACGCACCCAGTCGCTCGGCTCGGAGAGGACAGGCGCAATGAAGGCACTGCAATACGTGACCGTCGGGGCAGAACCGGAGGTCCGCGAAATTCCCACTCCGGAACCCGGCCCCGGTGAGGTACTGCTGCGGGTGACCGCGGCGGGCGTCTGCCATTCCGACGATTTCGTCATGAACAATCCGCCGGAACAGTTCGGTATCGAGCTGCCCCTGACCCTGGGGCACGAGGGCGCCGGCCAGGTCACAGCCCTGGGCGACGGGGTGCGCGGGATCGATATCGGCACGAATGTCGTCGTCTACGGGCCCTGGGGCTGCGGAAACTGCTGGTTCTGCGCCCAGGGCCGGGAGAACTACTGTTCCCGGGCCGCCGAACTGGGCATCATGCCGCCGGGACTCGGCTCACCGGGCGCCATCGCCGAATACCTGATCGTCGATTCGCCCCGCCATCTGGTGCCGATCGGCGATCTCGACCCGGTGGCGACCGTACCGCTCACCGATGCCGGCCTGACCCCGTACCACGCGATCAAACGGTCGCTGGACAAGATCCGCCCCGGCTCGTGGACGGTGGTGATCGGCAGTGGCGGTCTCGGCCATGTGGCCATCCAGCTGCTGCGGTATCTGTCCTCCACACGCATCATCGCCCTCGATGTGAACGACGAGAAACTCGAATTCGCCAGGTCGGTGGGTGCGCACGAGGCGGTGCTCTCCGATGACCGGGCCGCCGACAACGTCCGCAAGATCACCGGCCCGGCCGGGGCGAGCCTGGTCCTGGATTTCGTCGGCTTCCAGCCGACCATCGATACCGCCATGGCGGTGGCCGGGGTGGATTCCGATGTGACGATCGTCGGTATCGGCGACGGAAAGTCCGCCGCGCGGGTCGGGTTCGGGATCAGCCCCTACGAAACGACCGTGACCTCGCCGTACTGGGGTGCGAGGGCCGAACTGATCGAACTGATCGATCTCGCGCACGCCGGAGTCCTGGATATCGCGACCGAACGGTTCGGCCTCGACGAGGCCCCCGAGGCGTATCGCCGGCTCGCCGCCGGAACGCTGCGCGGCCGGGCGGTCGTCGTTCCCTGACGTCCGCCCCGGACCACAGGCCGGAGATTCCGGCCGGCACCCCGATACGGAGCGGCGTGCGCCCTGGCCGAGACTTCCCGGCCCGATCCGATGAGCGGCACACCGGCCCACACCCGATAGCGGAGGGCGGATACACCGGGCGACATCGTCCCGCCCAGCGGGAGCGGTCTCGGTCACGGCCCGGTGACCGGGAGGAACGCGGTCGCGGGATACCCGGCGCACCTAGCGTCGCCCGCATGGATGCGGTATGTGCCGGAGGCGCCCGATGAAGCGCCTGCAGGACCGGGTAGCGGTGGTGACAGGGGCAGCGGGCGGGATGGGCCGTGCCCATTGCCGCCGGCTGGCCGAGGAGGGCGCCGATATCGTCGCGCTCGACCTCGCGGAAAGCGCGGCCGGCCTGGTCGCGGTGGCCGGGCAGGTGGAGGATCTCGGCCGCCGGTGCGTCACCGGTTTCGCCGATGTCCGTGACCCGCTGGCGGTCGAGGAAGCCGTGAACACGGGGGTGACGCAGCTCGGCCGGCTGGATGTGGTCGTCGCCAATGCCGGCGTCTACGCGGATCTCGCGCCGACCTGGGAACTGTCCGACGACGCCTGGCAACGTGCCCTCGATACCAATCTCACCGGAGTCTGGCACACCGTCCGGGCGGGGGCCGCCCATCTCGACGCGGGCGCTTCGATCGTCATCGTCGGGTCGACGAACGGCATCAAGGGCGGCGCTTCGGCCGCCCACTATTCGGCGAGCAAACACGCGGTGGTGGGACTGGCGCGGACATTGGCCAACGAGCTCGGCCCGCAGGGCATCCGGGTGAACACCGTGCATCCGGGATCGGTGGCGACGCCGATGATCCTGAACGACGACGTGTACGCGAAATTGCTGCCCGGGATGGCGGATCCGACCCGCGACGATGCGGCGCGAGTTCTCGCGGAACGGACGATTCTGCCGGTGCCCTGGGTGGAGCCGGTGGATATCAGCAATGCGGTGTTGTTCCTCGCGTCCGACGAGTCCCGGTACATCACCGGCACCCAGCTCGTCGTGGACGCCGGACTTACTCAGAAGGTGTGAGATGGGACGGGTTTCGGGCAAGGTAGCGCTGGTCACCGGCGCGGCACGGGGTATCGGGCGGGCCCAGGCGGTACGGCTGGCCGAGGAGGGCGCCGATATCGTCGCGCTGGATCTCTGCGGTCCGGTGGCGACGGTGATCATCCCACCGGCGACGCCGGAAGACCTCGAGCAGACCGTGCGAGCTGTCGAGCAGACCGGGGCACGGGTCGTGGCCGCCACCGCCGATGTCCGGGACGGTGCGGCGCTGCGGGCGGTGGCCGACCGGGCGGTGGGCCAACTCGGCGGTCTGGACGTGGTGTGCGCGACGGCCGGGATCACCTCCAGCGCACCCGCTCTGCGGCTGACCGAGGAGCAGTGGCGGACGATGCTGGACGTCAATCTGACCGGCGTATGGCAGACCTGCAAGGCGACCGCACCGCATCTCATCGCCCGCGGCGGCGGGTCGATGATCCTGACCAGTTCGATCGCCGGACTGCGCGGACTGGTCGGGGTCGCGCACTACACGGCGGCCAAACACGGTGTGGTGGGGTTGATGCGATCGCTGGCGCAAGAGCTGGCACCGCACGGGATCCGGGTGAACTCGGTGCACCCGACCAATGTGGACACCCCGATGATCCAGAACGATATGGTTCGCCGGTCGTTCCGTCCCGACCGGGAGAACCCCACCCGCGAGGAATTCGCGGCGGCCGCCCGCACCATGAACATGCCGATCCCGTGGGTGGAGCCGGTCGATATCGCGAACGCGTCGCTGTTCCTGGCCTCGGAGGAGGCCCGCTACATCACCGCGGTAACCCTGCCGGTCGACGCCGGCAGCACCCAGCGATAGGGATGGCCGATCCAGGGGGCTTTTCGATGCCGCTCCAGAAGCGCGCGCATGGATTCGGAATCCATCGGCGGGGGGTAGCCGCAGATGACCGTCCAGCCGTCCCATCGCGGAGTGACATACACACCGCCCCGGCCCCACACGCCCAGGCCGAGCTTCTGTGTCGCGGGGACGGCGCAGGTGAGACGGAGTTCATCGAGCAACGCGTCATGGTCCCCGGTGGGCAGGGCGAGCCAATCGAAGAGGACCGCACCGTTCTCCTCGCCGAGCGGTCGTGGCGTCTCATCGGCGCTCATGCCCTGCAACATGCGTTCGAGCGTCGCCTGCTCATCGACTCTTAGGGCAGACCAGCCGCCCATATCGGCCACCGCGAACAGATTCCCGTCGGCGAATCGACGCGCGACCGAGGTCAAGGTCTCCTTATCGAGCATTGCTCATAACTACACGGTGAAGCCTGGGTGACCAATCTCCGGCCATAGCCGGCTCTGGGTGAACGCACAGATCAGTTTTTCGCGCCGCGCCCGTCTGTATGTGTGAGATCAACTCACGAGAGGCTGGCATGATGCGCAAATTGATTTTCGGCATGAACGTGACCCTGGACGGCTACATCGCCGCGCCCGGCGACGTTATCGGCTGGAGCGCGCCGAGCGACGAGCTGTTCCAGTGGTGGCTCGACCAGGAGCGGGCGAACGACCTGTCGCTGTACGGGCGCAAGCTGTGGGAGACGATGAGCTCCGCCTGGCCCACCGGCGACCAGCAGCCCGACGCTACCCCGGCGCAGATCGAGTTCGCGCGGAACTGGCGGGACACGCCGAAGGTGGTGTTCTCCTCAACGATCGACAAGGTCGACTGGAACACCCGCTTGGTCACCGGCGCCGCAGTCGCCGAGATCACCCGGCTCAAGGCCGAGGACGGCGGCCCGATGAGCATCGGCGGCGCAACGCTCGCCGGGGCTGCCATGCGGGCCGGGTTGATCGACGAGTACGCCCTGGTCACCCACCCGGCCCTGGTCGGCGGTGGCACGCCGTTCTTCACGGCGCTGGACAGCTGGGTGAATCTGAACCTGGTGGAGACGCGGACGTTCCCCGGCGGCGTGGTCCTGACCAGATACGAGACGAGGCGCTGAGCGGTTAAGGGGCCATATGCTCGCCGGAGATGAGGACGACGGCGTCGTTGATCGTCGGGGGCAGGCCCAGCCATGGTTTGTCGGTGGCGTCGAATCCGGTGAGCTCGGCGATCTTCCCGTCGGCGATGCGCAGGACCGCGATGTTGAACAGCCGGTACTCCGGGTCGTCGGGAATGCGGAGGTACAGCGCGGCGGCAGGCATGCGATTGACTGTCGTGGCGATACAGCGCCAGTCGTCGTAGCCGCGCTGGAAGAGCCCACCGGAGACCCAGCCGTCCACCGCGGCCTGGGCCCCTATGATCGAGGAGCCCGGATCGGGCAGCATCGCGAAGCGCAGGTCGTCGCGCAGCAGGGACATCAACCCGTCGAGATCGTTACGCTCATGGGCGTCGATGTAGGACTTCACCACGCCGCGCTCATCATCCGACAGCTCGTGAGTGGCAGGGCTCCGCCAGTCGAGGCGGCGGTCGGGCAGCTGCTCGCGCATCGTTACGCGCGCCCGCTGCAGTGCGCTGGTCACCGACGCGACGGTCAGCTCGAGAGCGTCGGCGACCTTCGCCGCCGGCCAGCCGAGGACATCGCGCAGGATGAACACCGCCCGCTGCCGCAGCGGCAAGTGCTGGACAGCGACGATGAACGCCAGCTCGATCGTCTCCCGCGCCACCACCGATTCCTGCGGGTCCTCGGGGAGCATCCGGTCGGGGTACGGCTGCAGGTACAGCACCTCGGAGCCGGGGTTCGCCAGCCCGGACGGTACGGGTGTCCGGTCGTTGCGCTTCTCCAGGAAGTCGAGGCAGGCGTTCGTCGCGATCCGGTACAGCCAGGTCCGCAGCGCGGCGTGGCCCTTGAACGACTCCCGCTTGTTCCACGCCCGCAGGAACGTCTCCTGCGTCATGTCCTGGGCGTCCTCGTAGTTCGCGAGCATCCGGTAGCAGTGCACCTGCAGTTCACGCCGGTGGCGTTCCGTGATGAGTGCGAACCGCGCCGTATCGCCTGAGCGGGCCGCCGCGATGAACATGGCCTCATCGGCGCCCGGCGGTCTGGCATCGGTCATGGTCATCAATCCTTCTACTGGTGCGAGCGACTACCAGAACTGACGACATGGCGGAGGATTTCTGATCGGTACAGCCGCAGGCAGGTCGGCGAGAAGGCCCGTCGCCGACCGGCCGCTGCTCCACTGCCGGGACTCCGTACGCACCAGGCTCCTCCGGCGTCTCAGTCCTTGCGGGTCAGGAAGGCCATGACCGTGGATTCGAAGGCGGCCTTCTGCTCGATCATGGCCCAGTGGCCGCAATCCGGGAACACGTGCAGTTCGGCGCGCGGGATGGTGCGCATCGGCAACAGGGCCATATCCAGCGGGCTCACCCGGTCGTCACGCCCCCAGGTCACCAGGGTCGGCGCCTTCACCCTGTGCAGTAGCGCCCACGGTGGCGGAGTGTCCGCGGCGTCCATGGCACGCACCATCGCGGTGAACGCGGTCCGGCTGTACATGCGGCGGGCGCTGTCGAGGGTGGCCGGATCGGTGGCCTGGGCCCAGCGTTCTTCGATCATCTCCTCCGTGACCAGGGCCGGGTCGTACACCATCGAGTGCAGCCAGGCGATCAACCGTTCACGGGTGGGGTTCTCGGTGAAGTCCTGGAGCAGCCGGATGCCCTCTCCCGGGCCGGGACTGAAGAGATTCTTGCCGATACCGCCGATGGTGACGATCTTGCCGACCCGGTCGGGGTGGGCGATCGCGTAGTTCAGCGCGACCCCGCCGCCCATCGAGTTGCCGACGAGATCGACCCGGTCGAGGCCGAGCGCGTCGACGAAGCCGACCACCGCGTCGAGGGCGGTGATCATCGGATGCCCGCCGAAATCGTCACTGACGCCGAACCCGGGGAACTCCAGGACGAGTGTGCGGAACCGTTCGGCGAAGAAATCGAGATTGCCGCGGAAGTTACGCCAGCCGGTGACGCCGGGTCCGGAACCGTGCAACAGCAGCAGCGGCGTACCGGAGCCCGCCTCGTAATACCGCAGCACTCCGGCGTCGGTACGTATCTCCCGCAGCTCGTGCTCGGTGCTGGGAACCGAAGTCATCGTCAACCTCCATCTCGGCGTATTCCTTCCGAACCACGCTGCCAGGTGCGCGGCGACCGCTCCTCCTGAGTTCCCGGTGAGCGGTCGCCGCATGCCGGCGGGGAAGCGGCACCCGACTTTCGAGATGGGGTTCGGCGCCTCCGAGGTATAGGCCGAGTTGCCCTACACGGCCGCCCTACCTATAGAATGAACATCAGTTCATTCTATAGATGGGAGGGCAGGCCCGTGGCGCGCACCACTGAACAGAGCGCAGCCCTGAGCGCGGCAACGCGAAGCGCGGTGCAGACCGCGGCGGTTCGCGTTTTCGCCCGTCACGGGTACGCCGCGTCGGCCATCCGTGACATCGCGACCGAAGCCGGCGTCAGCATCGGCACGATCTACCGTCACTATCCGACCAAAGACGCGCTGTACGCCGACCTGCTCGATCAGGCACTGACCGGGCTCGGCAACCTGACCGGGGAACTCTCCGGCCCAGGGCGCCCGGTCGAGATCATCCGGGAATTCACCGCTCGATACCTGGCCGGTCTCACAGCCGATGACGGTGCCGCCGAGTTCATGATCGTCATAAACCAGGGCGTGACCGCCGATGCTCCGTCCGCATCGATCGCTCGACTCCTCGACGCACACAGGTTGATGTGGCGCACCTTCGAGGACCTGATCCGCCGGGGACAGGCGGACGGCGAACTCGGTCGAGGAGATCCGGCTCAACTCACGACCTGTTACTTCGCGATGCTCGGCGGTCTCACCTCGATCCGAGTGGGTCTCGGCGCCGAGTTCACCGCCCCGGACGTCGATGTCGTACTCACACTGCTCACCGAGGGACCCAGACAATGATCACGATCGAGCACGGCGACGAACTCGGTGAGGACTACCGCAGATCGATCACCGCGGTACTCGTCCATGGCTTCGCCGAAGACTTCGCCTTCTTCTCGTCCGACCCCCAGCAGCTGACCGCCGCGTTCGAGCACATGCTCATACTGGAGCGTTTCGTCGTGGCCCTGGTCGACGGCGAGCCTGCCGCCATCGCGTCGGTCACCTCCGGTGATCAGGAATGCTTCGCACCGCGACTACCGGAGTTCCGTCGCCATCTCGGACTGCTCCACGGGACCATCAGCTATCCGGTGGTCCGCTCACAATTCCTCGGCGCCCCCGATGAAGCGCGGGACGGGCTGGCCGAGATCGCCTTCGTCGCCACCGCCCCCGCCCACCAAGGGCGCGGAGTGGGAACCGCACTGATGCGGTACATCATCACCCTTCCCGGCTACGACGAGTTCATCCTGCGCGAGATCAAGGACACCAACACACCCGCGCTGAGCCTGTACCGCAAGTTCGGCTTCACCGAGTACCGGCGACGCCCCGTCCGATTCGCGCGGCGGGCCGGCTTCGGCCAGTATCTATCGCTTCGCCTCAGCAGGGCGTAACTCTCCTCCGGCGGGCGAGCGCCGGGCAGCCGTGTCAGCCGAGGCGGCCCGGCACGGGTTCCCGGCGGCGTTCGTCGGTGGGCAGATCACCGTCGGCGACGGCCCGTTCGATGGAATCGCGCAGTGCCGGGCAGGTCGGTATCCATTTGCTGTGCTCGCCGAGGGCCGCCCGGCGGGCGAATTCGGGGCAGGCGGATTCGGCGTCGTCGAGCCATTGCACACTGGTGTGGCTGGGGCTGAACTTCTCCACCAGCACTCGGTTACCGCAGTTGGCGCACTGTACGGGCTGCACGATCACTCCTTCGTCGCGGCGTGGCGGGCGGCGATATAGCCGAACACCATGGCGGGTCCAATGGTGGCGCCGGCGCCCGCGTAATCGGTGCCCATCACCGCGGCGGAGGTGTTGCCCGTCGCGTACAGGCCCGTGATCACGGAGCCGTCGGTGCGTAGGACCTGCGCGTTCTCGTTGTACACCAACCCGCCCTTGGTACCGAGGTCACCGATGCGAATTCGCAACGCGTAGAAAGGCGCCCGGTCGAGTACGTCGAGGGTGGGCTGCGGGAGAGTCGGGTCACCGTAGTAGTTGTCGTAGGCGCTCTCGCCGCGCCCGTGATCGGTATCGCGGCCGGTGCGCGCGGCGTCGTTGTACCGGCGCACGGTCGCCTCCAGGGCCGCGGCGGGCACGCCGATCGCGGCCGCGAGTTCATCGACGGTGGCCGCGCTGCGTATCAGTCCCGAGGACAACCAGTCCGCCGGGAATTTCTGTCCCGGCATGATCCCGCCTATCGGATAGCGGTTCTTGGCTCTGCCGTCGAACACCAGCCACGCCGGGTCGTGACCGCCGGCCAGCTGCGCGTGCACGAAGGTGACGTAGGGGGCGGCCTCGTTGGTGAACCGGACACCGGAACCGTTCACGATGATCGACCGGGGTATGGACCGTTCGGACACCAGAACCTGGTTGATCCCGTCGGGCCGCTGAAACGACGGCATCCACCAGGCGTCGTCCATGAGATCGACCGCGGCACCGACCCGCTCCCCGGCCACGATCCCGTCACCGGTGTTGTCGGCGGCGGCGGCGCTGAAATTGTCGCGGCCCCCGGCGGGCAGATGCTGTTTGCGCAGCGCCTGGTTGTATTCGAAACCGCCGGTCGCGAGCAGCACTCCGGCGCGGGCGCGGATCCGTATCTCCCGGCCGGCCCGTTCGGCCACCACTCCCAGCACCGCGCCCGTTTCGTCGGTGATCAGCGACCGCATCGCGGTGTTCAGCCACAGCGGGACCCCGGCGTCGCGCAACGCCAGGCGGAGCCGGGCGATCAGGGCGCGGCCGAGAGTGTCCATATGCCGGCGCAGTATCACGGCTTTCACTGCCCGCAGTCCGGTGAGCAGCGCGGTCCAGCGAGCCTTCCAGGTCCGGGTGACCATGTTCAGCTGGACGAAATCCTTGGAGGTGATGAACAGCCCGGGCGGAGTGGCGAGGGCGGCCGGGCGCAGGTAGGACTCGTCGGCACCGAGTTCCCGCAGGTTCACCGGCAGTGGCTCGATCGACCGGCCGGCCGGACGTCCGCCGGGGGCTTCCGGGTGGTAGTCGGAATAGCCGGTGCACCACTGGAAACGCAGGTGCGGGCCGCTGCTCTCCAGGAAGTCCAGCATTGCCGGGCCCTGGTCGATGAACGCGTCCACATTCGCCGAGGGCACCCGGTCACCGACCACCGCGTCCAGGTAGGCGCGCACCTCGGCGCGGGAATCGCGCAGGCCCTCGCGCAGCAGCACCGGGTTGTTCGGTACCCAGATCCCGCCGCCGGACAGCGCCGTACTGCCGCCGTAGTAACCGGCCTTCTCGATGACCAGGGTCTCCGCGCCCTGGTCCGCGGCGGCCAGCGCGCCGGTGAGGCCGCCGGCGCCGCTGCCCACGACCAGGAAACCCACCTCGTGGTCCCAGGGCTGTTCGGTAGGGGACACGAATATCTCTTTTCTCGTAGCGCTCGAACTCAGCCGAAGCTGATGTCCTCGGCCGACCAGAACGCGCGCATACTCGTGATCCGCGCGTTCTCGTCGAAGGTCATGACGTCGATGGGTTCGACGGTGATGGTTTGGTCACCGGTCTCGGTGACCACCCGGAAACCGAACGCGGCACTGTCGCCGCTCACCCGCAAGCTCAGCAGTTCGGTACTGCGACGCGCGGATTCGAGGCTCCCGTAGAACTTCTCGACGGCCGCGCGGCCGGTGTGCGACGGACTACCCACCGGGTCTTCCAGGGTGGCGTTCTCGTCGTAGAGGGCGGCGATATCGGCCGCGGTCCCGGTGGCCACGGCGTCGAGGTAGCGCTGTACGGCCGCGCGGATCTGTTCGGGTTCGGGCATGGGCGATTCCTGTTCGGGTTCGGGGCGCCGTGATCCGGCAGGCCCGTTGGGTGAGCGTGTCGACGGTCGGCGCTAACGGCCGAGCATGTCGAGGACAGCGAGGTGGGCGAACAGCATCGAGGCGCCGATCGGGTTGCCGCCGCCGGGGTAAACGGTGCCGCTGACCGCGGCCATCGTGTTGCCCGCGGCGTACAGGCCGGGGATCGGTGTCGCGTCGCGGTTCAGCACCCGGGCGGCGCTATCGGTGCGCAACCCACCCTTGGTGCCCAGATCGGACAGGCCGAAGGCGGCGGCATGGAAGGGCCCCCGCTCGATCGGCACCAGCGGCAGCTCGCCCTGGGAAAAGGCCCGGTCGTAGGCCTCGTCGCCGCGGCCGAAATCGGTATCGGCTCCCGCGGCGACCATCGCGTTGTACCGCTCGACGGTCTCGACGAGGTGTGCGGCGGGTACGCCGATGGCCGCGGCCAGTTCTTCGAGCGTCTCGGCGGTATGCCACAACCCGGCCGCCCGGTACTTCTCTGTTTCGACCATCGACACATTGGTGGCCTGTACCGGCGGCCTGACCCCGTCCCGGTCGTCGTAGATCATCCAGAAGGGCAGGGTCATGCTGCCGGCCCGCAGCCGTTCGATGGCCGCCCGGCCGAGCCGGTCGTAGGGCGCGGATTCGTTGACGAACCGCTTACCGTCCTGGTCGACGAAGATGCCGCCGGTGAACCACAGCGCGAAGGCCGACCGCCCGTCGGGATGGGTGAGCCCGGGCGACCACCACGCCTGGTCCATGAGATCGGTATCGGCTCCGGCGGCGATACCGGCCCGATGCGCTTTTCCCTGATTGCCGGGCGGGCCCATGGTGTCGCGGGCCGCGCCGGGCACGCCGTAGTGGCGGCGCATCTCTTCGTTGCCCTCGAATCCGCCCGCCGCCAGTACCACACCGCGCCGGGCCCGGATCGCGATCGTGCCGTCGGGCCGTTCGATACGCGCGCCGATCACCGTGCCGTCCTCGACGATCAACTCCGCGAGGGCGGCGGTGCGGTACAGCCGGACGTGCGGGTAGGCCGCCAGCGCGCGCAGGAAACGGCCGATCAGCGCCTGCCCGCCGATCAGGAGCTCCGGCGGCTCGGCGCCCAGCCGGTCGGTGTCCAGCGGGCCGCGCAGATGTGCGCGCAGGGCGCCCAGTTCGGCGGCGGGCAGCGGTACGGGGACGATATGGCGTTGTCCGTCCGTTCGTGCTTTCGGCGCCGAACCGAAATAGTCCGGCCACGGGTACATCTGGAATTCGAAACGCTCGTCGCCCTCCAGGTATTCGATGAGGTCGCGGCCGCGGCGCACGAAGGTTTCCTGCAGTTCGCCCGGGGTGCGGTCACCCACGACCGCCCGGAAATACGTGAGCGCGTCGTCGAGGGTGTCGTCGGTACCGGCGCGCTCCAGCACGGGATTGCACGGGAACCAGACCCCGCCGCCACCCGAATACGCGGTGGTGCCGCCGAATTTGTCGGTCGCCTCCACCACCGCGACCGACAATCCCTCCCGGGCCGCGGTGTAGGCGCCGGCGAGTCCGCCGCCGGACCCCGCCACCAGCACATCCACTTCGTCGTCGAAGTCCACCACTGCTCCACCGCCTCCTCGCGCTGCCGGCTCGTGCCGAGGCCGACGGTAGGTCCGGCGCGCGGCGCGGGCGAACGGTTCTCCCGGTGACCGGGAGAACCGGCGCGATCCGGTGAATGTGCCGGTCAGCGGGAGAAGGGCGACCAGGAGGCCGCGGCTGTCCCTACCGTCGCCGCAGAGCACCGGACACCCGAGCAGTTGGAGGCACTGTGAACCCCGGAAACCCCTCGTCACCCGGCCGGACCCGAGTCGATGTGGCGGTCGTCGGCGCGGGTATCGCGGGACTGTACGCGCTGCACCGGTTCCGTAGCCGCGGCCTCACGGTGCGGATGTTCGAGGCCGCCGACGGCGTGGGCGGGGTCTGGTACTGGAACCGCTACCCCGGCGCCCGCTGCGATGTGGAGAGCGTGGACTACTCGTACTCCTTCGACGAAGACCTCCAGCGGGAATGGGACTGGAGCGAGAAGTACGCGGCGCAGCCGGAGATCCTGGCCTATCTCGAACACGTGGCCGACCGGTTCGATCTGCGCCGCGATATCGAATTCGGCACCCGGGTCACCGATCTCCGCCTCGACGAGTCGTCACTGACCTGGCAGGTGGACACCGATACCGATAGCCGCGTCACGGCACGGTTCGTGGTGCTGGCCACGGGGCCGCTGTCGAATGCCAATACCCCGGCGATCGAGGGACTCGACACCTTCGCCGGGCGGCTGCTGCACACCTCGGCCTGGCCGCACGAGGGCGTCGACCCGACCGGACAGCGGGTCGGCGTGATCGGCACCGGTTCCTCGGGAATTCAGGCGATCCCGGTGCTCGCCGAACAGGCCGCGCGGCTGCACGTGTTCCAGCGCACCGCCAACTACAGCGTGCCCGCCGGCAATACCGCGCTCGACGAAGAACTCCGGCGCGAGCAGAAGGCTAATTACGCTGAACGTCGCAGGTTGTCGATGGCCAGCGGTGGCGGATCCCCGCACCAGGCGCATCCGAAACCGACCCTCGCGGTGAGCGAGGCGGAACGGCGCGCCGCCTACGAACAGCGCTGGCAATTGGGCGGTGTGCTGTTCAGCAAAACCTTCCCCGACCAGCTCACCGATCCCGCCGCCAACGAGACCGCCCGGCTGTTCTGGGAGGAGAAGATCCGCGCCGAGCTCGACGACCCCCGGGTCGCCGAGCTGCTGATCCCCCGCGACCATCCCATCGGCACCAAACGCATCTGCACCGATACGAACTACTACCGCACCTTCAACCGGGAGAACGTGCAGCTGGTGGACCTGCGCGCCACACCGATCGAACGTATCGACGCGGGCGGCCTGCACACCACGGATTCGTATTTCCCGCTGGACATCTTGGTGCTGGCGACCGGATTCGACGCGATGACGGGTTCGGTCGCCAAGATCGCGATCACGGGCCGCGGCGGACGGACACTCAACGAGGCGTGGGCGGAGGGCCCGGTGAACTATCTCGGGCTCGGTGTGCCCGGTTTCCCCAATCTGTTCACCCTCACCGGCCCGGGCAGCCCGTCGGTACTGGCCAATATGGTGCTGCACTCGGAACTGCACGTGGACTGGGTGGCCGAGGCGATCGGGTTCGTCGACGGACGCGGAGCCACCGCGCTCGAGGCCCGCGCCGACGCGGCGGCGGCCTGGGTCGCCGAATGCACCGAGCGGGCGTCCGGGACCTTGATGACCCGGGCGAACTCCTGGTACCTGGGGGCGAATATCCCGGGCAAACCGCGGGTCTTCATGCCGTTCGTGAGTGGTTTCGGGGTGTACGGCGAGATCATCGCCGGGGTCGCGGCCGCCGAGTACAAGGGCTTCGACCTGCTGGACCGGTGAGCGACAGGATTCGCGCCGCGCCGGTAGTCATATGCCGGACCGGTATATGACCACTGATAGCATTCGGCGAATGACGACGAGCGAACCCGACCTGGCGCAGATCAACCTGCCGCCGACCAGCTGGGCGGTGCTCGCCATGCTCTCCTACGAGGAGGAGATCTCCGGGTACGACCTGAAGAAATGGGCCGACTGGAGTATCCGCTACTTCTATTGGAGTCCCTCCTACAGCCAGATCTACTCGGAGCTGAAGAAACTCGAACGGCACGGGTTCGCGCACTCGCGGGTCGACGCCGACAACGCCATGCGCGGCCGCCGCCTCTACCGGATCACCCCGGCCGGGCGGGCCGCCGTCACCGCCTGGACCAACAGCGCGCCGGTCGACCCGCCGATGCTGAAACATCATGTGATGTTGCGGATCATGTTCGGGCATCTGAGTTCGCCGGAGCGGCTCAAGGAGATCCTGCGCGACCATATGGCCGATGCCGAACGGCTCGAACGCAGCGCCGCCCTCGACGCGGCGGCCGCGAAATCCGAACCCGGCTGGGCCTATTCGCAGATAGTGCTGCAGTGGGCCGAACGCTACTACGCCTCCGAACGCGACCTCACCCAGCAGCTGATCGACGATATCGACGCGGCCGAGACCGCGCTGGTGGCGGCCGAACGCGACGAGCAGACCGCCTATCCGCATCCCACCCCGGGACGCTGGCGTGAGGTCGAGCAGCGGGTCAAGGACGAGGACCCCGGGCGGCGCTGATCGCGATCGCCGGGCGCCGGCGGCGCCACCAGCACCCGGGCGAGGACCATTCCCCCGCGATCGTTCAGGGGACGTACTCGGCGAGATAGCGGTCCACGAATCCCGGTGCGCGGCCGGGCATCGTCTCGATCCGGTCGACGATATAGACCTTCGCTGCACCCATCGCGCCACGGTATGGCCGTATCCGGCGGTCCGGCCGGGACCGGCCCACTCTGCGGGAGACGCAACTCCGTCCGCGCTCTCGCCGACCTACGGTGGCCCGATCAGCTGTAGGCCGGGCGCTACCGGCCAGGAGAAATCGAGGAGGCCGCGGATGGAATCAGGAGCCGTATGCGACGCGGAGCCCGGACTGCTTCCCGAGGTGGCCTCGATGCTCACCGCCCTGGACAGCGGCTTCCCGGACGTCACCACCCTGACGGCGCGCGAACTGCGGGCGATCATCCGGTCCCGCCGCGCGCCGCTGCAGTGGCTGCCCGCCATGCGCGACGTCCGGAACCTGACCGTCGACGGACCGGGCGGCCCGCTGCCCATCCGGATCTACCGGCCCCGCCACGACGCCTCGGCGCTCCAGGTGATCGTGTTCGCGCACGGCGGTGGGTTCGTATTCTGCGATCTGGACAGCCACGACGAGTTCTGCCGCGCGATGGCCGAGGGGGTCGGCGCGGTCGTGGTGTCGGTGGACTACCGGCTCGCCCCGGAGCATCCCGCGCCCGCCGCGCACGAGGACATGTACGCCGCGCTCGTCTGGGCCGCCGCGCACGCCACCGAATACGGTGGCGATCCCGCCGCGCTCGTGGTCGCCGGCGACAGTGCCGGCGGCAATCTCGCCGCCACCGTGGCCCTGGCGGCCCGCGATCAGGGCGGCCCCCCGCTCGCCGCGCAACTACTGCTCTACCCGGTGATCGACGACGATTTCGACACCGAGTCCTACCGGCGCTACGGCACCGGTTACTACAACACCGCCGCGGCGATGCGCTGGTACTGGCAGCAGTACGCACCACACGGCACCGCGGACGCCCGCCTGGTACCGACCCGCGCGGACACCCTGGCCGGGCTACCGCCCGCGGTGGTGATCACCGCCGAACTCGACCCGCCCTGCTCATCCGGCGACACCTACGCCCGGCTGCTCGCCGAAGCCGGTGTCGCGGTACGCCACCGGCGTTACGACGGGTTGTTCCACGGGTTTCTGACGATCCCGGCGCTCGCGGTCACTCGGACCGCGCGTGCGGAGATCTGGGAAATGGTGCGCGCCGCACTTCCGCCAGACCAGAACAGCCCCGCTCACGCACCCGGCGGCAGCGCCCCTGCCGCTCTTCCCGAAATCATCCGTCCATCAGAGTAGGCCCCGGATGGTCAGGCCCTTCGTTCGGTGCGGCCCCGGCTGCCGGCTGCCGCTACATCACCGGACTGGTCACCGACGCCTTCGTCCACCGCTGACCGAGTTCAAAAAATCTAGAGCGGCAGCTATAGACATTCACTCGCAGGTGGGGTAGCTTCTGTGTCGTTGGTAGCAAAGTAAGTATCCGTACGGCACGGGAGATAACGGAACTGCCCGTGAAGTAAGACCGGCGGGCGCGGCCACTGGGCCAGTAAGTACTACGGCCCTGCCGCCCGCCGGGCAGCACGATGAAGTTGTCCGGAAAGATGAAATGAGGAGAAGGGAGGCGTTGCCCGTCGGGTCCCCTGCGAAGTTATGTGGTCGGGGTGATCGCCGACGTATCGGTTACATGTCGGAAGACGAAGTAATTCCCCCTTTCAGTGCCCCGGCGCCAGCGGCGCCGGGGCACTTCGGCGCGT
>NZ_JBFAHF010000058.1:0-29293 GCF_040654015.1 Nocardia sp. NPDC050799
AGCCAAGAACCGCACGGCACGTAACGGTCAGCTCGGCAGCGCGCAGGTGGTGATGTCGCCCGAGGACGCGCTGATTCGCAATGCCATGCACCTGCGCGGGGTCCGTGAGACGGTAGTGGTCTACGAGAATGCGGTGGCCGCGCATGCCACCGATCCCACCCCCCGGACCCACGACGCGCTGGTCCAGGCACGCCAATCCGTCCGCGAGCTGGTGCCCGAACTACAGCAGCGTGCGCTGCGGCACTCCACCGCGGATTTCATCCGGCATCACGCCTTCTCGACCCTGATGCCCGCCCTCACCCTCGCCGAAGCCGACACCGGGCAGTACGGCAGCGACGTCGACTTCACCCGCCCGGACGGACCGGCGGATCGGACCGCGCGCCTGGCCGGGTTGCTGGGAGTCCCGGTTTCGGAGGTCGCGAACCAGATCGCCGCACTCGAACGTACCGGTGTCGACAACCCGATGCGCGAGCTGCTGCACCGGGCCGGTATCACCCCGGCAGCGGCCGAGGCACTGAAACAACATGTCGATGAGACCGCCCCCGCGGCGGTGCGGGACCGGGCAACCTTCGACAACAAAGACGCATTGATCCATCTGGGCCGGTTACGGAACCGGCTCGCCGAACAACTCGGCGTACAGATTCCCGATATCGACGGCGCCGAAGGTATGCGCGCACTCGATCCCGAGTTCACCAAGGCACGGGATGCTCTCGCGGCAGCTCTGGGATATCCCCCCGCCGGAATCACCCCCGCCATCGCCCGCGATATCCTCGGCGAAGCGGTAGGCGATCACCTGCCCGCCGCGGACACCGCAGCCTCCGATGCACGCGACAATACTGTCGCGGCCATCACCTCTTCCGAGCCGGTGGGCGGCAGCCTCCACGATGCGACAGTCCACGATGCCGCCGCTCAACGAGCTGATACGCAGAACAGCGACGTACACCACGGGACAGACGACGATATCGTTGCCGCCGCGTCACGCTATTTGGCACTCTCGTCCCTGTTCGACCTGGTTGTGCAGTTCCATCGGCGCAGTCCCAGCAGTTGCGTCAGCAATGCCGTGACCGGGATGCGAGTACTGTGCCCCGACAACGCCGGCCGCTTCCAGGTGCCGCAGACCCGGCTCAGGGGGCACAGCCGTGACGATGTGCGCGATATCTTCGGCGCCGAACTGAAGCGGACCGGATCGCTGGACCAGGTGGCCGAGTCGCTGAGAACACGGCCCGGCGGAATCACCGTCCTGGTCTACACATGGAAAGACATCCGAGCCAACGGCACCGGCACCGAGGCCGACGACCATATGGTGCTGCTGGTCAACGACAGCACCTCGGTCGACGAACCGAACCTGGTCGTCGTCGACCTGGCCGCCTCACGCGACCGCAACACCGACAACGACTACGGCCCAGAAGATCTGCGCAACCGCCGCGCCTTGCTGAACAGGGCGGTCGGATTCGATGATTGGCACCGCGAGCAGGGAGTATTCATCAACCGGATACCCGCCGACCGGCGGCGGTTCGAGACCATCGAGTTCGACCGGGACGGCAACCTCATCTCCGGATCGCGCGCGGAAGCCCCCGACGCCGAGAATCTGCCAACTCACCGGCAAGTCGACGTTCCGTCGTCCATACAGGACGAAACCAATGCGCTTTCCGCGGGACAACCGTGGCTGGATGAAGAGATCCTCGTTCGATCGGGACCCACCGGCGCTCACACGAACACAGCCGGCCGGCCCCTTTCCACATCCGGCCGCATCGGCAGCCGACCATCGGAGGAAGCACCGGCCGAACCCGACGAGGGTGCCGTGGAGGGTCCGCGATCGGAGATCACGGAGGCCTCGATCGCCGGTGTGGTCGCAAGTATTCTCCGATTGGCTGATTGGGCTGTGGAGGACCAGGGTTATCTGCCCGCTCAGGATGAGGAGGAGTCGGCCAATTTTCGTCAGCAGATGTATCTGCTGAACTCGCTCGCTGAGAATGCGCGGGCCGGTGGTGTGGTCGCCGAGGTGTTGGCTCCGCATGTACCGCCCGATGGACGGCTCACCAGCCATCCACCGATCCGCATGCTCCACGCGGTGAATCAGCGGGCTCTGGCGGGTCTGGAGCCCGACATCGCGCGTTGGTATCCGTTCGTGGAAGGAGGAGGTCCGGCGCAGTCGGAGGCGGAATTAGAGAGAATGGTGGGGGATTATCTCGCGGCCATCAGTGCGAACCGTTCCGAGATAGCGGTGTTCATGCAGCGGGGTACGCAAACGAATGACCCGGCAAGGGCTCGGTTGCTGTATCCGCTGGAAATTATCGCCACGGAGCTCACCGGCCTACCGCTGCGGGTCCTCGAATACGGTGCGTGTGGGGGACTCAACTCGTTCGCGCATATGTACCGGTACGAGTTCGCGGGTGTCGTATATGGCGACCCGGAGGGCAAAGCCGTCATCGGTGATCGCTGGTCATGCCCGGAAGCGCAGGTTTCGGGGGTGCGCGACCTGATGGGGATCCGGCCCGAGGTTCTCGAGGTAAGGGCATGCGACCTGGATCCACTACAGGCTGTCGACGAGGCGGATCAGCAGCGGCTTGCTGCTGGCTTCTTCGATACCGAAATCGCGGCGGTACGACGCATTCTGAACGCGTTTGAGGATGTGCGACGAGCCAAGCTCCTTTTCCCGGAGAAGTTCCCGGCGATCGAATCGGAAAGTGCGCTCACCTGGCTGCCGGCCCAGCTTGGCCGTGACCGTGCCGGGAGTTGCACCGTCATCTGGGATTCGATGCTGCGCAGATACCTCTCGGAGGATGACAACAAGAAGCTCGACAAGATAATCAGCAACTTTGGAGCGAGAGCGACTCCTGATGCTCCAATTATCTACGGGTTGTTCGAAACAATAGATGAGAACGGGCGCATCAGTGTGGACGGGGTGGAAACGCTGGTAATCCGCATGTTCCTGGGCGACGGGCAAACCAAAGAGATCCACATCCCTACGCAACTGCCCAATCGCACGCCCGGCTTCGACCTGGCACAGATATTCACGGCGACCGGGGTGCTACCACCGCGGCACCACGCCGATCAAGGGCGGCGGGGCAGGCCGGATCCATCCACTCCCGCTGCGGGTACGCCATGGGCTGCCGCCCGACAGCAGGGGGTCTCGGCAAGAACCGGGTCTACAGATGTCCCCAACGAGGCCGAGACATTCGACCTGCATGTTCGTGGGTCCGGCCGCCGATTCGGCCCGGATATGGATGCCACGCAGGCGTTTCATCACAGCAGAGACGGCGGGGATTGGACCGACGGTGCCGAGCCCGATACAACGTCGTCCGAACCCGGTACGCCGATATCGGGCAACAGGACGGGTCCGGGCAAGCCGACCGAGCCGGCAACACCGTGGAGCGGCCGCAACGGTACCGCCGCCGAACCGAACAAACGTGCCCGGACCGGACCGGACCGGACCGCGCCCGTGCCGCCCCTTGCGCCCGCGGTCGGCGAAGTCGCTACCGACGGTATATCCGGCACAGACCCCTCCTCACCCCCGGCGACACCTATCGCACCGGCCGAACCCGACGGGGGTGCTGTGGAGGGTCCGCGATCGGAGATCACGGAGGCCTCGATCGCCGGTGCGGTCGCGAGCATTGCCAAGCTGGCCGGCTGGCTGGAGGAGGACCAGGGCCACCTTTCCGCTCGGAACGAGGAGGAGTCGGCCAATTTTCGTCAGCAGAAGTACCTGTTGGACGCGCTCGCCGCGAACGCACAGGCCGGTGGCGTGGTCGCCGAGCTGATGGCTCCGCATGTACCGCCCAATCAACGGCTCACCAGCCATCCACCGACTCGCATGCTCCACGCGGTGAATCAGCGCGTTCTCGCCGGTCTGGAGCCCGACATCGCGGTTTGGTATCCAGTTGAGGTGAAGGGGCGTTCAGCCGATGAGCAGGGGCGTGCGGCGCAATCGGAGAAGGATTTGGCGAAGATGGCGAGCGCTTATCTTGCGGCCATCAGCGCGAACCGATCCGAGATAGCGGAGTTCATGCAGCGTGGAACGCAAACCAGTTCCCCGGCGAGGGCTCGGTTGCAGCTGCCGCTGCGCATAATCGCGACCATTCTCACCGGGAAGCCACTGCGGGTGTTCGAATACGCTGCGTGCGGGGGGTTCAACTCGATGGGGCATCTGTTCCAGATTGCGTTTGCGGGTGACAGATTCGGCGACCCGGAAGGCGTAACTGTCATCGGTGATCGCTGGTCGTGCCCGGAATCGCAGGTCCCCGGAGTGAAAGCCCTGCTTGGGGTCCGGCCCGAGATTCTCGAGGTGAAGTGCTCCGACCTGGATCCCCTGCAGGCCGCTGACGAGGGGGATCGGTTCCGGCTCGCTGCCGGTTTCATGCATACCGATATCGGGGCGGTACGAGACATTCTGAATGCGTCCAAAGACGCGGAACGAGCTGGCTTCCCGGCGGTCGAGCAGGCAGATGCGCTCGACTGGCTGCCGATCCAGCTCGCCCGTGACCGGACCGGCAGTTGCACCGTCATCTGGGATTCGATGCTGCGCAGATACCTCTCGGAGGATGACAACGAGAAGCTCGACGACATGATCAACGACGCGGGAGCGAGAGCAACTCGCGATAATCCACTGATCTACGGACTGTTTGAAACACGGGACGGGGTGGAAACGCTGACCATCCGCATGTTCCTGGGCGACGGGCAAACCAAAGAGATCCACATACCGACGCTGCTGCCCAACCGCACGCCCGGCGCCGACATCGGACACATCTTCACGGCGACCGGGGTGTTACAGCGCCTCGAAGTGGCCGCATGTCTCGGGGTGGAGGTGGGCCTGCTCGGTCGGCCGGAAAGGCTCGTGGATGCCATCGATGCTGTCCAGGGCCAACTGCGCCACCTGGATGAGCAAGGCTGGCGCGATCTGGCGGACCGGGACTTGTCCACGCTCCCACAATGGCTCGGCGCGCACGCGTCGCTCGCTGCCGAGATGGCGGATGCGCGGTCGCGGGGAGCCTCCGGTGACGAATGGCAGGCGTTGTACGGCAGAAGGGACCGACTGCGCGCGGAGTTGGCCACGCTGCTCGGGTTGCCGCAGTTGAGAACACAGTGGATCGGTGCGGTGAACGAGGATCCGGTGTTCGAGATGCGCCGGTTGGGTGAGTACACGCAAGCACCCGAGGTTCAGCGGCTGGTAGAAGCCTGCTCACAACTCCTGGAGGTAGAGTTCGGAGCCGACCAGGTGGCGGCGCGACTGGGTTCGCTGACCGGCACCCGACCGGCCGATCCGCCCCCGGTCGAAATGCCGTCGCAGGCCTACCGTGAGCTGGCGGAGGAAGCGCTCCACAAGGTGGCGACGGAAGCGACGGAAGCGGGGCTGGACAGACCCGAAGATCTCCGTCGCCGCGGCGCCCCGGCGATGGCGATCTCGCACGGGTGGGACTTCTGGCTGACGGACGCCGAGAAGGATGCGCTGATAGCCGTCCACCCGAATAAGGTCGGTGGCAGTCGCGGTATTCCGCCGGACCGGCTGAACGAGGCGAACGAGCGATCGTTGCGGCGCGTGATCCAGCGGCTCGATGCGCGCCCGCCGGGGGATCTCAGCGTCGCGGAGCGCCAGCAGTTGCGGTACGCCACCCGGCTGTGGGACGGCCTGGTGAAGGCAGACCACCTGGCCCGTACTCGAGAGGGCGAATTCGAGGTGTTGCTGGTGGAGTTCGATGCGGCAACACTGGTAAGCCGAGTCGCGCTGAGAATGACGCCCCTCGGCGCCGACGCGGTCCAGTGGTGGCACCTGCGAGTGGGACCGGATGCGGGGGCGTGGCCCGAGCAGCTTTTCGAGCCTGGCCCGGCCCGGGACGCCATGATGGTATTCGGCGGACGGCGGACCAGCCCTCCGTTGTTCGAGATGTCGGTGGGACCACGTGGTGTGGAAGGGGTTCGGCTCACCGACGACGAATCGGCACGCGAGGCGTCGTCTGCGGGTGCGGCGCTGGCGAAGTGGTTGCGTCAGCGCGATTGGTGCAGCGAGGAACTGATCGCGACGATCGAGTCCGGCGTCGCGGAACTGGTCCAGCGGTCGCAGGCCGACAGCACCGGCGAGATCCTGGTTACGGCAAGGGTCAAGGGGACCGATCCCGGCAGACGTGAGGTTGTTGTCGAAGTGATCGACAACAACCCCGCATCACCCGAAGTGCGGGAGTTCTCGGTAGCGCGAAAAGCGGCCGGCGCGGGTGTCGTGCGACTCGATGACCGGAAGGGTACATGGCTCCGATTCGGTGAATCCCTGATCGACTCCCTGCTGCCTCCGAATGTTCCGAATGTGCAGGGCGCCGAGATCATCGGCGCGGAGCAAGTTCGGGCGCGCGGAGGAGCCGACGCCGGATTCGAATGTGGCCGAAAGGTTCTGCGTGATCTCGACCTGAATCCCGACGTCGCGGTCGGATTCAGGGTGGAGAACCGATTCGCCGGGCAGCTGCCGTGGCCGGAAGGCCTGGTGGGCGCGATCTGCGCGCACCCGATCTACGCGGCGGCGGTGGTCGGCAGGAAAGCCGATTGGCGAGCGATCGGTCTCGGAGTCCAGGAGAGCACGTCGTTCCCGCGAAACCCCGGTGACGAAGGACCGGAACAGTTCGGCAGGTCCGAAGAGTCGGCCTGGATGCCGCAGGTCGGGCGTGCGAGTCTGACGCGCGATGGCGTCGAGCTGGAAAAACTGTTGCGGGCCGCCAAGGATGCCGTTCGCGATGCCATGAACACAGTAGGTCCGAAACTGATCCGCGATGATCGCATCACCGTCATTTTCAACTCGGAGCCCGGCACCTTCGAGGCTCACATACGTACTGATGGACTGGACTTCACCGGTGACCCTGTCGAGATCGTGCCGGGCCGCTTCGGCGTACGCGACGGTTGTATCGTCGCGGTAGTCGCCATACCGCGCGAAGAGCACAGCGGCTCGATCGGTGCGACGGAGAAAAGGCGAACCGAGGCCCCGCGCCACCGGGCACCCGGCGGAGGCGGACACCAGTCGCGGGTGACCAGTCCGGACGAAGGGAACGCGCGTCCGGCCGACGGCCCGGCTTCACCGGCACCGGATCGGTCCGCGGACGGGGCCACCCCCACCCCCGACTCGCGCCGCGGTAGCGACGACCTGAATATGGCGCCCGCGACTGCCCGCGGAGGCATAACAGTAGCCGGCCAGGTGAAGGCGGTGGTGCGTTCCTTCGCTCTGAATCGCAGGCCCGACCAAATCAGTTTCACGCGCGACCTGTGGGTAATCCGTACCGATGCAGGAAACAACAATATCAATATCACGGTGTGCGACTCGGGGGGTCGTCTGTATCTCGTGCGGACCCGGATTCCCGGCGCCTCCTCGCGGGACCTGCGAATCGCGAATGAGGCAGACATCCATGCGTACATGATGGACTGGGTGGCCGCGCCCATGTTGATCGCCGAATCCGAAACTGGTGATCCTGCCTACGCGGTTTACGAGCACATCCGTGGCGCCACGCTCAACGATATCGCCCCTCGGGGCGACGCCGTCCCGGACCATGTCCTCGGCGATATCGCGAACACTTTCGGGGATCTGCGGAGAGTGCCCCGGCCGCCCTGGATTCCGGGCGGGTGGCCGGACAATCCGGTGGACCAGCAGGAAATTCGATTCGAGGCGATGCAGGAGGTGTACCGCGCGAATAAGGAAAAGTACAAACACCTGTATGAGCAGCTGGGAGTCGACGACGTTCTTCTGAATAGTGTCCGCATCCACGATTTGGACGATCGTCCGCCGCGAATCCGGCACAACGATGTGCATCGCAAGAACGTGATCATTCCCGAGTACACCGACGACGGCGTGTTCATTCCTCCTGCCGAACGCCGAGCCGTGGTGATCGACTGGGAGTTGGCGACATGGGGCGATCCGCTCGGCGACCTCGCGGTGCACCTGCACAAGATGGGCTATCTGCCCGGCGAGGAGCTCGACCTTCTAACCTACTGGCAAGCCGCCGAACCCGATGCTGTCACCACCAACTGGCGGCGGGACTTGGCGGCCTACCGCAACTTCGAGCGTGTCAATTCATTGGTCACCGAAGCCGTGCTCTATGCCGAGCAGCTGGCTTCCGGAACGCTGACCGCCGCCCAGGAACAGGAACTGATCCGCAAACTCACGGATAAGAGATCAGTTCAGAATGAGTTTCCGCAGGCAGATGACCGAGCAAGCCAGGCTCAGTAGTGCTTGGTGGATCTCGGCGCGGCGTTCGTAGCGGGTCCGCAAACGTTTGAACGCGTGCAGCCATGCGAAGCCGCGCTCGACAGGCCACCGGAGTTTCCCCAATCCGGAGCCGTGGCCGGTGCTGCGGCGGGCAATGACCGGGGTGATACCGCGGGCCCGGAGAAGCCGACGGTACTTGTCGTGGTCGTAGCCGCGGTCGGCATACAGATATGCGGGCCGTCGCCAGGGGCGTCCCCGCCGACTTCTGATCACCGGTAGAGCATCGACGAGCGGGATGAGCTGGGTGACATCGTTGCGGTTGCCGCCGGTGAGCGTGACCGCCAAGGGTGTCCCGGCGGCGTCGGTGATCAGATGATGCTTGCTACCGGGCCGACCTCGGTCGACCGGGCTCGGGCCGACATGGTCCCCCCTTTGAGGGCTCGGACGTGGGAGGCATCGACCAGGACACGCGACAGTTCGAGACGTCCGGCCGCGCGAAGTTCGTTCAACACTCCTTCGTGCAGTTGCTGCCACACTCCCGCCTCCGACCATTCGCTCAACCGCCGCCAGCAGGTCGCACCCGAGACGCCGAACAATCCGGTCGGTAGCTGGTTCCAGCCGATACCCGTGCGAACCACGTACAGGATGCCTTCCAGCGCGGCGCGATCATCGGACCGATGGCGTCCGGGGTATCGGAACCGTCTCTCGCGCATCGGAATCAATGGCTCCAGCCTGGTCCACAATCCATCGGTCACCACCTCATCACCCACACCGGGATTGTCAAACACGCTGCGGCTCAACGCAAGGCGACCTCAGAGTTCATTCTGAACTGATCTCTAAGTGGTACGACGTCCAACGGTATGTCGTGGCCGAAGACGCGAACGTCGACCAGCCCAGCGCTCACCGCTTATCGGCCGAGCGCATCCTCATCGGGCGCACGGTCGAGGCTGCGCTTCGGCATCCGACCAACCCTGCGGCAGGCGAGACGGACGGTCCCGATGATGACGACGGCGGTGGCGGTTCCGTGCGACTGCCCGGACCAGAGCCTACGAACGGTCCTGCGGGTGGGGCTGCAGTGGTGCCCGGCCCGGCGGATGCCCGGCCCGCCGCACCGGAACCCGGTCCGGTGCCACCGACGCCCGCCGCGCCCGAGCATGGCCCGGCACCCCCTGCCACCGTAGGCGGGCGCGGGGCCGCCACGCCCGTCGCCCCGGTGGTGGGCGTCCGGCGGCGAGGGGACAACCCGTGGGAGCTGAACGCGTACAACCCGGACGACGAGACATTCCAGACCTGGGCACTCGACGCAGGACCGGGCCGCAACCGCGACGGTGCGGGCTCAGCGGCCGGACGCCGACAACCCGCACCATCACGCGGTCCGGCTGGGCCAGGGTTCGGTCCGCCACCGGCAAGTCGCGGCTCGGGGGTGCCGGACGGGCGCGTAGGAGAACCGCCGGCCGGGTTCGCCGAATTCCACACCGCGCTCTGCGCCACCCTGGCGGCCGGCGTCGAGAAGCCCGATACGCAGGACGTGCTCGCTGACGCGACTACAGAACAGGTGCAGGCTGCCCTCCGCCGGCTCCTGCCCGACCAACTGAAGATCCTGCAACTCCTGCAATCGGAGCAGTCGGCCGACCGGATAGGGCAGGAGCTGAGCTACAGCTGGGATGAGGTAATGGACCTGGCGAATCAGGCCGCCGACCGTGTGGTCGAGATGATTGTGCTCGACAGTCCCGAGCACAAGAGATTTACCGCGCTGACCCGAGCATTGGCCGCGGCGACTCCATGGCTGTTGCAGGACGCACTCGACCAGCTCGGGACGACGCAGAAGAGGATCGTCGTCGGTTTGTTCAGCCAACGGGAGTCGCCCGCCGATATGGCAACGGCACTCGGGCTCGAGGAGCCCACGATCACGCTCGTGGCAACGGGCGCCGTCGGTCGGATGGCCGAGCACCTTGCCGATGAACGCGGTTGGATCGTCGAGCCCGATGCGGCGATACCAGCGGCCCGGGAGACCGGTGAGGGGGGATTCCGGAGAAGACAGCGCCTCGCTGAGGCGGAGCGGAAGTCCGCCGCATTCGGCCGCATCGATGGAGCAACCGAGATGCTGGTCGATGTCCTGTGCCGGTTGGAAGAGTTGCCCCACACCCTGCGGATCGACCTCGACAACAATGGGCCGCCGGCACCTTCCGCCAGCGGCGCGATGGCTCCGGGTGCGGCTGAGTCTGTGCCCGAGACGGACCTACCGCCGGAGGGCGAAGCCGGAAGGCCGCACGACGCTCCCGAGACACGCGGCAATCCCGAAGATCGCCCCGAGTCCGAATCGGATGGGGCCGAAGCGGATCCGCGCGGTAGCCGGTTCGAGCCGGTCGAGGTGGACGACCCCGAAAGACTGCGTGCCGCTCTGGAATCCACGGATTATGTGCTGGTTCAGGTCGATGGCCCGATCTGCGACTTCTACGCGCACCTTTCGCGGGCAGAGCTCGCCGACCGGCTCTGCCGGCGCCTCACGGACGAGGGTTTCGACCTCCCGCGAGAGGTCGTCGAAGCGCAGGATCCAATGGCGGTATTGAGATTTGTGAGCCCACTGCACCATCTAGCGCAGATAGCCCGGGTCGCGGAGCTGCTCACCGAGCTGGAGGTCGAAGCCGCACGGTCCGCCGAGCCGACGCCGGGCGCACGAGCGCTTCTTGAGGCGCTCGAGCGAAGTGGGCGTCCGTTGGTGTTGGTGGATCCCATCTCGGAGGAGGCGATTCGCGAGTATATGGGCAGGCACGGCCTGGGTGACCTGAGTGCCAAAGTGGCCGGTCGACGGGTCGGGGGCATGGATCGAGCCTTTTTCCAGCCGAACTCCTTGCCGTTGGGGTGGGCCCTCGCCGCTCTCAATACCGCCTCCGCCTCGGAGGAGCGGGGGTGCCTCGTGATCGGCAATGCGATCGCCGCCGCGAACAGTGCCGGCCTGCGGTCTATCGGGTATGCCGCAGAGCCGGGGAACGCCGAGGCACTCGCTCGCGCGGGCGCCGTCGCCGTCGTCACCGACCTGCATCGGATCACCGAGTGTGTGTCGGCGACCGACGGTGTGGGGCTGTCACCGGGTTCGCCGGGATGGGCTTTGGTGCGAGCCGCCCAAGGAGGCGACGAGGAGGCGTTCGGATGGCTGCGCGAGCGTTATCGGGACACGGTGCGTGAGTTCTTATCGGATTTCTCGGCTTGGAGGCTGCGGGACAATGTCCTCTTGGTGGAGGACATCCTGGCGCGGACGTTCCGGCGCGCCGCCCGTGACATCGCGGCGCTGCAGGTGGGGCGGAGGGGTATCGAGGGATGGCTTTGCGATATAGCTATGGCCATTGAATGGGAACACCACGAGTTCGTCGCATTCCGAAAACGGCTCCATGCCGCTTTCCGCTCAGCTTTCCGGGCCGATGTGGGTTTCTCGATATCCGATCAGTTGGATCGGGCGTTGGCCGAGGCCGACGAGCTGGCGTTGAATGGTGGCCTCGGGCAACTGTCTCGGAACCACCGGTGGGTGCTGATGCTGCGATTCCGGGATGGGCGGTCCACAGCCGATATCGCGGACTGGACAGACCTCGGCGATGATGCCGAGGTCAGAGCCCTGGAACGCGACGCTCTGCGCCGGTTGGCCGGCTTCCTCGCGGGAAGAGGTGCGGAAGTTTCCGCGGAGCAGCCGAGTGTCCGCCGGTCACGGTCGCACCGGGCCATGACCGGGCTTGTGCACGGCAATAGTCGTCCGGCTCTGGAGCACCGGTATTTCGGTGGCGAGTCCGGGGTGGTGATGGCCCCGGATGAGGGGGACGAGCTGTTACGGCGGTCTCAACTCCCGGGTGCCATCCAACTGTCGGGTTTTCACAACGTGAGTATCCGGGTGGACGATTTCGTCGTGCGGTATGAGACGCTGGGCGCTGCGGTCAGCACTGATCTGCAAGCCTACAAGGACGAGAACAAGGTGCTGGCGGTGGCGGGCCGGTATGTCGATCGGGATTCCCCGGGTGCTGGGCGAGTTCGAGGGGACGCTGCTCGATGGTCGGCGGGTGAAGTATTCCGTTCAACGCTACATCGAGGGTCGTAGGCCGACGCGCGATGAGTTCGCACGCCTGGCGCGGGCCGAGGTGAGGGCTGTCCGCAACCAGCTGAGTGAGATGCCGCTGTCGGAATTGTGTGCACCATCCGTGCCTTGGCCCGCTGACGGCGATACACGGGGCGTCTTCCTACGTTTCGTCGAGGCCGATGAGCAGCTTTTCGAGTTGCACAAGGACGAGCTGGCCGAGATATTCGACGCGGTGGGCTTGTTGCTGCCCGGTGGACCTATGGCGTGGTCGCGCGCGGCCGCGGACAGCTTGGTGTCACGACGGCACGAGCTGATACACGCCGATATCAAAGACGACAACACGATCATGGACAGAATGGGGCGCTTGACCATCATCGACTACGGGAATGCCGTGCCGGGAGATCCCGATCTCGAGTACGCGATTGTGGACCACCGCACGATGGGCCCTATTCTCCCCAACAACCTCCGCAGCCCGAATAGACCCGTCTACGACGGGTTCCTCTGCGATCAGCGGGTTCTTCACGATGCGATCAAGTTGTCTCTGCATGACCTGAGTCCGGGCCAGAGACGCGCCATCCACGAAGGCTATCGGTCCAGCCTGGTCAGCTTCCGTAAGCGCGCGGGTCTCCGCTCCACGCGGCGGCCGGGGTCTCTGGATTACGACAAGCTCGTGGACCTGATGCAGCGGCACAACGCCCGGCTGCAGCGGGACAGGGCGGGGAACCCGCCCGCAGTGTAGGAGTGTCCACTTTCGGTGCTGCCTGCGAAGTGAGAGAGGCACGGTCTCGATGCGGGTTGGGGCCGAAGTGGCGTCCGACTCCAACCCGCAGGGAGTGATTACGCCACGTCGGCCCCTGTTTCCCACGCCGTGCTCGGTGAACACCCGGTCGCATGTTCGAGCGGAGCTTCACCTACGTTGGTCATTTCACCCGATCGGCTTCGGTGAATCGCGCGAGGACGCGCCGGGCCTCTGTGGCGTCGCGACCGCGATAGGCCACGTGGCCGTCGGGGCGGATCAGGACGTACCCTCCTCGGTTCATGGAGTATCGGTCGCGTGCCTCACCTGCCGGGTCCGTTCGGTCATCGATCGGCACCACGTGCAGCAGCTCGGTCGACCCGATCGTCTCGGCGGGTTCGTTCTTCGCCTCCGATCGGTGGCCGGGGCGGAAGTCCAACAGTGTGAAGTGGTCGACACCCAGGAGGTCGTGCACGGTTCCTTCGGCGAGTGCCGCGTCGGGAGCGCGGTCACCGATGTCCGGATGGCGCGACAGCAGCCGGCGGGGCCCGCCGCCGTATCCGATCGCGAGTTGCGAGTTCTGCAGACTCGCCTGGCGAGCGGCCCCGGGAAAGCGGGCCCCGAGCCGGAGCACGCTGTCCCGCAGCGATCGCGCGAGCGGATTTCGAAGCGCGTACATCCGCCGTCGGCTCTCGACATCGCGGATGGTCGCCGCGGCCACCGGCCGGCGCTCGGTTTCGTAGTCGTCGAGCAATTCGGCCGACGCACCCGATTCCACTCGCGCCAACCGCCACGCCAGGTTGACCGCGTCCTGAATCCCGAGATTCATCCCCTGCCCTCCGAACGGAGGGAAAATATGAGCAGCGTCGCCCGCCAGGAACGCTCGGTCACGACGATACCGATCGGCCAGGCACACGCGGGTCCGGAAAATGGACGTCCACTGGACCTGGGTGATCCGCATGCCCGCCGCGCCGCGTTCGTGGAGCAGAACCCGCAGCTCCTCCAGACTCGGCTCGAGCAATTCTTCGCGTCGCGCTCGATCGCTCATGTCCACGAAGACCCGCCAGAGTCCATCGCCGCCGGGGAGACGCATCAGCATGAGTGGGCCGGCGGGGCCGAGCCACATGGCGCTGTCCTGGAACGACATCGCCGACTCCAGAACGATATCGGCGAGATAGTAGGTTTCACCGGTCGCGCCACCGGTGAACGGGATCCCGAGAGACCCGCGGACGTTGCTGCGAGCTCCGTCGGCGCCCACCAGCCAGCCGGCCTCGAGGTCACGCTTATCGGCAAGTTGTACGCCGACACGCTCACCATCCTGGACGACCGTCCGCACTTCCGCTCCGTACTCGATTTCCACCCCGACTGCGTGTAGCCGCGTACGCAGGATGTCCTCGAGCCCGGGTTGCGGAAGAACATAGGTGTAGGGATACCGACTCTGCGGAGGAACCCATGTCAAACGCGAGAGTTCGGCGTCGCCACGCATGATGGAGGCCCCGCTGAGGGGATAGGCCACACGCTCGATGTCGTCGGCGAGACCCAGCTCGCCGAGCAACTCCATCGATCGGGCCTGCAACCCCAGAGCTCGCGAGCCGCCGCTCGGGCTAGCGTGCCGTTCCAGTACACGGCACGGCACACCGTTGGCGGCCAGCACCAGCGCTGCCACCATTCCTGTCGGACCGGCTCCGACCACGAGAACGCTCATTACACACCTTCTTTGATGTCGCCGCTGACGGCGATACGAAAACTCTGCGTTTGCCGAATGGCCGATGTCGAATTGTGTTCATGGACCAGCGCTCACGGTTGCGGGCGCGTCGGGTGATCCGGGACAGAAGCGGAATCGGTGCCACCGCTCTGGGATCGTCGATGCCCGGCTCGGGGGCACGGTCCGTGTCACTGCGCCAGTCGAGGAAACAGTGCCAGCGCGTTCCCGCGGTCGATGGCGAATCGCTGCTCCTCGCTCAGCGGATAGTTTTCGAGCATGGCATCGAACAACTTGCTGCTCGGAACATAGGGGAAGTCGCTACCGTAAGTAACCCGGGTAGGGTCGGCGAAGGCGAGTAGCGAGGGCATTGCGACAGGAGTCGAGGATACCGCGGTGTCGAAGTAGAAGCGCTTCATATCTTCGAAAATCTCTTCCGGTGCGATGCCGGAATTGAATTGCGCAGCGCCGATGAACCTGTATGCGGCATACGGAAGAAATCCTCCGGCGTGGGACAGGATCACACGAACTCGCTTGTGTCGGCGGAGGACTCCGTTCGCGACCATATGAATCGCAGTGCGGGTGGTGTCGAACGGGAAGTCGAGGATCGGGCTGGGCAGGCCGTCGAGGATTTCCATCGGCGGCGATGTCGGGTGGATGAACACCACCGCATTCCGGGCGTCCAACTCTTCCCACAGTGGTTCGAAGTCCTTGTGGCCGAGGTATTTGCCGTCGGCATGTGACATCAAGACGACTCCGTCGGCACCGAGTTCGTCGAATGCGTGCGCGATCTCTTCGAGGGACCCGTCGACATCGGGCAGAGGAACACTGGCGAAACACCCGAATCGGTCGGGCCGGTCCTTCACCACTTCGGCGGTATAGGTATTGACGCGGCGTGCGATCGTCCTTCCTTCGGCCCCGGGCCCCAGATGTACCCCGGGGGAGCTGACCGACAAGATCCCGGTGGCGATGCTCGAAGAGTCCATGAGGGCCAATGCCGCCTCGGGAGCCCACTCCGGAGTGGGCCATCGGCCCGCGGAGAGGCCGCGCTCGTCGAGAAGCCGTCGATACTCGGGGGGAATGATGTGCTGGTGTGTATCGATTCGTCCGCTGGTCATGACTCTCCTTGATAGGTGTTTGTGCCGGAGTCTCGCTCGACCAGGCGGCGGGCCGCTTCGTAGACGAGTGAGCCGTGTAGCTCGAACAGTGCGCGGAGGTCGACCTCGTCGCCGCCGATCTCATGGGCGATGAACAGTCCATCCGCGGCGGCAATGGCGTAGGTGGTCAGCAGCTCGATCGAACCGGGGCGCATCCCCGGAGCGAATTGCCGGATAGCCGCGGACACTCGGTCGTGGGCGTCACGTCGAACCTCGAGAAACTTCACCCTCGCCTTGGCTTCGACAGGTCGCCGTTCGAGCGCGAGCATCAGTCCCAGGCGCAGGAAGTCCGGCGTCTCGAGCAGGCCTTCGGCGATCTGCATCGACATCGCAATGAGGCGATCTCGCGGGGTGGACCCATCCGGGATCGCCATCGCGCCGAGCCAACTGCCGAAACTTCGCTCGATCACCGCGGCGATGAGGTCGTCTTTGTCTTTGAAGTGCCAGTAGATCGAGCTGGCCGGTAAACCGCATTTCGCGCTCACCAGCGCGATCGAAGTCCCCTCGTAGCCGCGTTCGCTTGCCACTTCGACCGTTGCGTCCAGAATCCTGAGCCGTGACTCCTCACCGTTGGCGCGGGTGCGTCGGTGTTTGGCTTCCCCCGTCAACTGGTGCTCCTGCACTCGAGATTGCGACTCGACTCCAAGCCTATCCCTCCTACTGTAGCGATCACTACATGATGTAGTGATCGCTACAGTAGCGGGGTCGGGTGGATCCGTAAACCGTCCGGCCCAGTTATCGCATAGAGGGGCCTTGACATCCCCGAAGGCCGCGAGTCGACGAACGCGTGTGACGGCGCCCGACAGCGCAAATGCGCTACCAGCGTCGACGCCGGTTGCATCACGAGCTGATGCGGGAGTATCAGTCGTCGATCCAGCCGAGTTCAACCGCCTGTTCGTGCATGGCGTCTTCGACCGCGGGCAACGTGAGGTAGGAAACGGCGTACAGAACGACGAGGAACCCGACCGGGGCGATCCACGCGCGCGCCCGGATTTCCGGCGGCCCGGCCACTTGATCCCGGCCGGTGTCGGCGGCGCGGGTCCGGCCGAGCCCGGTCTGCGGGAGTCGACGGTCGGCCGGTCTGGACGCCCAGGACGCGACGGCGCACATGCCGAACATCAGCGGCACCCACCACGATTCAAGACCGTCGCCGACCGAGAGGTGCGATGCCACGGCACCCGACCACAGGAAGAGCGCACCCGCGTAGGCCCATTCCTTGATCAGTGGGAGCTTGGGCGCAAGGATCGCGACAGCTGCGGCGGCCTGCCACACACCCAGGATGTAGGCAAGGAAGTGTGGGTACCCCAGGTGGTGCAGCTGTACTTCCACCCATTCGATCGTCAGAAGGTTCCACACCGATCCGGCAGTCAACTCCGCCACGATGACAATCGTGGTGGCCCAAAAAACAATAGGGCGGATTCGGCTCCAACGCCTCCGGGTGAGTACGTCCGCGTTCTCGGCGGTTGAGTGTTGAGGCGTGGTGGTCGTTCGAACTCGGCTCTCGGCCGGTTCGTTCACGTGTTCCGGTGAGTTCATGGATTCTCCTCGCCGATGTGAAATCAACGGACGATCTCGGCCCGCACTCTCTCGTTCGGTGTTCCGATGTCCCAGAAACGAACAGTGCCCCGTGCATGACGGTAGGCGCCGGTGCCGCCGGTGACGGCCATATCGAGTGGGCTGGGACCTTTCACCCAGAGGGCCTGCATTGTGACGGAACCGTTTTCGAGTTCCATTGTGAGCAGACACTGCATCGTGATCGTTTCGCCGTCGACGTGTATCGTCTGGCACGAGCCGCCCCCACGGCCGACTTTCCGCCCGTCGATTACGGCGTTTCCGGAGAATACGTCCATATCACCCACGCTTGCTCCCGGCCGGTCGAGATCCAGGGCCGCGTACTGGTCGTTCGCTACCTCGAGTTCGAGAATTTCCGTCCGGTCCGCTTCGGATGTCTGTTTCTCCTCGGCTGCTCCGCAGCCACTGAGCACGGTGGTCACCAGCGATACAGCAACGAATGCCGTGAGCGCTGAGCAGACTCGCACTTTATTGTCTCGCATGTAGATTTCCTTCGTATCATGTGTGCAAAGTTCTGATTCTCGTGATTCTGGTGCCGTGCGATCGCAAGGCGCTGGGGTCGGCCGCCGAGCCGTCGACGGTCCTTTCCGCAATAGCAGTTCTCCTTACTGTTCCGACGATGTAGCTGTGCGGAATGTGATGCGAGCAGCGAAATCGCTGCGCGCTACACCGTCTTGTGAACTTTGTGTCGGTGGGTACGATCGACGGCCGGTCGAAATGGGAGAAAGATCGATTCTTGTGCCGAGTCGACCGACCGTAAGTTACCTCTCTGTCAGAGGTTGCCGGATAGCTAGCGGCCGCGTATCGTCAGGCTATTATCGGCTGATCCGGCGCAAGACATTCACCGTTGCGATTTTGTCCGGGTTGCGGATGGCGTAGAAATTGGTGATCTTCCCGGCGAAGATCTCGATCAGGAAGACGCCTTCGATCAGGTTGCCCCGGTGGGCGATCATCGCCGGCGTGTTGTTGCAGTTGACCATCTCGATCCGGATATCCGATGTCTGCCACCTCGTGTGGAACAGATTTACGAGGACCGCGGCCACCTTCTCTGCGCCCGTAACCGGCCGGCGTGCCGCGGTGACCTTCCCGCCGCTGTCGGCGATCCAGGTGGCGTCGGGGGCGAGGAGCGAGAGTAGCCCGGCGGTGTCACCAGTGGTCGCCGCTGCCATGAACTGCTGGGTGATCCGCGCGATCTCCGCTGGATCGACGGGCTCGAAACGTCTACGCCGCGAGTGCACATGGGAGCGGGCGCGGTGTGCCACTTGGCGTACGGTCATCACCGATTTGCCGACCGTTGCGGCGATCTCGTCGTAGCGGAAGCCGAACACCTCACGCAGCACGAACACCGCACGCTCGTCCGGAGTGAGTGTTTCCAGCAGTACGAGCATCGCCATCGACACCGACTCGGCGAGCACCAGGTCGGCCGATGCGTCCCGTTCGTCGACCAGCAGCGGCTCGGGCAGCCACGGGCCGATGTAGTCCTCGCGACGGCGCGTCCCGGCCCGCACGGCGTTGAGTGCCTGACGGGTGACCAGTCGTGCCAGATATGACTTGGTGTCGCGCACAGTCGTCAGGTCCACCTGCGCCCACCGAAGATAGCTGTCCTGCAGCACATCGTCGGATTCGGTGGCCGAGCCGAGGATTTCATAGGCGATTGTGAACAGCAGCGGTCGCAGCAGGGTGAACCGCTCGGCATGCCCGTCGGTCGTCATGCGGTTCGCACCTCCGGCGCGGCAAGGTCCGACTGTCCGGGACGTGGTCCACCCTTCGGCCAGGCCAGCGAACCCGGATTGCGTGCCTCGCGACGGATCTTCCCTACTCCGATCTTGCAGGTCATCTCCTCGATTTTCGCGCCGGCACGCCCGCCGATGTAAAGATTCATCGCGGTGTCGTCTCTGCGGGCGAGCTGCCGGATGCCGACGTGTCGGCCCAAACTGAGACATGTCCCCGTGAGTGCCAGGTCGATCACCGCGGGTTCGGTGCCCGCGATATGGTTCAGCACGGTGTCGGCGGCCTGAACCCCGAGCGGCCCCGCCCCCTGGCCGCTCATTCGCAGCGGCTGATCCGACGGCGCTGCGGCGTCGCCGGTTGCCACGATGCGGAGGTCGTCGATGCTGGTCAGCGTCTCGTCGGTGACCAGGCGGCCGAGCGTATCAGTACGCAGCCCGCTCTCGGCCGCCAACTGTGGCACGCCGAAACCAGTGGTCCAGACGGTGAGCGCGCTCGGACGCACCGCCCCGTCGGCGAAGACCACCGTATCCGGCCGGACCTCGGTCACCGGGCTGCCCTCGACCACGGTGACATCGTGCCGGGAGAGCCAGTTGACGACGTACCGGCGCCCCGGCGCACTCAACGAAGGCATCAGGCCTCCACCACACACCAGCGTGACCGCACGTCCTTGTTCGGCCAGTTCAGCGGCGATCTCGATACCGGTCGGTCCGCCGCCGACCACCGTGACCGGAGCGTCGAGGGGTAAATCGTCCAGCCTGGCGCGCAGCCGCTTCGCGGATTCGAATTCAGCAATCGGGAAAGCGAACTCGGCCGCGCCGGGCACCGAAGGTATCGCCGCGGAGCTGCCGACCGCATAGATGACATGGTCGTAGTCCAGCGCGCCCCCGGACGCCAGCCGCACGACGCGGGAGGTGACGTCGATGCGCACGGCCTTGCCGACAACCAACTCGATGCCCTCACCGAGCAGCGTGCGGTAGTCGACCATCGCACCACCAGTTCCGGCCACCCACTGGTGCAACCGGACTCGATCGACAAACCTCGGACGGGGATTCACGAGCGTGATCTCGACGTCGTTGCGCAGCCGCAGATGATTTGCCGCCATCGTCCCGGCATAGCCGCCGCCGATGACTATTGCCCTGTGGCGTGCCTTGTGTTCGTTCATACCCACGAGACACCGCGGACCACCGGGACATGACACGATGTTGCGTGATGTGCGGCACAGAAATGTCATGCCTGTCGAGTTTGTGGTCGACAACGCCGAGGTGACTGGCCCCCGGCCCGGAACGGCCCAGGATGACCGCATCTGGATCGTGTAGGCGAGCGCTGTTTCACCGACAAGTACTGTTCTGGCAATCCAGCGCAGCCGGCCGTCGCGGCGAGCACATCGGCGTGACGCCGCATCCGACCCCGCAGTAGGAACATGCGGTCCGAACGGCACTCGATGCGTTATCCGCCGCTACCGGCATCGCCTCGATGCGCCGCCGCCGGAACCCACAGGAAGGCCACAAGGAAGCGCTCCGATACCTGAAACGCCAGCTCGCCGACGTCGTCTGCCGAATTATGCTCCGAGATAGCGGTACGTCTGAGCTGGTCGGCGCTTGACCAGAGAGAAGCCGTTATTGAGATTGTCCCCCTGGCGCCCCTCTGTTTTAGAGATATTGGGAAGGAGGGGTCGCCGGTGACATCGGGGAAGGCCCGGAGGGAGACCCTGAATTCGCTGCAGCTCGCGCTGCGGAGGTCGGCTACCCGGTCGTCGAGGCTGAAGATCAACGCCGCATATCCCTGGTGGAACGTCCACTACAAACGTCGCCGCCCCCACAGTGGTGCAGGTGGTCGGCCACCCGCCTCTCGGCTGGGGCGACCATGTCACCAACGCTCTGGCCTCCGACACAGGCCGCGGGAATGGACATCCACCTCACGGAGGCTCCGGGCAAGCACAGTCTCATCGTGTGGTCTGCCGGCCTCCCCGAAGAGCTGCCGTGGTTCGGCGACTGACTCGGCCTCGACACGCCACGATTGTTTGGATGGCACCCGTGGCTCTCTGTGTGCTGGTGGTGGTCCACCTTGTGGTTCCCGGCCGAGTATCTACGGCACGGTTCCGTTCACGGACCGGCCGACCGCCGGCCTCGCTATACCGCGGCCATAAGCACAGCCGCCGATCCCGATGACACGGTCGACGACATCACTGCCCTGGTGTTGCGCGCGAGCCGACCGAGTAGATGCATCACCGCGACGGCCGCAGGATCGTCAACGTGATGACAAGGCCCGCCGTTATCGCCGCGGCTGCCATGATCGCCTGCAACACCGAATGCGAGATATCACCGACACCTGCGCCGAGCAATATAAAGGTGACAACAGCCAGTATCGCGGTAACTCGATCGATGCCGGCGACCTGGCCGCGGCGACCGGTCGCCGTCGGCCGATCAGGTCGGCCACGCCTGCTTGCCCGCACGCCATCGGCTACGGGGCGTGGAGGGTCGCTCACGTGTGGTTCCTGTCTCTCGGACCTTGTGTGTCGGGCCATGCCCAGACCCTCCGAATGTGCGGTTTCCACTCGAACGGGGTTCGTACGGTCGGCGCGTCCGGGCCACATGGAATGTGCGCCCCGCAGACGCCTCGGTAACTGTCGTTCTCCCCCGCGACTGTAGTCTTGCTTGCGGACATTGGATACCGGTCCGGGGTCGTCCACTGGGGCACCTCACACCACATCCTCGCCCCATGAGGATCCTCTCTCCAGAGGATTATCGACCCGGGCGGCAAACATCACGGGATGAGTCGGATGCACCGCGAACGGCAAAAATGTGGAGGTCCGACGAGGCGATGAACGCCGAGCCGATATCGGCTCGCTCCCTCGGCGAAGTACTCATCGCGACGCATCCGAAGGTTCGGCATATTCGGCCTCGATTCCTCGCACGGCTGCCGACACACAGTAGGCTACCGGTACTACCGCTTGCCCCAGCGAAACCGATATCCCGCATATCCAAGGTCCCGGGTAGTGAGTACGCGCGCTGGCCGCTTTCGTCGGCCAGGCCACAATCCCCATCCCGGTCCTCGGCGCCGTCACCGGCACCACGGTCGGCACCGCGATGTACAAGGCCCTCGCATCGTCGTTGCCCAAGCGAGAGGCGGCGCTGGTCGAGCGTTACCTCGACGAGCAGCGCACACTCGACGAGCACCTCGCCGCGGAGTACCAGGCCATAATGCTGGACCAGAGCATGTCGGACTATCTCGGGCTGCTCGAACGAGCCTTCTCGCCCGACGTGCAGGTCGCGTTCGTCGGATCGGTCGAGCTGACGGCGCAGCTCGGCGTGGCTTCGGACGAATCTTGGATTCCGGTGAGAAAGTCGACACCTACTTCCTCGGCTAGCGAGAGGAAGGCCGCAGCCGACGCGGCAACCTGTTCAGTAGGAGCTTGGTCGATCAACCAGTTGGGTGCGTATCCGGCGTTTACTACTCGATATGCAGGACATGTTCCCTGGTCAGTGCGTGGGCGTAGTGGTTGATTCCCCCTCCGGACACTTTTTTGCTGCATTTGTGCCCCAAAAACCGTGTCCGTGCACTGCCTGGACACCCGTTTTCCGCTCAACTCTGCGACCTGCGGTTTCACCCCGAGTGGAGGTGAAAATTGTGTCCGATGACACACTGCGGCCGTTGCTTCCCTCCTTCGCTGCCGGACCTGGCTTGGGCGATTCGTCCGTCTTCGCCTCGGGTTTCCGCCCTGCCGATGGCGACCCTCGGGGAGCCCGTGCGGTCAAGGGCCGTGCACAGCATCCGGCCCGTCGACACCAACGGGCGTGTCGTCGACAAAGCCATCGTCGACGCCCTCGACTGGCACCCCGGCGACCTGCTGTCCTGGCGCGTCACCGGCGGCCTCGTCCTGATCACCCGCCCCGGACACGGCCGCCGCGGCGTCACCAAATACGGCCACATCTCGATCCCGGCCGCCTTCCGGCACGCCGCCGGAATCCGCATCCGCGAGCGAGTACTGCTCGCCGCCGACCCCGACCACGCGTTGCTGGTCGTCTATCCCACCGACGTCGTCGACGACATCCTCGCCCGCCGCTTCGCCGAAGGGGCACCCGAATGACTGCTGGTACCCAGGCCGATATTGCTGCGGTCCAGATGATGATGGAACGCTTCGGTCTCACCGTCGCCGATCTCGACGCCCGAGCGTCGGCCGAGACTGCCCGTCTCGCACCGACCTTCGCCGACTTCATCCCCGCCACGATCGAACGGATGCCCGCGGGCCGCACCCGTGAGCACTACTGCACCTACTGGAACAAGATCCTCGCCCAACCCGGCTGGGGTGAACGACGACTCGACGAACCCACCACCGCAGATCTGCAGGTGCTGTGTGAACAGATCCGCGCCGCCCGGGTGATCCGCCGCTCCGACCGCGGCGGCAACGAAGTCGTACGCCACGTCAGACGCGCTGCGCAAGCTGTACAAGCACGCCGAGGACAGCCGGCTCATCGACCCTCGCGACAACCCCGCGACCCGGCTGACCAAACCCAAACGCACCCGATCGAACCACCGGGCCCTGCCCACCGATCTGTTGGCGCAACTCGTCGAAGTCGCCGCGACCACCGGCAACGACCCCGAACTCGACACCCTGATCCTGCGCCTGCACACCGAAACCGCCTGCCGCCGCGCCGGCGCACTGGCATTGCGGCCACAGGATCTGGATCCGGTGCAGTCGGTGATTCTGCTCCGAGAGAAAGGTGGCACGCAGCTGTGGCAACCGATCTCACCGACCCTCATGCAAGCCCTGTGCCGCCACGCCGAACAACGCGGCGCCCCCGCATCTGAGCCACTGCTACGCACCCGAAACGGCACACCGATCACCCGCCGCCGCTACAACCACCTGTTCGAACGAATCGGTAAACACCTGCCCTGGGTACTTACCCACGGTATCTCGATCCATTGGTTACGCCACACCACCATGACCTGGGTCGAGCGCCACTACGGCACTGCCGTCGCCCGGGAATTCGCCCGCCACAGCCAAACAGGCGGGGGAGTCACCGGCATCTACACCAGGGCAACGATCACCGAGGTCGCGACCGCGGTCGCGCATCTGACCGGGGAACCACATCCCCTGGCCGCCACGTCCTCATCATCCGAGCCGGGCTGACCGGACGCATCGAAGAAATAGGGCCGGTGCCTGCCGGTCTCCGCCGACCCGGAGACCGGCACGCGACCGCCCAACGGCCGCCCTCCCATCGAATGCAGCCAGGCTGCGCCACCCTCCATTCGGGCGAGTAACCGCCAGGGTCGTTCGAGGCATAATCGTGGTCGTGTCCGATCTCGCCGATGTCGCGCTGCCGTTGATCCGCACCCGCACCGACCTGCATCGGTGGAGTGCATCGAATGTGCACGGCCGGCAGATGCACGAGGCGGTCGACGTCCTCGACGATGCTGTGGCCGCTGGCGACGACCTGCAAGAAGTGTTCGCGGTGACGCAGAAGGCCCTCGCCGGCGCGATGAAGGTCATTGCCCGCGCCGACGATTCCAGCGGCCTCATCGGCGACGCCGTCCGTCGCTTACTACGCCTGCACGCGGACACCGCCGCAGCTGCGAAACCACCGGCGGCCAGGCTGGTGGCATGGATGATGAAGTTCCAGTTCGAGGGCGAGGTCGACTACTTCGAACTCGACCCTCTCGCCTACGCACCCGCTCTCGGCGACAAGGGCGTCGCGTTGTATCGGAGCGCGCTGGCCGAGATCGCCGCCGGCCTCGGACCGGAACCACCCATACCACAGTCACCGGACAGCCCACCCTGGCACACCGATCACGCGGGATGGCGGGGGTGGGCCGAGGGCCGGCATGTCCGGTCCACTCTGGAATGGAACGCTCGCCGGTTGGCGGTACTCGACCGGGACGTGGACGCGATCATCGCTACCCACGCCCGGGACCGCAAAGTCGCGGCCTGGCTGACCGAGACCGCCGTCGCGCTCACCGAAATAGGGCACATCGATCTGGCACTGGACTGGGCGAAGGCAGGCGCTGATTTCGATAGCGGTCACCAGGCGCAGCAGGCCGGGGAATACTGGTGCAGGCTTCTCGCCGAGCACCGGCCTACCGAGGAACTCGCGGCCCGGCGGGAGGTGTTCACGCGCTGGCCCTCGGCCGATACCGCGGCCCGCCTGTATACCTGCGCCGGGGACGGGTGGCCCGGCTACCGCGACGAGATACTCGAACGGTTGTCATCGAGTCCGCGGCAGGCGGTCCTGTTCGCGCTGCAGACCTTGCGGGACACCGAGTCGGCGTGGCGCCTGGCGCATTCATTGCAGCTGCGGGACGCCGACACCTGGAGCCGACTGGTCACCGTCTACGAAGAGATCGACCCGCTCGCCGTGCTGCCGGCGCTCACCGATCTGGTCGTCGGCGAGTTGACCGAGGCCGGGGCCCAGCATTATCAGATTGCGGCCCGCCGGTTGAAGAAGATGCGCACACTTGCCGCCGGCACCGACCAGCAGGCCGAGGTCGACCGATTCGTGCTCGAACTCCGGGAAACCCACCGCCGCCGACCGCGGCTGCAACGCGAATTCGACCGGGCCGGACTTCCGGCATGAACGACGCCCACTGTAGGTCTGGACAGCGGCAGTTCAGGAAGGGGCGGTGTGGTTTTATCGGTCATCTGTGACGTCACTCATTGGTGGATGTGGACGTCGGTCGGGATCGGGAGATGTTCGTATCGGCCAATTTTGACGTCGTGATCTTGGTTGCGATGCGAGGATCGGTGTGCTTGGTCTCGGGTCCGGTCCTTGTGGATCGAGCCATCTTAGAAGGCTTGCCACTGCAGTTGGCCGTTCTTCCTGCTCCTGGCATCTCCAGTGGTGGTGGCGACTACGGTACGTATGGTGAAGCCCTTGGAACGTCCGGTTGTACTCGCATTGACCTATGTCGTGAGCTCGTTCCTTTTCGGACCAGCCATCTTCCTCGGTGGTTACGTATTGTTCACCGGAGGAGTCGCGGATTTCTGTGACGCGGTCCATGGTGGACCAGCTTCACGCAACGCGAAGTTCACAGCTGTCGAAAGCTTCCAGGTCACAGGCTCCGTCACCATGCTGGCCGGCGGGCTTGTCCTGCTGGCTAATCTGTGGGCCCGTCGCGATCAGATCAGCCTACTGCGACTTACATTGAGTAGCTGTGGGATTCTCGCCATGATGTGCGGATTTGGCCTTGTCATCTTCCTGTCTGGCCCTGGAGGCCAGAGCTGCGAGCCCCCGGGATGACATCGCGCAATTGACCCGACGGCACCGTCGTGCTGCGTGCCGTACCCTCTCGCTCGGCCGTCCAGTGACGTCAAATTTCGCCGTCACACTACCGCCATCACCCCCGCCGCCGATGCCCAAATTCGCCGACGAACGACGCCCAAATTCACTGGCATAACCAGGCGGTGCGTGCGTACTTCGCGTGTGCACATGTTCTACTGATCGATCTGATCACCGCGGCCGCGCTCAACGTCAGCGTCGCTGGGTAACGGCATCTGGACTGTTCGCACGGCACCACCGTTCTGTGGTCGCCGCTGCCGTGGGCAGGCATCACGGCCACCGAGCCTGTCAGTGGTGCGCACGTGCCGGTTGCTGCTCTCACGCACACACCCGAACCCATGGCACCTACCGACTGGCCATCGCCATGACCCGTCCCGATCGTCGCCGACGCGTTCTGGCGTCGTTCACCGCACGACGGTTCGTGGTGATCGTGGACGCTGCCAGCGCACGTTGTCCGTGCGGACGACCACTGTGGTGTGCGCACGATTCCGACTTGCTCGGTGCGCACACTCGACTCTTCGCTCGGCACCATGCGCACGAACCGGCCCCCTCGCCCGCACACCAGACTCCCAGCTGGGCTGTGCGCACGACGACCGGTTCTGGCGAACGAACACTGAACAGGTCTCCGTACCGACGCGGAGACTGTGCGCACGCGACCGGGCGGCGGGTCTCTGCGCACCGATCCTGGTGATCCGGATATTGGTCCTCCACCGCATCGAAGGGCTGAGCCCGTTCCGGTTCGAAGAATCCGTGATGCCCGGTTGCGTGACAGTCTGCCGGATCCTCTGTGATGCTCGGCACCCACACCCCAATGAGTCGGCATCGCCCCACGATGATGACGAATCCCTCGAACTATCGTCGCCCGGATCGGAACCGGCCTGTGACCGGTACACCGCAATCACTTTCCACAACCCACCGGAAAGCGGTGTTGGATTTTGATCCCGAGGTTTCACCCTGGATCGGTCACCGGCAGCGCTGTCACGTTCTCCCACACCGCGGTGTAGCAGGGCACCGTGGTGAGACCGGACCGCAGGGGTGATCCGGGTGTGGGCTGCCGAGTCGCGGTGACCGTCGGTGAGGATGGTTGGTAGCGAGCGGAACATTTTGTTGTGCCAGCAATTCGAGGCCTCCGCATACGGAATCCGGGCCATGCTCAGGCAGCGGCGAAGCTGTTCGCCTCTCCGCACCAGTCTCGGGACGTTCGTCCCCGGCGAAGGACGGGCCCTCCGGACAGAGCGGGCAAGGAAGAATCAGCAGACAGATTGAGTACGTCGGCTGTTACCGCTCCGTCCGAAGGGGTTCAAGGAGCCCGGCGACAGAGCCGTCGTGCCCGCGGGCGATGCCGAAAAGGGCCTTGGATAGCGGGACGAGCTGCTGCACGGGCTTGATAGGGCACCAAACCAGTCCCGACCACGGCCGACGATAGGGCCTGAGAGCACGTCTGAGAACCCGAGCCGTTGGCGCCGGGTGACTCGAGAATTGGGTGAACTCCTGGTAAGGGAGTGATTACTGAAGTCAGTCAACTACCAGGAGTTCGCGTGCCATCTTCCCTTACCGTTGTGTGTCCGTCGTGTCCGGCCCGTGCCGGAGTGTCAGGGCATCGGGTCACGGGGATCCATCGTCGATGACCGACTCCCAGTGGGCGATTCTGGAACCGCTGCTGCCGCCGCCGGGCAATCAGCTCGGCAAAAGGTGGGCGATGCGAACTACATTGCCGCCGACTAATTTTGGATGCGATTTTCTATGTGGTGCGGGGTGGCATCGCGTGGCGTCTACTGCCGGTGGACTTCCCGCCGGCCAAAACGGTATACGACATCTACCGGCGGTGGACCGCCGCTGGTGCGTGGACCCGGATAAACGACACGTTGCGGGACCGGGCTCGGATCGGTGAGGGCCGCGACCCGGCCCCGACCGCGGCGATCATCGATTCCCAATCCGTCGCCGGCGCGGACACCGTACACGCCGGGCATCGTGGGTACGACGCGGGCAAGAAGATCAACGGCCGCAAACGTCACATCGCCGTCGATACTGCCGGTTTGCTATTGACAGTGGTGGTGCTCACCGCCGGGATCCAGGATCGTGACGGCGGGATCGGATTGCTGACGGCGTTGCGCGCGAAGTTTTCGACGATCACTCTGGTGTGGGCCGACGGCGGCTACACCGGAAGGTTCGTGTTGTGGGCGAAAACTGTTGTGTCGATCACAGTTACGATCGTCAAACGATGCGACGACCTCAACGGTTTCCGGGTATTGCCCCGGCGATGGGTGGTCGAACGGACGTTCGCGTGGATTACCAAACACCGTCGTTGTGTTCGTGACTACGAAACACGACCCGATCATCACGAAGCGATGGTTTATCTCGCGATGATCTGGACCACCTCACGCCGTCTGGCGGGCAAGGCGGCGGCCAGCACGTAGCCGGTTCCCAGACGCGTTCTCAGGCTCTGAAGTAGCGGAGTGCCCGGCCGTGCCGGTTCGCCACGCTAGAGATCAAGAGAGGAGAAATGATGAGCGGTGGAGGGCAGTTCGCGTAAGGATACCGATATCAGTACCTCGCCACCGCTGACCGCATTCTGCGTTATCACCGCCACAATCTTGAGGAGCTGGCGTCCATCGCGTTGCATGTTGAACCTACGTCGCTGGCGCAGCGCGGCATGGCCGCTGACGAGGATATTTTCGAGCTCGCCGTGGAAGTCGGCGGGGTGGTGGGTGATCGTGGACAAGGTTCACCGCATCTTCGGGGCGGGCCGCCGGTGATGAGCCGAGCAGCCTGCGGGTCGTCGACGGCCTTACAGGGTGTCTTACGTGGGCGTAATTCGTTGTCCGGCATGATGTGACCCGTGGTCGACAGGCTTGCTCAGAGACTGGTCCCGGATGCGTTGT
>NZ_JBFAHF010000059.1:0-28664 GCF_040654015.1 Nocardia sp. NPDC050799
GCCGGGTCGGGTAGCGGTTCCGGTGCTGGCTCTGGGAGCGGTTCGGGTAGCGGTGCCGGGTCGGGTAGCGGTTCCGGTGCTGGCTCTGGGAGCGGGTCGGGTAGCGGTGCCGGGTCGGGTAGCGGTTCCGGTGCTGGCTCTGGGAGCGGGTCGGGTAGCGGTTCCGGCTCTGGTAGCGGTTCCGGTGCTGGCTCTGGGAGCGGTTCGGGTAGCGGTTCCGGCTCTGGTAGCGGTTCCGGTGCTGGCTCTGGGAGCGGTTCGGGTAGCGGTTCCGGCTCTGGTAGCGGCTCCGGTTCCGGCTCGGGTAAGAGCAGGAGGAAGATGATGGCCGCCGGTGCTGCAGTGGCCGGTGTTGGTGGTATCTATGCGCTTACCCAGATGGGCTCCGACGGAGAGACTCCCGGGGCGGAGGAGACTCCCGGGGCAGAAGAAACCCCCGACATTCCTGGTGCGGACGAGAAGCCGACGGTTCCGACGCCTCCGACAGTTCCGACGCCTCCGACGGTTCCGACGCCTCCGACGGTTCCGACGCCTCCGACAGTTCCGACGCCTCCGACTGTTCCCACTACTCCGACCCCTCCGACGGTCCCGACCACGCCGACCACTCCGACTACGCCGACCACTCCGACGACCCCAGGCGACGACTCCGACTCGGGTTTGTTCGGACCGGACGGCCTCGGGTCGGGTGAACTCTCCGCAGACGAACTCGGTTCGGGTGGTAGCAAATCGGGCAGCAGCGGCGGTGGGACCGGCGGTGGCACTGGTGGCGGCACCGGTGGTGGGACCGGCGGTGGCACCGGTGGCGGCACCGGCGGTGGCACCGGTGGCGGCACCGGTGGCGGCACCGGTGGCGGCGGCATGGGTGGCCTCGAGAACTTGATCCCTCTCGTGGGCTTGATGGGGTCTGGTCTCTTCGGCGACGAAGGCGACAGCGGTGACGAGGACGAACCCGATGAGGAGAAGTCCGATGAACCACCCGCTTCCGCCCCTGCCCCCAACCCGGGGCCGGCTGTTCCTCCGGGTGAGGGCCAGCCTCCGGGTGAAGGTCAGCCTCCGGGTGAAGGTCAGCCTCCGGGCGAAGGTCAGCCGCCTGGAGAGGGTGAGCCACCCGCGGAGGGTGAGCCTCCAGCGGAAGGTCAGCCGCCTGGAGAAGGTGAGCCCCCGGCGGAAGGCCAGCCTCCAGGTGAGGGCCAGCCGCCTGGGGAAGGTTCGCCTCCGGGTGGGGCTCAGCCTCCCGCGAACGGCCGGCCTCCGGCGAACGGTGAACCTCCCGCGGAAGGTGAGCCACCGGCCGAGGGCGAAGCTGCCGCGGAAGGTGAATCGCCCGAGGAGGAGCCCGGCACCAGCTCGGGGCAAGGACTGTAGAAGAAACCCTGTGCCGGATCCACGTTCGGTGCTGGTCGGTACGTACCGAATCGCTGCTCGTCACGTTATGAGCGCGGAGATCGGCGGAACGACTGTTGCCGCGTGGGTCCGGAGCAGTGCGGGCGGCGCCGCCGGAAGCAGGCCGGTGGCGGCGCTGTGCGGTCGGTCGGCGGGCGACCCGGTGTGGCGACAGCGGCCCTGCGGTCGGCTGCGGCGGCCGTTTCGGCGTAGGTGCCGGCAGCGCGGTCGACCGGCACACGTTACGCGTCGACCGCTGAAATGGCAGCCGTCGGGCACAGGGCCGGTCGGGGCTTCACCCTGCGACGCAAGCTATCTCCGGCCGAAGCGATGGGATCTCGATGCATCGGTCCTTGCTTCGGTGGGTCTACCCGAAGGGTTCGTCATGGCACGTGGGTGAATGATTCGTTCGTCGACTTCTGGCGGGGTGGCGCTGTTCGACGGTCATCGAGAGCTGCATCAGCGGTGACGCCGGACGAGGTCGCCGTCGGACCCGACCTGCCGAGTCGATCGGCCTCGCCGTGGTACCGGCCGGCGCGCCCGATACCGGCCGGCGATTCCCTTGTCACCGCGATCTTTCGGACTCGGACAGATAGGGCCTCGACCGTCGCTCGCCGGCGTATCGCGATGAACTGGTGCCCGGCTTTCACGGCCGCTCCCGTTGAACCGGTCAGCGGCGGCGTCCGGCGCAGGGTGCGGCCTTGGCGGACTTCGCCTGGTCGACCTCGTCGTCGGTCAGCGCGCGGACCGGAAGTTCTTGCCGGGCGACATTGTCGGCGCGAATACCGTTGAGCGTGATGGCCATATAGCGGCGCCAGATCTCGGGGTTGATGGGTTTGGCGAATTCGGCCAGGCCGTCGACCATATGGATCATCGCGAAGAGGTCCGACGGTTCGATATCGGGCTGTAGCACGCCGGCCTTGCGGGCCCGGTCGACGATCGCGGCCACGGCGGGTTTGATCCGGTCGCGCAGGCCGTGGAAACGTTCGGTGTCGAGGTCGAGTTCGAGGATGACCTCGCTGAATCCGCGGTTGACGGCCAGATGCCGGCAGGCGTATTCGACGAACTGGACCAGGCCGAGCCAGGGGTCGGGATCGCGCAGGCCGGCCTCGGCGTGGTCGGCGAATGCGCTGAGGTTGTGTTCGAAGACCTCGGCGATGAGTTCTTTCTTGTTGGCGAAGCGGCGGTAGACCGTGCCCACGCCCACACCCGCCTGCTCGGCGACATCGTCGAGGGTGATCTCCAACCCGCGATCGGCGAACAGTTCACGGGCCGCCTCGACGATGCGTTGCTGATTGCGTGCGGCGTCGGCGCGCAGCCGCCGGGGTCCGCGCAGGGTCGTGGCGTGTTTCACACCGTCATTCTATCAACGCCGGGATTAAGCGGAGGCGCCTTCTCCGTTATTGTGTTAGCCTTCATATAAGCGGAGGTAGTTCCTCCGTTTTCCCGATCTTCTCCTCAATCCAACCTTCTCCCAAGGGGCGAGATGACTACCACGATCGATCGCGGTCCTTCCGCGCAGGAAATATCGTCGGGAAGGCGCGGTTCGCACGCGCTGCGGTGGTGGGTTCTCGCCGTGCTCGGCGTCGCTCAGCTCATGGTCGTACTCGATGCGACCGTGGTGAACATCGCGCTTCCCGAAGCCCAGCGTGACCTGGGATTCGACGATGCGAGCAGGCAGTGGGTGATCACCGGCTATGCCCTCGCCTTCGGCAGCCTGCTGTTGCTCGGTGGTCGCCTCAGCGACCTGTTCGGGCGGCGTAACACCTTCATCGTCGGCCTGATCGGCTTCTCGGTGGCCTCTGCCGTCGGCGGCGCGGCCACCAACTTCGAGATGCTGGTGGCGGCCCGGGTCGGTCAGGGTGTATTCGGCGCGCTGCTCGCACCGGCAGCGCTGTCGCTGCTCACGGTGACCTTCGCCGAGCCGTCGGAACGGGCCAAGGCTTTCGGAATCTTCGGCGCGGTCGCCGGCACCGGCGGCGCCATCGGTCTGCTGCTCGGTGGTGCCCTCACCGAATGGGCCTCGTGGCGCTGGGTGATGTTCGTGAACCTGGCGTTCGCGGCGGTCGCGCTGGTCGGAGCGGTACTGCTGCTGGCCCGTCATACCGGTGGGGCGCGGCCCAAGCTCGATATCCCGGGTACCGTCGCGGTCACCGCCGCGCTGTTCAGTGTTGTCTACGGTTTCTCCCACGCCGAGAGCGACGGCTGGACGAACTCGGCCACCCTGGCGTTCCTCATCGGCGGCGCGGCACTGCTGGCGGTGTTCGTCTGGCTGGAGACCCGGGTGGCCCATCCGCTGCTGCCGCTGCGCATCGTGCTGGACCGCACCCGTGGCGGCGCCTATCTCGCGGTGTTCGTCATGGGCATCGGGATGTTCGCGATCTTCCTGTTCCTGACCTACTACATGCAGCTGACGCTGGGTTACTCGCCGATCATGACCGGTGTGGCGTTCCTGCCGATGGTCGCCGCCATGGTCGCTTCCTCGACCACGACACCGTCGCTGCTGCTGCCCGAACTCGGGCCCAAGGTGGTCGTCAGCGGCGGGTTCGCGATCGCCGCCCTCGGCATGGCCTGGCTGACTCGTATCGGGCTGGACACCGGGTACACCACCCATATCCTGCCGGGGCTGATCCTGCTCGGGCTGGGTCTCGGTGGCGCGATGTCGACCGCGTTCCAGAGCGCGACCTCGGGTGTGCGGCACGACGATGCCGGGGTCGCGTCCGCGATGATCAACACCAGCCAGCAGGTCGGCGGGTCGATCGGTACGGCGCTGCTGAGCACCATCGCGGCCTCGGCCTCCAGTGATTATCTGGCGGCCCGGACCCCGGACCGAATCATCGTCGCGCAATCGGCCATCGAGAGCTACACCACCAGCTTCACCTGGGCCGCGGGCGTGTTCGTCCTCGGCGCGGTGGTGCTCGCGGTGCTGATGCCGAGCACGCTCCCGGAACCGGCCGAAGGCGAACCGGTACTCGCCCACTGATATCCCGCGACAGAACCGCCCGCCTCCGCGATATGCGGAGGCGGGCGGTGATGTATCGACCGACCGGCGACGTTATCCCGTGATCAGCCGGCCGGACGGGTCGCCCGGCGGGACCGGCGCCCGGCGCGCGCGGGATCGCTGTGCGGGGTGCGCGCGCCGCTCGTCCGAGCCGAACCGCCGGACTGCCCGGCGCCCTGCTCCGGCTGCCGCCGCGTCGGCGCGGCGGACTGCCGGGCGCTGTGACCCGCCGCGGTGGCCCGGGCCCCGGACCGTCCCGCGGCATTTCCCCGCCGCCCGGCGGATCCGCGCGCACCCGCGTGTTCGGCGGCGCCGGACCGTTCACCCTGCCGCGACCGTTTCGCGGTGTTCTCCGCGCGACCGCGCTCCCCACCCCGCGGGGTGGTCGTCTCGCGCCCATCGGAGCGCACCACTTCGGCATGCCCACCGGCGCCGCCCCGGCGGCCGCGCGATCCACGCCGGCCGTTGCGGGATCCGCCGGTGGTCCCGCGCGGGGTACCCGGCTCGGCCGCGCTGGGCGCCGGGTGGGCGACGGGTTCGATGAGACCCGTGCCGTCCGACAGATCGGCGATGATCGGGGAATCGACGGTCACCGGGCGCGGGCGCGCATCGATCCCGGCCTTGCGCAGCAGCGCCGCCACATCCTTGCGCTGCTCGGGCAGTACCAGCGTCACCACCGTGCCTTCGGTGCCCGCGCGCGCCGTGCGGCCGGACCGGTGCAGGTATGCCTTGTGTTCGGCGGGCGGATCGACGTGCACCACCAGTTCGAGATCGTCGACGTGGATACCGCGTGCGGCGATATCCGTCGCGACCATGACCCTGGCGGTACCCGCGGCGAAGGCGGCGAGGTTGCGGTCACGCGCGGGCTGGGAGAGGTTGCCGTGCAGGTCGACGGCGGCGATACCCGCGCGGGTGAGTTCCCCGGCGAGCCGGCGGGCGTGATGTTTGGTGCGCATGAACAGGATGCGGCGCCCACTGCCCGCGGCGAGCGCGCGCACGAGGTCCTTCTTCGCCGCCGCCCCTTCGACCTCGAAGATGTGATGGGTCATCTTCGGCGGCGGTGCGGCGGCCTCGTCGACCGAATGCGAGATCGGCGCGTGCATGAAACGGTCGACCAGTTTGCCGACGCCGTTGTCCAATGTCGCCGAGAACAGCAGGCGCTGGCCGTCGCGCGGTGTGGCCGTGAGGATCCGGATCACGCCGGGCAGGAAGCCGAGGTCGGCCATATGGTCGGCTTCGTCGAGCACCGTGATACGCACGGCGTCCAGCGACAGCGCCCGCTGCTGCATCAGGTCCTCGAGCCGGCCGGGGCAGGCGACGACGATATCGACACCCTGTTTGAGGGTTTTGATCTGGCGGTTCACCGGCACCCCGCCGAAAACGGTGGTCACCCGCAGGCCACACACCTCCGCCAGCGGAGCGACGGCCGCGGCGATCTGGGTGGCGAGTTCCCGGGTGGGCGCCAGGATCAGCCCGGTGGGCCGGCCCGGGGCGCGCGCCGCGCCGGCGAGCAGCGCGACCACCGGGATTCCGAACGCCAGGGTCTTACCGCTGCCGGTCTTCCCACGGCCGAGGACATCGCGACCGGCGAGGGTGTCGGGCAGGGAGGCGTTCTGGATCGGGAAAGGTTCGGTGATACCGCTCTCCGCGAGCTTCGCGACGATATCGGCCGGGACGTCGAGGTCGGTGAACGTCTGCGCGGCAGCAGTGTTGGCAAGCATGAAGGTATGAGCGCCTTTCGGCATCGGAGGTGATACCGCGACGTCCGTTCGGACCATCTGTCCGCGCCTACTCGAGGTGGCGGCGTCGCGGGTCCCGACGCGAAAAGGCTAATGATCCGCGACGGAGAGTACATGTGTGCGCATCGGGCGCGGGTACTGAAGTGATCCTACCGTACCGCCCGTTTCGTTCCGGACCGGTGACCAACGGCACGGTGTGACGCATCTCCACCCGGCGCCGCGGTCGCAATGTCATCCGGTGCGGCGGATCGCTGCGAGCACCGTGTCCACCGAGTGGCCCGCCAGTTCGTCGGACAGCGGCAGATGTCCGAACAGGGCCCGGAAGTAGATCGGTGCGGCGACCGCGTCCAGTACGAAATCGATATCGGTGCCCGGGTCGATCTCGCCGCGGTCGATCGCGGCGCGCAGGGCACGTGCCGTGGTCTCGCGGCGCGGGCCGAACACGGTGGACCACAGCTCTTCGCGCAGTTCCGGATCGGCGGCGAGGTCGGCGACCAGGGCGGGCAACACCCGGCCCAGCGAGGTATCGCGCAGGGCGGTCACCAATTCCCGCATGGAGCGGGTCAGATCGGCGCGGAGCTCGCCGGTGTCCGGGGTCGGTTCGAGCCCGAGCAGATCGGCCACCACCGCGGCCACCAGATGTCGTTTGGACGGCCAGCGCCGATAGATCGCCGGGCGATGGGTACCGGCGCTCGCGGCGACCTGCCCGATGGTGAGACCCGCGTAACCCTTGGCGTCGAGCAGGGTTCGCGCGGCCGCCAGCACGGCGATGTCGATCCGCTTGTCGCGGGTGCGTCCCGGCATCAGAACACCGGCCGCGGGACGAGTACGACCTGCCAGCCGTCCGGGTCCGGGAACGCCAGGGCGCCGTGGGCGGCCCAGTAGGGGTTCTCGGTGGGGACCGGTTCGGCGCCGAAGTCGCCGAGTCGTCGGACTGTCTCGAACATCCGCGCCTCCGATTCGAAGTACAGCACCAGCAAGTTGTCATTGCTCGGCGCGTTACCGGGGCTTCCGTCGGCGTGGGTGGTGAATTCCAGGTGATAGCCGGTGCCGGGGAGGCCGAGCATCACCCCGTCGTAGCCGGCGTGGTTCGCGAACCGGTAGAGCTCGCGCAGGCCGAGCCCTTCGACGTAGAAGTGGATCACCTCATCGAGCCGGTCGGTGGGGCGGGCGAATCTGACCTGAACCACCCCCAGGTGGCCGGGCCAGGCGTTGTCAGCGGTCATCAGGGTAACGGTACAGTGCGTACCGTAATGTATCGCGGTGTAGCGGCTCGCCGGTTTCGGACGCGGGGTGAGTGGCCGCGGGGTCATCCGGTGCGGGCCGATGAAAACTCATAGTTCTCCGCTATTTTCGAAATCCCATGGTCGAGCACCGGAAATTCGAATCGCGCGCCGGCGGGCAGAACAATCCGGCGCAGCGCTCCAATTCCATCACCCCGCCCGGCGTGGTATATCTCTGCTGCGGCGCCCGGCCGGGCCCCGTCGAGTTACGTCGAAGAAGAGTGTGCGCGTGTCCAATCCAACCGAACCCACTCGCGGGCCGAACCCGCGCCCCCATTCGCCGGCGACCGGCACCGCGGTCCCCAAGAGTGCCCGGGACGCCGAGCGCGGGGTAATGCTCGTCTCGGGGGCGGGTATCGCGCTGGCCGTCGTCGGTTTGGTGGTCACCCTCCTCGTCGGAGCCGGTGCCACGGACGCGGAAGCCGATAGCGCACAGGCGATTACGACGAGTGAAAGTGCGGCACCGCCCGTGGCCCCGGCGCCGGCCCCCGCGCCGCTGCCCAAGCGGTACCTGGCCGATATGTCGCCCACCACCGGAACCGCGTATACCGGGACGATATCGGTCAACGGCGTCTCCTACCCGCATTCGATCTATCAGCAGTTCAGCGGCTGCGATACCGAGGTGGGCCACACCTACAACCTGAATCGGGAATGGTCGCGATTCAGCTCGACTATCGGTATCGCCGACGGCGGCAATTCCCAATCGGTGCTCCAGTTCGAGGTGATCGCCGACGGAAAATCGATCTATTCCTCGGGCAACGTTCCGGTGGGGCAATCGCCGACGGTGGATGTGCCGGTCGCGGGTGTCCAGAACCTGACGATCAGTTTCCTGTTCGTCGGCGGGAATATGGAGAGCTGCAGTCAGGCCGGTAACGGCGTGTGGGGTGACGCGGGGCTCACGAAGTAAGGCGACCCGGGCGCCGCGATATCCCTCGTGACGAGCCGACACCGGAAACTGAGGAGCGGCCGCCACCGGCTCACGGTGGCAGGATGGTCAGCGCTGCTTTCCACCGGTCGCCGTCCGGTTGCAGGTCGGTGAGATCGAAATCCGGTTCGCGCATGAGGAGCAGCTCTTTCTCCTCCGGTGTGGCGGATAGATCCCCGATGTACACAGCCGGCACTCCGGGCGGCACGTCGATGGTCGCATCGACATCGCGGCGCTGGACGTTCTTCAGGGCGTTGACGCCATCGGGGTAGAGCGAGGTGCTGACGTAAGCGCGAAATGCGCCGCGGTATCCAGGGGGTACCACGGAACCGCCGCGCGTCGGTGGCTCCCAGCAGTTCTATATCGTCGGCGAGCCGGGCGGCCAGGCGACGCATCGCTGCTGCCAACTCGGTGTACACGCTGCTCCTGTTCCGCGCACGACCCATCGCGTGCCGGGATCTGGGCGACGCGTCGTCCGGGCGAGTATTAGCCCCTCGCCGACAGGCCGGGTTTCCCCGCCCGGCCGATCCGGTTTCGGCTGTGGACCCTGTAGCGGTGGGATCGCGTGTGTAGATCGGCGCGGCCGCGCTCCGCGACGTCGAGCCGAAAGCCGAAGGTGTACCTCGGGACGAACACGCCTATCGGCCGGCCCGGATCGGGGCCGTGCCGGTGATCGGTCGACCCGTCAGCGCGGGGCGTAGGTCGTGCAGTGGGCCGTGTGGTCGGTGCTGCCCGGGCCGACCCGGATTTCGCCGGCGGTGCATTCGAGGTCGGTGTTGTGGGCGCAATCGGTGCGCTGGCAGGCGCCGACCATGCTGGTGACGGTGTCGAGGCCGCCCTTGGTCGCCAACGGTATGAAGGTGCCGCAGTCGGCACTGCCGTTGTGCCCGGTGACGTTGATCGCGTACGCGTGGCATCCGTCGTGGTTGTACGAACAGCTGTTCACTGTGCATTCGCTGACATGCGGCATTTCCCTGGTGGTCATGTGCTGTGTCCTCCGGAAGTATTCGGGGGGTCTTGCTCATGCGGCTACCGCTGTAGGCCGGTTGCTGTGGGCCGAAGTACTCATTATGGCGCTCTGTCCCGCGTCTGTGCGGCGTATTCGGCGGCGACGGCATAATGTAGCTGAATGGTTGCCGAAGTGGCCGCGTCCCGTTGTCGCGCAATTAGGTGAACGGCATTTACTAATACCTGTTCACAAAATGGATGTGGTGTGGTTCACTCCTCGGGAGAGGGTTCCCGCAAGGGGGTGCGATACCTCCGCCTTCGCCGCGGCCTCCGCGGACCGCATGTACCAGCTTCATAAGGAGGCATCAATGCCCACTGGTCTGTCCCACGACTTCGATTTCACCGATCCCGATCTCTTGGCGGCGCGGCTGCCCATCGAGGAATGGGCCGAACTGCGCCGGACCGCGCCCGTGTGGTGGGTCGATCAGCCGAACGGGGTGAGCGGGTTCGACGACGGTGGCTACTGGGTGGTCAGCAAACTCGAACACATCAAGGAGATCTCGAAGAACTCCGAGGTCTTCTCCACCCACGCCAATACCGCGGTGATCCGCTTCAACGGCGATATCGCCCGCGAGGAGATCGATATCCAGCGCGCGATGCTGGTCAACACCGACCCGCCCGAGCACGACAAACTGCGCCGCATCATCTCCCGCGGCTTCACCCCGCGCGCCGTGCAGAGCCTGCGCGACGCCCTGCACGAGCGGGCCGAGCGGATCGTGCACGAGGCCAAGCAGGCCGGTGGCGGCGACTTCGTCCAGCAGGTCGCGTGTGAGCTGCCGCTCCAGGCCATCGCCGAACTGCTCGGGGTGCCGCAGGAGGACCGGGGCAAGCTGTTCGAGTGGTCGAACCAGATGATGGGCTACGACGACCCCGAATACGCCGACAGCTACAAAATGGCCAATGCGCAGGTGATGGGGTACGCCTGGAACCTGGCCGAAGAGCGGCGCGGTTGCCCGGCCGACGACATCATCAGCCAGCTGCTCAGCGCCGATATCGACGGCGAGGCGCTGAGCTCGGAGGAATTCGCCTGGTTCGTCATCCTGCTGGCGGTGGCCGGTAACGAAACCACCCGTAATGCCACCACCCACGGTATGAAGGCTTTCGTGGACAATCCGGAACAGTGGGAGCTGTACCGGGCCGAGCGTCCGCGCACCGCACCCGACGAGATCGTGCGCTGGGCCACCCCGGTCATCGCGTTCCAGCGGACCACTCTGCAGGACACGGAGATCGGCGGGCAGGCCATCGCCAAGGGGCAGCGGGTGGGCCTGTTCTACGCGTCGGCCAACTTCGACGAGGACCATTTCACCAAGCCGTTCGAATTCGATGTCACCCGCAACCCGAACCCGCACGTCGGCTTCGGTGGCACCGGTACCCACTATTGTGTCGGCGCCAACCTGGCGCGCCTGCAACTGGACCTGATCTTCAACGCCATCGCCGACGTGATGCCGAACCTGCGTCAGGTCGCCGAACCCGTTCGGCTACGGTCGGGTTGGCTGAACGGAATCAAGAACTGGCAGGTCGCATACGAATGACACAACCCGCCCGGCGGGGCCGGATGCCCGCGGTCAGTGACGCGGACATCCGGCGCGTGGCTGTGGAGCTACTGGTCGCCCAGGGAGCGGAGGCGCTGACCCTGCGCGCCATTGCGCGGGAACTCGGTATCACCGCGCCCGCCCTCTACCGCTACTACCCGTCCCGCGAGGAGCTGCTGGTCGCGTTACGGCGCGATATCTGTATCCGGCTGGCCGAGGACCTCGGTGCGCAGGTGGCCGAACTACCGGACGACGGGGTGGTCCGGTTGTTCGCCATCTGCCGGGCGTTCCGGCGCTGGGCGCTGGCCCACCGCAATGAATTCACCCTGGTGTTCGCCTCGCCGGCGGCCGGCGCCCCGGGTACCGTGCGGCGTTTCGACGAAGCGTTCGGGCTGGTGTTCCTGGAAGCCGCGGGTAAGTTGCTCGCGGCCTACGACCTGGCGACTCCGCCGACCGAATCGATTCCCGAGGCGCTGCGCACCGATCTGATCGCGTTCCAGAACGAACTGCTGGGTCTGCTCGCCGGATCGGAGCAGAAGTTCCCGGCCGAGAAATTCGACCTCGGGGTGGCGTATCTGATGATGACGGTCTGGGTCCGGCTCTACGGCCACGTCACGCTGGAGGTGTTCGGCAATTACCCGATGCCGGTGAGCGACCCGGATGTGCTGTTCGACGCGGTACTCACCGACCTCGCTGCCGGGATGGGTCTCACCACGGGCGAGGCGGGGTAGGCCGGTTCGCCCGGTCAGGCCATTTCCGGGACCCGCAGATGCGCGAGTGCCAGTTCGAACTCCCGTACGTCGAGAGCTTCGACGCCGGTCCGCCGGGCAGCGTCGACCCGCAGCGACGCCGACTGCTCACGGCCGGCTCGCATCGCCGCGGCGCTGTCGTAACTGGTACACGAGACGGCGCGGCCGGACTTCCGGTTGACCATCAGACTCGCACTGCAGAAACCCTCCAGATCCTCCATGGCGGGCAGGGTGGCGGACTTGTAGATCTCGACGGCCGAATCGAGACGGTCCGGATCGGTTTTCACCCAGGTCGCGCGCGCGCATGCGCCTTCGTCCGCGTGATGCGCCCGATGCAGACCTGCGATCTCCCATTCCTCGACCTGTGCGCTACCGACGAATATCGCGAGTGCGCGGTCGCGAATCGGGCCGACCGGCTCCCGGCTGTGATGCATCGCACCCTCGGACTCCCACGCGCTGGTGGCGATACAGTGCCCGTTGTCCCTGTCGACCAGCAGTGACAGCCCGATACACCCGGGGATTTCCCGTAACGCGGGCAGCACGACATCGCGCATATGCGAGATCCCGGCGTCGATAGCGGAGGGTTGCGCCTGAATAGTGGTGGATCGCGCGAACACGAGCCACCCCCTCTCTGCTCGAGGCGGCGCCCCGGTGGCGCCACCGGTCCCCCAACCCTGCTCTCCCATCGCCGCGGTGGCAAGAGGGTGGCCCCTCACCGCGGTGCACCGTGCCGCGGGCGAGCGGGCTTTCGCACGGACCCCACCCGGCTACACTGATCATCCGTATCACCTGTGCGGCGCTGCGCGTATGCGCGCCGAACTGCTCGAATTCGTGAAGAACCGAACGAGACGGGACAGGGACCAATGACCATCATTCGCACGCTGCGTACCGCTCTGCCGAGCCTGATCATCGCCCTCGTCGCGACGGCCGCTGTCGCGATGCCCGCCTGGGCCGCGCCGCGGCCCACCGTGGTCCTGCTACACGGTGCGTTCGCCGACCCGACCAGCTGGAACGGGGTCGCCGCGCGACTGCGCGGGCAGGGTTACGAGGTGCTGACTCCGGTGAACCCGCTGCGCGGCCCGGCCCACGATTCCGCCGCCGTCCAGCGCACCCTCGACACCGTCGACGGGCCCATCGTGCTGGTCGGGCACTCCTACGGCGGGTCCGTGATCAGCAATGTGCACGACCCCGATGTCGTCTCCATGGTCTACGTCGCGGCCTTCGCGCCGACCCAGGGTGAATTCGCGCAGCAGGCATTGGACCCGGTGCGATTCCCGGGCAGTCGGCTACTGCCCCCGGCTCTACAGGTGAAGGTTGTCGACGATCCGCAGGGTATCGCGGGACGCAATCTCGACGGCTATGTGGCGCCCGAATACTTCCACGATGTCTTCGCGCAGGATGTCGACGACGCCACCGCCGCCGATATGCTCGCCCACCAGCAATCGATTGCCCTGGCCGCCAATCTGGAACCCTCCGGTGCGCCGTCGTGGTCGGGTGAGCGCATCTGGTACCTGGTTTCCGCGCAGGACCGGGTCATCCCGCCGGCCTCGCAGCGTTTCATGGCCGGCCGGATGGGTGCGCAGACCAGCGAACTCGACGCGTCCCACGCCTCGCTGGTCTCGCAGCCGGGCGCAGTGGCCGCGGCGATCGTAACCGCGGCGGGCTGATCTCCCGGACCGGGCCGTTCGGACAGCGGCCGCCCGGCCCGGCGCTCGGCCCAGTTGATCCACGACCGTCGGGGCCAGGCCCGGCGCGGTGGTCATCAGGGGTGAGATCGCCGACCGGACGGCCGCGCGGAATTACGTTCCGGCGCGGGGGAATATCGGTGCGGGGCACGATGCGGTGTACCGATTGTGTGGCCCGCCCCGGCAATTCAGACTCTCCCTGATCGCATCGAAGAACCCAGGGAGACAGCATGTCCGAGCCAGTCATCCAACTTCCGACCCCCGGCGAGTCCATTCTGGAGACGCATGAGCGGATCCTGCGGGCGGGCGAGATCGTCCCCATCGAACTGCCCGGCGGAGTCGGCGCCTTCATCGCGGTCAGCCACCGCGCCGCGAGCGCGGTACTCGACGACAAGGTCTTCGCCAAGCACCCCTCGAATTGCCCGGCCCTGCGTGACGGGCGGATTCCCGCCGACTGGCCGCTGCGCGCCCTGACCGACGCCGAACACATGCTCAACCAGGACGGTGCCGCGCACCGCCGGTTGCGCCAGACCATCAACAAGGCGTTCACCCCCGCCCGGATCGCGGCGCTGGAGCCACGGATCCAGCAGATCGCCGACGAACTGATCGACAACTTTCCCGACACCGACGAGATCGACCTGATCGCGAACTACACCGTGCCGCTGCCCGTCCGGGTGATCTGCGATCTGTTCGGCGTCCCGGTGGAGGAACAGCCGCAGCTGAAGAACTGGACACTCACCATCGTCTCGGCCACCAGCACCGGTGCGGAGGCGCAGGCGGCGATGGCGGCGATGGGCGGCTATTTCTTCGAACTGCTCGCCCGTAAGCGGGCCGAACCCGGTGACGATCTGACCTCGGCGCTGCTGGCGGCCAACGCGGAGAACGAACTGACCGACGAGGAACTGGTCGGCATGCTGTGGCTGGTGATCGTGGCCGGGCACGAGACCACGGTCCATCTGCTCGGCAATACCGTGATAGCGCTGCGGGAACATCCCGAACAGCTCGCCCGGGCGCAGGCCGCGGACCGCTGGGCCGAGGTGGTGGAGGAGGCGCTGCGCTACCGCTCCTCGGTGGTGGGCGCGCTCATGCGCTACCCCCTCGAGGATGTGACCGTCGCCGGTGTCGACATCCCGGCGGGCACCCCGACACTCTGGCACGGCGGCGTCGGCCGCGATCCGCTGCGCTACCCCGACGCCGAGGTCTTCGATATCGACCACGAACACCGCGATCAACTAGCGTTCGGCCGCGGCCCGCATTTCTGCCTGGGTGCGCCGCTGGCCCGGCTGGAGAGCCGGATCGCCTTGCGGACGCTGTTCACCCGGCACCCGGATCTGGCTTTGACCGTGCCTCCCACCGAGGTCGAGTACACCGTGCAGATCAGTACGGTGGGCCCGGAAGCGCTCCCGGTGCGACTGAAAACCGCTTCCTAGAACGGTTCGGCGGTTCACGCCCGCGAACCGGTGGACTCGGCACGCCTGTTGCGCCGGAACTCCCGCGGCGTCACGCCGAACCGCTCCTTGAACGCCGCCGAGAACCAGGCGGGGGTGAAACCGCAGCGGGCCGCCAGCTCCGCGATGGTCAGGGTGGCGCGCGGGTCCGCCAGGAGTTCGCGTGCCACCCGCAGGGCCTCGTCGCGGCGCAGGTCCCGGAAGGTCGTCCCGGTTTCGTGCAGCACCACCCGCAGTTGCCGGGGCGACCAGCCGAGCGCGTGCGCCACCGCGGGCAGGCGCACATCGGAGCGGCCGATGTGCCCGCGCAGATACCGCCGGATGCTCTCGGCGACCTCCGCGTGATGGGTCGCCTGCGGGCCGGTCTCGCCGGCGGCCATCATGCACAGCAGTTCGGTGATCCGGTCACAGACCGCGTTGAACTCGCGTTCGCTCAGCCGGGACTGCTCGGCGTGGACGCCGCGGATCATATCGCCGGCCACCCGGCCCAGACCCCGGTTCATATCGAGGACGACGTTCATATGCCGGTGCGGCCGGACCCGGGACTCGAACTCGGTGCGCGGCACCTGGAATCCGTAGGCCGCCGCATCGGGAATGTGCAGCCGGCACGGTACCTCCAGTCCGGCCACGACCGCGTGTCCGCGCGGGACACGGGTCAGCTCGTCGTGGAAGCGGATGGCGAAATCGCCGCGGTCGGGGACGACGACCCAGAAGAAGTCGTCGCCGGGAACGCGGCGGATATGGCGGCGGGTCCGGTGGCACAGGCGATTTCCGTGCTGGTCCCACCGCAACAGGGTGTAGGTGCCCGACTCCTGGGCGGTGAGCCCGGCGTGCCAGTTCTCGTGGGCGCCGAATTCGTGGGCCATGGGAACGAAGCCGTCGGCGAGCTCGGAAAAGGATTCGGGTCCGCAGGCGGGCACCTGATACCAGCGCATGGTCACCATCCCCTCGATCGGACTCGGCTGCCCCGTACCACCGGCCGATACGCTCGGCGTTCTCACCATACTGGTCCTGGCCGGGCCCGGAGCGTGCCGACCGCGAATTACATTCGCGGCGCGTGGTTTTCACGGCATCGCAGCGGGCGACGGCCGGTTCCGGCGCATCGCTTCCAGATGAACAGGTGGGCGTGCTCCGCTGCCCACTGCGCGAGTATGCAAGCCGGTCGGCCGGTCACTCTCGATACGGTGGCACGGAAACAGGAGCGGCGGTGAATACGGTGACGGCCGGCGAACGCAGTGGTCGCGGGCACGCGGCCGGCGAAGCTTGCTGAACAGCGAGCGGCTCGAGCCGCGCTCGAATCCTTTTCCGGAGTCCGCGCCTCTCATATACGTCCCGGCAGACGCCGGGACGGAAGAGGAGGTTGTCGTGATCATCGGTATCGGTATCGGTATCGCCGGCGGGCTGGTACTGCTGTGTACGTGCATGGTCGTCCTACGGCGCAAACGATCCGGTCGTGGCTGAGGTGACCTGGCCCGAGGAGCAGTTGATCGCCGCCGCGCAGGGCGGTGACGTCGACGCGATCGCCGAAGTGGTGTCGGCCGCCCACCCGAACATTCAGCGTTTCGCCCGGACCCTCTGCGCCGACGCGGAGGACGCCCAGGACGCGGCGCAAGAGGCCCTGATCATCCTGTACCGGAAGATCGGGATGCTGCGGGCCACGGGTGCGCTGGCGTCGTGGATGTTCCGCATCGTCCGCAACGAATGCCTGCGGCGTGCGCGGCGACGGCTGCACGAGTACACGCCGGTGCCGGACGTCGCGGTGACCGCCTCGGCCGAGCACGAAGTATTGCGACGACTGGAAGCGGGCCGGGTAGCGGCCGCGGTCGCCGCCCTGCCTCCTGATCAGCGCAGGGTGCTGATCCTGCGCGATATCCAGGGCTACAGCGGGCGCGTGGCCGCCGAGGTACTGGGAATCGGCCCGGCAGCGATGAAATCGCGCCTGCACCGAGCCCGCGCCGCGGTGCGGCAAACGCTCTGCGCCACCACGGAATCAGGTCATGGAGGCCATGATGAGCAGAACAACACCTGACGGCCCGGATTTCACGAGCGCCTCCCCGTCCGAGCACCTGGTGCGCGGTGCGGTGGGCTTCGGCGCGCTGGTCGGCGCGGTGGCACTGATTCCGGTCGTCGGACCGATCGCCCTGGTACTCCTGCCCGTCGGCCTGGTCGCGCTGCGCGGCTGCCCGATGTGCTGGACGATCGGGCTGGTGCAGACCCTCTCGCGCGGCCGGCTACAGCGCTCCTGCGGGGACGGCCTGTGCACACTGACCGTCGCCGACCGGGATGGCGCCGTGCGATAGTCGCCGCCGTCCCCGCGGCTACGGCCGGCGCGAACCGCCACGCGGGCGGCCCGCAGCCCGTACGCTGCGGAGACGGCCATCGGGTAGGGCACCGGTGCGGCGACGAGAGTGGATACGGCAATGACGTCGGAGATCGGTTTCCATCCGGACCTGCGCCGCGCGCGCTTCCTGCCACGCACCGTGGTGTCCCCGCGCACCCTCCGGGTGATCCGCGTGCTCAGTGACCGGGGCGGGCGGGCGCGACCGGCGGACGGAACGATCGAGCGGGTGGACGCGAATGTGACGGTCCGGGTGTTCCGGCCCGCCGGGGCGTCCGGGCCGGTGCCCGGGCTGCTGTTCGTGCACGGCGGGGGATATGTCATCGGCAACGCGGCCATGGGAGACCGGTTCTGCGCGACCGTGGCCGAACGTGTCGGTGCGGTCGCGGTATCGGTCGAATACCGGCTGGCGCCCGAACACCCCTATCCGGCGCCGCTCGAGGACTGCTACGCGGGTTTGCGCTGGCTGGCCGGGTTGCCCGAGGTGGATCGGGACCGGATCGCGATCGCGGGGGAGAGCGCGGGCGGCGGTCTGGCCGCCGCGCTGGCGCTGCTGGCCCGCGATCGCGGTGCGGTGCGGCCGGTACTGCAACTGCTGTCATATCCGATGCTGGACGACCGGACCGCGGCACGTACCGATATCGACGCCCGGTGGCTGCGTATGTGGAGCCGTCGCAGCAACAGTTTCGGCTGGCGTTCCTATCTGGGTGAACTCGGCGCCGCGGCGGTTCCGCCCTTGGCGGCGCCGGCCCGGTACGACGACCTCACCGGACTCCCGCCCGCGTGGATCGGGGTCGGCACCCACGACCTGTTCTACGACGAGGATCTCGCCTACGCCGACCGGCTGCGCCGCGCGGGAGTGCCCTGCACCCTGCACGAGGTACGGGGTGCCTACCACGGATTCGACCTGGTCGAGCACGCGGCACCGGTCTCCCGTGACTACCGGGGCGCCCAGCTGGCGGCGCTGGCGGCAGCGCTGGGCGGAGCCGCCCGCACCGGTTGAGCGCGGTGGCTCATCCGCGCCGCGCCGCGGCGTACTGCCGTAGAACGACCGGCACCGTCACCACCAGGATCAGCGCGGTCCAGAGCAGCGACGCCGTAATCGGCTCGCGCAGCGGCCAGGCCGCCTCGCCGGTCACTGTGCCCGGCGCACCGAACAACTCGCGGGCCGCGGCCACGACCGCGCTCACCGGATTCCATTCCGCGACCGCCCGTACGGCACCGGGCATGGTTTCGGTAGGTACGAAAACATTGGAGAACATGATTGTGCCGAAGATCAGCGGGGCCACCTGCTGGAGCATCTGTTCGTCTCGGATCACCGCGCCCAGGCAGATCCCGACCCAGCCGATCGCGAAGCGGAAAAGCAATAGCAATGCGAAAGCGGCAGCCGCTGTGCCGATCCCGGCGTCGATCCGCCACCCTGCCGCCAGCCCGATGCCCGCCATGAGCAGCAGGGCGAGTCCACCGGTCAGGGTTTCCGCCAGCGCCAGGCCGGCCGGGACCGAGACAGTGGGCAGTGGCAGTGCGCGGAAACGGTCGGTGAGGCCGCTGCTCAGGTCCGCGTTCGCGGTCGACGCGGTGGCGGCCAGCCCCATGGTGGCCACCAGGACCAGTACCCCGGGTGTGAGGTAGGAGCGGTAGGCCGCGGCGTCCGTGCCGCCGGCCAGCGCCCCGCCGAAGACGAAGCCGAACAGCAGCATCATGCCCGTGGGCGCGGCGAGGGTCACCGCCAGAAGTGCGGGGGAGTGGCGGTAGGCCGACAATATCCGGCCGAAGGTGAGCACAGTGGCGGTAGCGGTGGAAGGGACACGGGCGCTGGATGTCGCGGTCACGGGGTCGTCCTCGGTTCGGGGCCGGTCAGGGCCAGGAAGGCATCGTCGAGAGTCGCGCGGCGGCGACCGATGTCGTGCACCTCGATACCGAACTCGTCCAAGGTGCGCAGGATGGGGAGCAGCGGTATGTCCGCGGTGCGGAACGAATACGACAGGGTTGCGCGGGGTTCGGCGGAGTCCGGTGGGCCGCTCACCGGTTGCGCGCCGAAATCGGCGAGTATCCGGGTGATCTCGTCCCGGTGTCGCGGATCGGCGACAAGCTCCAGACCTCCCCCGATATCGGCGGTGAGGGTATGTGGCGTGCCGGCCGCTACCACCCGTCCTGCGTCGAGGATGGTGACGGTATCGGCCAGCCGCTCCGCCTCGTCCAGGTACTGGGTGGTGAGCAGCACGGTGGTGCCCTCCGCCACGAAATCGGCCACGTAGCTGTAGATCTCGTTACGGCTGCGTGGATCCAGGGCGGTGGTGGGTTCGTCCAGGAACAGGACGGCGGGGCGCACCACCATGGCGGCGACGATATCGAGGCGGCGGCGCATCCCGCCCGAGTAGTCGCGGGCGAGCCGGTCGGCCGCGTCGCTCAGCTCGAACCGGTCCAGGAGTTCGCCGGCGTGGGTGCGCGCCCGCCGGCCGGCCAGTCCGTTCATCCGGCCGAAGAGGGTGAGATTCTCGAGCCCGGTGAGCCGGGGATCGACCGCGTGGAACTGGCCGACCAGCCCGATTCGCCGTCTGACCTCGCCGGTCTCGCGCACGGTGTCGTAGCCGGCGACCCGGGCGGCACCGCTGTCGGGCCGGAGCAGGGTGGCGAGCATGCGCACAGTGGTGGTCTTACCCGACCCGTTGGGGCCCAGCAGCGCGTGCACCCGGCCGGGGTCTACCCGCAGGTCGACGCTGTCGACGACCGTGCGTTCGCCGTATCTCCTGGTCAATCCTTCGGCCTCGATCGCACTCATGGCGCCTCCTTCACTAGGAACGGTGTTCGCAATTAACGCTAGCCGAATGCGAACGACGTTCGCAACTGGCTCGAGGCATGCTTACCGGTGTGTCATCCGCTGATCCGACGCTCCCGCCGTGGTTGCGGGCCGGTGACCCCAGGCCCGGTCCCCGGCCCGGCCTGAGCCTCGACGACATCGCCGCGGTCTGTGTCCGGCTGGCCGACGGAGAAGGGCTCGCGGCGCTGTCGATGCGCCGGGTCGCCGAGGAACTCGGCACGGGGGCGGCCTCGCTGTATCGCTACGTCTCGGGAAAGAGCGAGCTGGTTTCGCTGATGTGCGACCGGGTGGCGGCCGAGTACGAATTCGAGCCCGTGACCGGGGATCTGCGCGCCGATGTGCTCTCGGTCGCCGACCAGGCACGCGCCGTGTACCGTCGCCATCCCTGGATGACCGGGGTGAATCCCGGCGGTCTCGGACCCAACGGCCTGCGTTATCTCGACCATATGGCCGCGGTCTTGGCCCCCGCCCGGCTCGACCCGGCGGCCACGATGACCGGTATCGCGATGCTCTCGGGCTGGGTGACCGTCTTCTCCGCGCAGGAGGCCGCGGGGCAGGTGGTGCCGGCCGCCGCCGAACCCGACCACATCGCGGCAATGCTGCGGATGGGTGACTACCCGCACCTGGCGGCACTCTTCTCCCGAACGGACGCGCCGGGCCGGGCCGCTGTGGACGCGGACGCGGTGTTCCGGGCGGGAGTCGAGGCGCTGCTGTTCGGGATCGCCGGGGGCGCCGTAAGTGAGTAGCGCGCGTACCGGACATCACTATTCCGGCCGATCGGTCACCGAGCGCCGGACCGAGCGGCGGCCACTGTTCCTGGCGGCGCTTCCGGCCTCGGTGTGCGGCGAAACGATCGCCTCGTTCTTCGGGAAGCCGATCGGCGTGCGATCGCGCCGGGGCACGGTCGTGGGCGCACCGGGCGGGCCCGGAGGGTGGCAGACTGCGGATATGAGCACACCGGATTGGGCTGATGTGGACCGGTACGTGGTGGATCACCTGGCGCGTGACGGCGAGACGAGCGCGACGCTGCGGGCCAACGCGGACGCGGGTCTGCCCGCCATCGACGTCTCCGCGGCCCAGGGTAAATTCCTCTACCTGCTGACCCGGTCCATCGGGGCCGGACGGGTACTGGAAATCGGCACGCTGGGCGGTTTCAGCACACTGTGGCTGGCCCGCGGGGTCGGGGCCGAGGGCCGGGTGACGACGCTGGAATTCGAGGCACACCACGCCGAGGTCGCCCGGGCGAATCTGGACCGCGCCGGTGTCGGCGACCGTGTCGATATCCGGATCGGCGCGGCCCTGGACAGCCTGCACGTCCTCGCCCGGGAACAACCCGAGCCGTTCGACCTGGTGTTCATCGACGCGGACAAGGTCAACAACTCGAATTACGTGCAGTGGGCACTGCGGCTGACCCGGCCGGGCGCGGTGGTCGTCGTCGACAATGTGGTGCGCGGGGGCCGGCTGGCCGACGAGAACGCCACCGACCCCGCGGTACGGGCGAGCCGGGACCTGGTGCAATTGCTGGCCGACGAACCCCGCCTGGACGCCACCGTGCTGCAGACGGTGGGCGCGAAGGGCTGGGACGGGTTCGCCTTCGCGGTCGTGAACTGAGCGCGATACAGCGCGGACGCACCAGTCGCTGTCCGCACCCGGCCGGGAAGTGATCGTCGCCGGTAGCTCCCGGGCGAGCGGGCGGGTGCGCGGGCTGCCGGACCGCCGGTCCGAGTGGGGTGGCGGCCCGGGCCGCCCCCGGGAAGCGTGGCCGGGCTCTCACGAGTCCGGTTCCGGGGACGCGGCGATCCGGCCGTCCTCGATCGCGCGGAGCAGCGCGGCGTGGTCGAGGGCGTTGCGATCGGCGTAGTCCTCGGCGAATTCCGCGATCGCCCTGTCGAAATCGTCATCGGAGCCCAGGTATCCGGCGATTCCGAAACGGTCACCACCGCGGGCATGGGCCTGGGCCAGTACCCGCGCGCACAGTCGCCCGTAGAGCGCCATAAGATCGGGGGACATGGTCTCGATCACCGCCGAACCCTTGCCGTCGCGGAGCTGGCGGATATAGAAATCGCGGGTCACGCCGTCGGGGTCGGGGCCGGGGTGCTGCTGCCAGCCGAGGAAGATATCACTGGCCGCCTGCATGAGCCGCTGCCCGCTCACCACCCGCTCGCCTTGGTTCGTGTACTCGGGGCCGGCGAGATAGCGCGCGAGCACCGTGGGTTGTGCCTCTTTGGCCTGCAGGAACAGTGGTTCGCCGCCCGGCCCGCGCAGCAGCACGATCCAGGTGCGGGTGCCCACACTGCCCACCCCGACCACCTTGCGTGCCGCGTGCACGTACTCGAACCGGTCGAGCAGAAAACGGCGGTCGGGTTGCAGGGTGCCGCGATAATCGGCCAGGCGCCGCATCAGACCCCGGTGCGCCGTCTCGGCGCCGGCGCCGGAGTAGAGCTCCTCCACCGGGACGATCAGCGGCGGCATGCTCACGATGCGCGGTCGCCCGGCACCCGGCGTCGTCAGCTTGGACAGCGCCTGGAAACTGTCGCGACCCCAGGCTTTGTCGATGGACTTCCGCACGCGTTTGCGCATGGACGAATCGAGGACCTCGCGCAACTCGGCCATATCCGTCGCCGCGTCGATATGCGAGTACCAGACGGCCAGTTCACCGCGTCCGGCCTGGTAGCTCATGGTCTCGCGGTACTCGGCCACGCAGGCGCGGGTGATCCGGCGCCGCTGCTTTTTCTTGAAGCCGTTGTCGCGCCCGGCGACCGCGAGACTCGCGGCCAGTCTCTTCACATCCCATTCGAAGGGGCCGGGATAGGTTTCGTCGAAATCGTTGACGTCGAAAGCGAGCTGGCGTTCCGGGGTGGCGTAGAGGCCGAAGTTGCTCAGGTGGGCGTCCCCGCACAACTGGGTGTGCAGACCGGTGTCGGGCGAACGGGACAGATCGTCGGCCATCACCAGCGCCGCGCCCCGGAAGAAGGAGAACTCGGAGACCGCCATCCGGCCGTAGCGGACCGGGACCAGTTCGGGCACTCGCGTCGGCGTCTGCGATTCGAGGAGGGCCAGCGGGTCGCGATCGGCGGCCGCCGCCGCGGCGGCGACCGCGGCGAACGGGACGCGCTCGCGCTGCCGGACGCCGTGTTCGATGCGCTCCGCGCGGGACGTGGGAGCGGGCCGGGCCTGATCGGCGTGGGGTTCGCCCATGGGCGCACTGTAGGACGGGCACGTCCGGTCCGTCGTCACCCGATCCGGGTGAGGGAGCCGGCGGGTGCGGCCCGCTTCGGATCACCGTGCGTGCAACTCTGCGTGCGGTCTCGGCCGGTGGCTAGCGTTCTGCTCGGCGCGTGATGAAGAGGTGGCGGCGATGGCGGACGGCAGCGCGGGGTCGGTCCTGCGGGCGGTACTGGAGCTGGGACCGGCGCCGCGCAGTGCGATCGCCCGGTATGCCGCGATCTCGCCCGCGACCCTCACCTGGCAGGCGCGTGCGCTGATCGCCGCGGGCCTGCTGGTGGAACTGCCGGAGACCACCGCTTCCGCGGGTCTGGGCCGGCCGTACAGTCCGCTGGCCCTCAACGCGGCCGGGAATGTTGTGGTGGGCGTGCACATCGCGGCCGGGCACAGCACCGTCGCGGTGGTGGATATCGGGGGAACAGTCCTGCGCAGCAGACGTTTTCCGCACCCCGGCCCCGCATCCGAGGATATCCTCGCTCTCGCGGCGGCCCAGGTGTGCCGGATGCGCGACGAGTTCACGGAACGCATTGTGGGGCTGGGCGTGGCGACCGGCGGCTGGGTCGATACCGAGGCCGGTACCGTCGTGCACCACTCGTTGCTGGGCTGGCGGGAGGTACCGGTGCGCGACCGGCTGGCCGGGGTGACCGGGTTGCCGACCGCCCTGGACAACCACACCCGGGCGCTGATGTACGCCGAACAGCTCTACGGCACCATCCGGGCGGCCCCGAGTTCGATCATGTTGTTCGTCGGCAATGTGATCGATGTGGCGTTCGCCGTGCACGGGCGGGTCCACTACGGCCCGCGGTCGGCGGCCGGCTCGCTGGCGCGCTGGCTGGGCGGAACCCGGACCGGCCCGCTCGCACCCCGGGAACTGGAGGAACTCGCCGACCACGCTCTGCTCCGCGCCGCCCGTGCCTCGATAGGCGAGTTCGCCGGCTTCCCGGACCTGCTGGACCGCGCCACCGATCCCGCAGTGCAGGAACTGTTCCGCGCGCGGGCCGGCACGCTCGGCGGTGTACTGGCCGCGCTCATCGATCTGCTCGATCCCGCCGCGGTGGTGATCAGCGACCGCGCCTACACGCGGGTGCCCGGGGTCCGGCAGGCCTACCTGGACACCGTCGCCGATCAGGCGGCGGCCGGGATCGATCCCGGCCGGCTGCTCACGGGCTCCACATTCCAGGGCCGGGTACTGGAGACGGCGGCGGCCGCGGTGGCATTGCAGCGGCTCTTCGATCGGCCGCTGGCGGCGGTCGCCGTTTGATTCGGACTAATTTTAATACGGACGAATATTGACTCCCCGCCGGGACATTCGGCACAGTAATTTCATGAGGGAAATGTATCTCGCTGTAGCCGATAGTCCGTGCGCACGTTGTCGTCCGGGGACGGAAAACCGCGTAATCCGATCCGGAATCAGACCCAGGAAAACAACGTGCACAATGCTCTGCGAAGAATAGCTGTCCTACTGGCGGCGGCCGGTCTGCTGGCCGGCTGCGCCACCGGCAGCGGCGGCGATGTGGCGCTCACCGCCGCGCTGCCCGATTCGGTGCCGCCGGGCACCGCACTGTCCATCTCGGTCCGCACCTCCCGGGTGGCGTTGCAGACCTCGGGCGAACTGGCGAGGCTGCCGTTCACGGTGAGCGACTGGCCCGCGGTCCAGGCCGGCCCGGATGTCATCCAGGCCTTCCGTGGCGGCGCGGTCGATATCGCCTCCAATGCCGGTATCCCGCCGATCCACGCCCACGCGACCGGCCTGGAAGCCAAGATCATCGGCGTCAAACAGCGCTCGCTGCCGAACTATCACCTCGCCACCGCACCCGGCTCCGGTATCACCGATGTGGCGGGCCTGCGGGGTAAGAAGATCGGCTTCTCCCCGGGCCAGGCCCAGGGTGTCGTGGTCCTGCGGACTCTGCAGGCCGCCGGGATCGCCCTGGACGAAGTGCAACTGGTGGAGCTGAACAGCCCGCAGTTCCTGACCGCGTTGCAGGGCCGCCAGATCGATGTCGCTCCGCTGGGCGAACCCTCGCTCACCAAATACCTCGACCAGTACCGCGCCCAGGGTGCCACCGCGGTCGCCACCGACGCGGTGGACGCGCTGTCGATCCTGTGGGCGCCCATCGCGGTCCTGCAGGATTCGGCGAAACTCGCCGCCGCGAAGAAATTCGTGGAATTCTGGGCCCGTGGCGAAGTATGGGCATGGGAACATCCAGAAGAATGGATAAAGGCCTATTACGTCGAGGACCAAGAAGTTTCCGAGGCGGACGGCCGGCGAATTCTCGAGTCGACGCAGAAACCCTATTTCCCGTCCAATTGGGATGCGGCGATCGAATGGGAACAGGAAACCATCGACCTGGTGACCGGATCGGGCTATTTCGGTGAGTCCTTCGACGCCGAGGAACTGTTCGACCGGCGCTTCGAGGGGATCGCCGCCGCCGCGGTGGCGCCGCAGTACCGGACCGAGGAGTCGCAATGACCATCGCACTCGACGGCACCGCGATCGCCGCACCGGCGCGCCCGGACGGCTTCGTTGCCCGGCGGCCGCTGCGCCGGCTGGGACTGCGTAGATCGGTTCCGTTCGCCCGGCTCTTCGGGGTGGTCCTGGTACTCGGCATCTGGACCGCCGGTGTCCATGCCGGGGTGATCGACGAACGGAAGCTCGCCGCGCCGTGGACGGTGCTGCAGACCGGCTGGCAATTGATCGCCGACGGTGTGCTGCTCAGCAATATCGCCGCCTCCCTCGAGCGGGCCGCGATCGGCCTCGGGATCGGCGTGGTGATCGGCACCGCGCTTGCCCTCGTCGCCGGCCTCTCCCGGCTCGGTGAGTCCATCCTGGACGGCCCGGTACAGATCAAACGCGCGGTGCCCACCCTGGGACTCATCCCACTGCTGATCCTGTGGCTGGGGATCGGGGAAACCTTCAAGATCGTGCTGATCACCCTCGGTGTGATCGTGCACATGTACATCCAGGTCCACGCCTCGCTGACCACCATCGACAAACGGCTGGTGGAACTCGCCGAGGTACAGGGCGTCTCGCGGGTGACCTTCATCCGGCAGGTCGTGATCCCCGGTTCGCTGCCCGGTTTCTTCCTCGGGCTGCGGCTCTCGGTCACCGGTGCCTGGCTGATCCTGATCGTCGTCGAATCGGTCAACGCCATCGACGGTCTCGGCAAGATGATGACCAATGCGCAGAACTACGGCCAGGCCGATGTGATCCTGGTGGGTCTCGTGGTCTACGGCGCGTTCGGCCTGCTCTCGGACGCGGTCATCCGGCTGGTGGAACGAAAGGCGCTGTCGTGGCGACGGACGATCGCGAGCTAGACGTCCAGGTGCGGGACCTGACCAGGCGTTTCGGGAACCGCACCGTCCTGGACGGGCTGAACCTGCGGATTCCGAAGGGCCAGTTCGTCGCGCTGCTCGGCCGCAGCGGTTCCGGGAAGAGCACCCTGCTGCGGGCGCTGGCCGGGCTGGACTACGACGTGGCGGGTTCGGGCAGCCTGCGGGTGCCGGACAAGACCTCGGTCGTGTTCCAGGATTCGCGTCTGCTGCCCTGGCAGCGGCTGCTGACCAATGTGCTGTTCGGGCAGCCGCGCGGCCGCCGCGGTGCCGGTGTGCGGGTACTGGCCGAAGTGGGATTGGCCGGCCGGGAACGGGCCTGGCCCGCCGAACTGTCCGGCGGTGAGCAGCAGCGGGTCTCGCTGGCCCGGGCGCTGGTCGACGAACCCGATCTGCTGCTGGCCGACGAACCCTTCGGCGCGCTGGACGCGCTCACCCGGATCAAGATGCACGACCTGCTGCGGGCATTGATCCGCCGCCGCAACCCGACCGTGCTACTGGTGACCCACGATGTGGACGAGGCCATCGCCCTCGCCGACCGCGTGCTGGTGCTGGAGGACGGGGTGATCGCGGTGGATGTGTCCGTGGAGCTGCCCGAACAGCGCGATCCGAGCCTGCCCGAATTCCAGCGCATCCGGCGCACTCTGCTCTCCGCCCTGGGTATCGACCCGGTCGCCGCCTGAAAGGAAACCGATCATGACCTCAGCCGAGACTCCGCGCCCGGGCGCCGGGAAAACATTGCACCTCAATGCGTTCCTGATGTCGGTGGGCCATCACGAGGCGGCGTGGCGGCTGCCCGAGAGCGACCCGCACGCGCATGTCGATATCGATCACTACGTGCGGCTGGCGCAGACCGCCGAACGCGGCAAATTCGATTCGATCTTCTTCGCCGACAGCCCGGTTCTGATGGGGGATCCGGGACGTCGGCCCGGTGGGAAGCTCGAACCCACGGTGATCCTGACCGCGGTGGCCGTGCAGACCCGCCGCATCGGGCTCATCGCCACCGCCTCCACCAGCTACAACGACCCGTACAACCTGGCGCGCCGCTTCGCCTCGGTGGATTTCGTCAGCAACGGGCGGGCGGGCTGGAACATCGTGACCACCGCGGGCGCCGACGCGGCCCGCAATTTCGGTCTCGACGACACTCCCGACCACAAGCTCCGGTACGAGAAGGCGGCCGAATTCGTCGAGGTCGCCACCAAATTGTGGGACAGCTGGGACGACGACGCGATCGTCGCCGACAAAGCGCTCGGTGTGCACGCCGACGCGAACAAGGTCCGCAAGATCCGCCACCGCGGAGAGTTCTTCTCGGTGGACGGTCCGTTGAATCTGCCGAGGTCACCGCAGGCGTACCCGGTTCTGGTGCAGGCGGGTTCGTCGGAGGACGGCAAGAACTTCGCCGCCCGGTACGCCGAGGCGGTGTTCACCGCCCAGCAGACCCTCGCCGACGGCACGGATTTCTACCGGGATCTCAAGGATCGCGCCCGCCGGCTCGGCCGTGATCCGGAGAGCATCAAGATCCTGCCCGGGATAGTCCCCGTGATCGGCGATACCGAGGCCGAAGCCCGGGCACTGGACGCCGAACTGGAACGGCTGATCTCACCGGAGTACGCGCGACGGCAGCTGGCCGAACGGTTCGGGCTGCCGGTGGAGGCGCTGGAGCTGGATCGTGAACTCCCCGCGGAGCTGCCGAGCGAGGACGATATCCAGGGGGCGAAGAGCCGCTACACACTCATCGTGAACCTGGCGCGGACCGAACGGCTCACGGTGCGGCAGCTGATCGCGCGGCTCGGCGGCGGGCGCGGTCACCGCACCTTCGCCGGGACCGCCGAACAGGTCGCCGGCACCATCGAGGAGTGGTTCCGGGCCGGGGCCGCCGACGGGTTCAATGTGATGCCCGCGGTACTGCCGTCGGGGCTGGACCGGTTCGTGGACCGGGTGGTGCCGATCCTGCAGGACCGCGGACTGTTCCGCACCGAATACACCGAGACCACCCTGCGCGGTCACTACGGTCTGGCGCGGCCGGCGAACCGGTTCGCCACCGAAACCCCGCTCGCGGTGGCGCGGTGAGCGGCGTCGACCCGGGTCCGGCGAGTACGGGCCCGGCCGCGGGGGAACCCACTACACCGTCAACTTGATGAGCGTCTGCCCGAAGGCCTCTTGGCCTTGGGTCCGCACTCTTCTGCATTCGGTGTTC
>NZ_JBFAHF010000060.1:0-26753 GCF_040654015.1 Nocardia sp. NPDC050799
AAGCCCTTTTCGCCGTTGAACCACTTCACACTGCCTTGCGACATACTGTTTCTTTACTTCCTGTTGCGAGCCGAGCGATCACTTCAACAACCCGTGCTCACCCCCCAGCATGCCACAGCTCGGCCGCCACTCCCCGAAAGGCCAGGCCGTACACCACACCGGGTGAGCACGGGGCGGTGCACCGGTGTGCATCGGGCACCGCGCACCGGGTGATGTGCAAAACCGTCGGCGGGCGGCGACTGCCAGTCGATGCACCGCCGCACCACCCCGCGACAACGACAAATAGTGCGGCGAGCCGGGCGGCGAAGCGCCCCCTGGCCGCACTGCCACGAACGGGCAGTGGCGGTCGACAGCGCATCCGGCCTAGCGTCTCGCCATGACCACCACAGCAGTTGTGACCGGCGCCGGCCGCGGTATCGGATTCGCCCTCGCCCGCCATCTCGCCGACGCGGGCCATCTGGTCGTGCTCACCGATATCGACGGTGACGCCGCCCGGCGGGCCGCCGCGGAGATCGGCCGGGGCGCGGTCGGGCTCGCGCAGGATGTCCGCGAGATCGCCGGGCACCGCGAGATCGCCGCGCGAGCCGCGACTCTGGGACGGCTCACGACCTGGGTGAACAATGCCGGGGTGCTCTTCGCGGGCAATGCCTGGACCCATCCGGACGAGGAGGTCGCCACCATCCTGGACGTGAACATTCGCGGCGTCGTGGCGGGGACCGCGGCCGCGATCGCGCAGATGGGACAGGCGGGCGGCGTCGTGCTGAATGTCGCGTCGCTCTCGGCGCTCACTCCGGTCCCGGGTCTCGCGCTGTACGCCGCGACCAAGGCGGCCGTCCTGTCCTACACGACCTCGGTGCAGGGCGACCTCGGGCATGCCGGGCTACCCGTCCGGGTCCGCGCCCTGTGTCCCGATGTGGTCGGCACCCGGATGGTGACCGCACGGGCGGCGGATCCCGGTGCGGCGCTGCTGTTCGCCGGGCCGAAGCCGATGGACGAGGACGCCGTCGCCCGCGCGGGGATGGCGCTGATGGACAGTCGGCAGATCTTCCGGGTGATGCCGCGATGGCGCGGTGCGCTGGTGCGCGGCGTCGATCTGGCGCCCGCGTTCGGTCTGAGCCTGGTCGCGCTGATGCGCAAGCTGGGTGATCGCCGTCAGGCCGGTAGCTGACCGAGCACGTCTCCCGTGCCGGCAACGCTTTCGGCACCGGTCAGACGTACTGCAAGGCCGCCGGCGGGTGGGGCCTCGGCCCCGATCCCAGCGGGCGGGACTGCTGCAGCGTGGGATGCACCCGGACCCGCCCGTCCTCGACATTGCGCCAGATCCCCAGCGCGGTCGTGCGCACCGGCGCGGCCGTGCGGTGATCGAAGCTCATCCGGTCCACCGGCCCGCAAATCGATACCGCGGCCACCGCCTGACCGATTTCCCCGACCGGTGCCGCCACGCACCCGAATCCCGCCAGTGATTCCTCGCGCTCGAACGCGATACCGTGCGCGCGGACCTTGGCCAGTTCGGCCCGCAGTTGCGCGGCCGTGGCGATGGAGTACCGGGTCTTCGGCCGGACGGGGCCGGCACCGAACACATTGCCGCGCTCGCCGTCGGCATAGGCGAGGATCGCTTTGCCCACCGCCGTACAGTGCGCGGGCTGCCGGCCCCCGACCCGGGTCGGTACCGCGCCCGCCAGCCGTCCGCCGACCTTGTCCAGATACACCACGTCCGTACCGTCGAGCACCGCCAGATGCACCACACATCCGGTGGTGCGGTGCAGTTCGTGCAGGAAGGGCACGGCGGCGCGGTGCAGCCGGTCCTGGTGCACCGCCAGCGAGCCGAGTTCCATCAGCCGCAGGCCCAGTTCGTAGTCCCGGCCGTCGCGCCGCAACCAGCGCAGTTGGACGAGCCGCTCCAGGATGCGGTGCGCCGAGGACCGGGGTAGTCCGGTGCGCCGCACTATCTGGGCGAGCGTGAGGCGCCCCGGGCCCTCGAACGCGTCGAGAACGAGCGAGACGCGGTCGAGCACAGCGCTCGGGGTGGCGGCGTCGGCCTGCATAGTCATGAGCCCTCCATTGGGTCTGCGAGCTGATGCCCAATCGAATATGCCGAATAGGCATATTCCTATTAGTAGCATTTCCTTGTGGTAGCTGTCACACGAATCGCAAAGGTTGGCCGAAAATCACGAACGGCCCCTGAACCGGGCGATACGCCCGGCCCGGGGGCCGTCGATTCCAGGAGCACGCAACAGAGCCGAGGCCCCGTCCGAGGCCTCGGCTCCGCATCGCCGCAGGCGGCGCGATTACATCGCAGCCAGTGGTTCGCTACCGGACCAATCGTGACCCCAGTAGCTGTCCGCGGTGATCTCCTCCGCGGAGTAGTACTTCTCGTCGACCCGCATCCCGTCGGTCCCGAATTCGATATCCCAGCCGCCGGGGGCGCGCACGTAGAACGACACCATCTTGTCGTTGGTGTGCCGGCCCAGCGTCGAGGACACCGAGAACCCGTCCTCCGCCACCCGGTCCAGCGCCTGGCCCACCGCGTCGAGCGAATCGACCTCCACCATGATGTGCACCAGCCCGGGCGCGCCGCCGTGCGGCGCGGGGCACAACGCCAGGCTGTGGTGGCGTTCGTTCACGCCGAGGAAACGGATCCGCACCGGCCCGAACTCCGGCGGCGCCGGTACCCGGAACGCGCCGCGCGGCAGGAAACCGAGCACCTCGGTGTAGAACTCGAACGCGCCGCCGAGGTCCATGGTCGGCAGCACCACATGCCCCAGGCCCTGGGCGCCCGTGACGAACCGGGCGCCGAACGGGGTCACCACCGGACTGTGGTCGAGTATCGGGCCGTGGAAAACCTCCAGCGTGGCGCCGGCGGGGTCGGTGAAGGTGATCGCCTCCTCCACCCGGCGGGCGTCGGTGTCGGCCCGGGACAGCGATTCCACCGTGGTACCCGCCTTCGACACGGTCTCCCGCACCCGCCGCAGCGCCGCGTGGTCACGGACCTCCCAGCCGATCCGCACCACCTCGTCGCTCTCCCCGGCGACCACCACGATCCGCGCGGCCCGTTCGTCCATCCGCAGGTAGAGAGCGTTCTTGTCGGGTCCCGACCCCTCCGCGAAGCCGAGCACGCCGAAGGCGAACTGCCGCCAGCGCTCCATATTCGTGGTCTGGATCTGTACGTAGCCGAGGCTCTTGATATCGGTCATTTCGTTCCTGTCGTTCTTCTCGTCCCCGGCCGGTCAGATCATCGAGCGCAGATGCTCGGCCGGATCGAACCCCATCGAGCTCAGCGCTGAGGCGTGGTAGACGGTGCTCGGTACATGGATGGCGTGGTTGAGGCCGGCGTGGGCGTCGCGCCAGTACCGCTGCAGTGGTGTGTCCATGCGCAGCGCGTTACCGCCCGACCGGGCGAAGATCTGGTCCACGGCCATCACCGCCCGCCAGGCCGCCCGGACCTGGGTGCGGCGGCCGGCCGCGCGGAGCGCGAAATCCACCTCGCCGCCGGATTCGACGATCCCCCAGATCCGGTCCACATTGGCCAGCAGTTCCTGGCGCGCGGCGTTGATATCGGCGGCGGCCTCGCTGATCGCGAACAGCACGTACGGATCGTCCTTGACCGCCGTCCCCTGCGCGCCCACCCGGCCGCGCTGATAGTCCAGATGCGCGGCCAGCGCCCCCTCCGCGATGCCGATGACCGCCGCGCTGATACCCAGCGGGAACATCATCGACCACGGCATCCTGTACAGCGTCTCGGTGACTCCGTATTCGCGCTGCGCGGTGCCGTCGATGACATGGTCGCCGTTCATCACCCGGTACGACGGCACGAACGCGTCTTTCACGACGATGTCCTTGGAACCGGTGCCTTTGAGCCCCACCACGTTCCACGAGCCCTCGACGATCTCGTAATCGGCGCGGGGCAGGATCATGTGCAGCATCGTCGGCGGATCGGCGATACCGCCCTGTTCGTCGCCGAGCATGGCGCCGAGGAAGATCCAGTCACAGTGGTCGGTACCGGAGCTGAACTGCCAGCGGCCGTTGAAGACATAGCCGCCGTCCACCGGGCGGGCGATACCGGTCGGCGCGTACGGCGATGCCATCCAGGTGTCGTTGTCGGCGCCCCACACTTCCTCCTGCACCCGCGGATCGGCGAAGGCCAGCTGCCAGGGATGGACCCCGACGATGCCGCAGATCCAGCCGGTGGCCGGATCGAGCGCCGCCGCGGACATCACCGATTCGGCGAACTCCCGCGGATGCGCCTCGAACCCGCCGTACTTCTTCGGCTGCAACAACCGGATCGCGCCCGCCGATTTCAGCAGTTTCGCGGTCGAATCCGGCAGCCGGCCGAGCCGTTCGGCCGCCGGGGCCTGGTCGCGCAGCTGATCGGCGATCGCCGCGAGATTGTCGAGAACTCTGGTCATGATGGGTTCCTAAGTAACGCGCGCCGGATGTTCACCCGGCGCGCACGAAAGATGTCCGGTTCAGGTGGTGGTGTCGAGTACCGCACCGCGGGCGATGTTGTCCGCGACCTCCGCCTCCCAGCTGGTGACGGCGCGTTCGGTATCGATCTCGAATTCGAACCGTTTGGTCATGTCCTCGGTGATGTCCTCGACATCCACGTAGAACTGCTGGTACCAGCGGCGCAGCTGGTACACCGGCCCGTCCTCCTCGGAGAGCAGCGGGTTGTCGATGGGCGCCTTGTTCTTCCAGATCTCGACGTCCTGTTCGAAACCCACCTCGACACCGCGCGCGAATCGCGCCGCCATCGCCGCGGCGTCGGAGTCCGACATGCCCTGGGGTTTCTTCACCATCGCGCCGTACTGCAGGACGAACGAATTCGACGTCACCGGGTAGTGGCAGTTGATCAGCACCGTCTCGATCGTCATGCCCTGCGCCTCGTTCCACAGCCAGTCGATCATGTAGGAGGGGCCGAAGTACGAGGCATCCGAGCGCAGCGAGGAATTCGGATCGTCGTAGTTGGTGCCGACATTGATATCGCCGCGCGGGGTGGACCGCATGTACTGGGTCGCCACATGCCCTTCGAAAACGTTCTTGAAGTAACGCGGGAAGGAGTAGTGGACGTAGAAGAAGTGGGCCATATCGACCACGTTGTCCACGATTTCCCGGCAGTTCGACCCCTCGACCAGCAGGGAGTTCCAGGTCCAGTCGGTCCACTCCGAGGTGCCGTAGCCCTCGATCTCCGGGACCGTCACCGCGTCGGTGGGTTTGCTGCCCTGCGGGTCGTGCCAGACGAACAGCTGACCGTTGCGTTCCAGCGTCGGCCAGGCCCGGGTGCGGGCCAGCGGCGGTACGCGCCGGGCGTACGGGATCCCGGTGCACTTGCCGTTACCACCCCAGCGCCAGTCGTGGAACGGGCAGGCGATGGAATCGCCTTTGACCGATCCCTGGGCCAGGTTGCCGCCCATATGCCGGCAGTACGCGTCGAGCACGTGCAGCGTGTCGTCGGTCTCGGACCGGAACACCACCAGCGTGGTGCCGAATGCCTCGACCTCGTGTGGCTGCCCGTCCCGGAACGATTTCGCCAGGCCCAGGCAGTGCCAGCCGCGCGCGAACCGGGTCGGGGCCGCGGCCGCCTCGATCTGCCTGTATTCGTCTGTACCGTGCTGGGGTCGCCCGTTCGGTGCAAGATCCGGCATCGGAACCTCCATGTTCCAGCGGAGTTGTGTGACTGCGCCGATAGTGACCCGGGGCACCGGGTCGCCCCAGCCGCGTTCCCGGTCAGTGGACACGTTTCGGCGCCGCGATCGCGCCGGGGTGCCCCGCCCGGCCGGAATCCCCGGTCACTTCGACCGCCGCGGTACCCCGTATCCGGAACTCGGGGATACCGGTTTGTGCCATGGTTGTGTTCTCCCTCCGGGGAGTCCTCGTGCCCCCGGCCCCCGCGGCCACCCGGCGACGAGCCGGAAACCCGGGCCGGGCCGCGCACCGGCCGCCCGGAACGGGCCCCTGACCGGGGGTGCGCGGCATTGTCGCTGGTTACCCGACGATAGGATTACGGAATGAGCGTCGACAATCGCCGGGTCCGGTCGTCAGCGCCGCCGGTGCGCGCGAACGGTCGCGACGATCCGGGCAGCGACGCCGCCACCGGGAAGAAGGAGAGTGCCGCGGCGGCTCGCCCCGTACGGCGCCGGCCGAAGAACCGGCGGGCACAGATCGCGGCGGCCGCGGCCAACGCGTTCGGTTCGCAGGGATACCACGGCGTGAGCATGGAGGACATCGCCGGCGGGCTCGGTATCAGTTCCGCCGCCCTGTACCGCCACTACCCCAGTAAGTACGCGCTGTTCCAGGAGGAGTCGCTGCGAGTCGGCCAGGCCATGGCCGAATCGGTGCGGCTCGACGCCGAAGCCGCGGCGGCCCGGCCCGAGCAGCGGTTACGGACGGTGCTGGAAGCACTCAGCGCGGTCACGGTCGCCAACCGGGCCAGTGTGGCGCTGGTGCGCTGGGAAGGCCGCTACCTGGAGCCGGCGGACCGCGAGATTCGGGAGGTCCAGCAGAACGCGGTGCTGGAGGCACTGGGTACCCGGCTCGCCGCCTACCGTCCGCAGCTGCGCGGTCAGGACCGTCAGGTGCTGGTGGTGGCCCTGCTGTCGGTGATCACCAGCATCGCCGATCACCATGCGACGCTACCTACGAAAGCCCTTGTCGGATTGCTGGTTTCCACCGCCATGGATCTCGCGGCCGTCTCCCTCCCGGAACCGGGGGAGGTCGAACCCGCCCGCCCGGTGGAAATCCCGGAATCGTTCAAGCACGAACTGCTGCTCCGCAAGGGTGTGGAACTCTTCCACGCCCGCGGATACCCGAATGTGAGTGTGGAGGACATCGCCACCGCGGCGGGCCTGTCCGCGGCGTCCGCGGTGTACCGCTTCTACCGCGGTAAGAGCGATCTGCTGGCCGCTGCCTTCCGGCGCGCCGCCGAACGGGTGTCCAGCGCCATCGGTCCCGCGGTGGCGGGGGCGGCCGGACCGCGTGAGGCGCTGGATTCGCTGATCGACCAGTACGTCGAGGGTTCGTTCGCCGAACGGGAACTCACCTTCGTCTACTACACCGAATTCCAGCACGTACCCGCCGAGGAACGCGCCGCCCTGCGCAATGTGCAGCGGCTGAGCGTAGAGGAGTGGGCGCGGCTGGTCCGGCAGGTGCGTCCCGAACTCTCCGGCCCGCAGGCACGTTTTCTCGTCCATGCGGCCTTCGCCCTCGTGGTCGACCTGGGCCGCGCGCTCGGCACGGTCGCGACCGCCTCGCAGGAGCGGGTCGCCCTGCTCATGCGGACAGTCCTGTACGGCCGGCCCGCCCAGTAGCTCCCGTGGGAGTGGGCGCGCAGCCGTACCCGGTCACGATGGGGGGCCGGGAGCGAGCGGGGTGATCATCTGGTCGACCAGCCAGTGTCCGTCGATCTTCTGCATCCGCATCACCATGCTCAACTGCCCCGGCGCGGGCTGTCCCCGGGTGCCCAGGCTGGTGATGGTCTGCCCGATCACCACCACGGTCTCGGCCGAATGCGCGTCGGCCTGTTTCACCGCGCACTGGATATCACCGGCGGTGGAGACCACCTGACCCGCGACGAGCGCCTCCCGCAGTTCGGCGGTGGTCGTCTCGAATTCCTTCTTCCAGCCGCCGGTGGCGCCCGCCGCCACCGCCGAGAAGTACGGGTCCAGATCCTTCGCGTCGTAGTTGGCGAGCACCGGAGCATAGCGGCAGGCCGCCTGCCGCGCTTCCTCGTACGCGGCCAGGGTTTCGGATTTGTCCTGTTCCTGCACATACAGGTAGCCGGCCACCCCGACCGCGCCCAGCAGCACGACCGCGGCGGCGACGAGAACAGCGAGCGCCGGGCGGGTGATCCGGGCGGTGGGGCGCGGCTTCCCCGCACCCGCATCGGTGCCCTCGTCGTCCGGATCGGTGACCTTCCGCAACCGGTCCGCGCCGCCATCCGGCGCCGGATCCGGGGCATTCGCGGCAGCTGCGGAATCCGCCGTACCGGGCGACGGGGCTTCCTCGTTCGCTGCCGCGGAATCCGCCGCGTCCCCGCTTGCCACGGATTTGTCCTCGCTCATGCTCGTCTACTCCTCAACGGCCCGGAATCGGGCGGGACAGTTCGTCACCGCTGGCGCCGGGCGGTGGTCCGGCGGTGTTGTCGGGCACATTCGGCCGGGGCGCGTTGGCCGAACCACGTACCTGCAACGCCGGATCATCGGTCACACAGTAGTTGTACAAAGGCACTCGGGTATCGGCCATGCGCTCGGTGGGGACCAGCGGAATCGTGTTGTACTCGCAGGTGGGGCGCGGCCAGATATCCACCAGCGTATGGAAGATCCCGTCGTGCACCGGCACGTTCAGCGCCGCGGTACCCGCCCGCAGCGCCGGGAACAGCGCGGCGATCGCCGGTTGCCGCAGTTTCGCGGCCCGGGTGATGGCCACGAAATTGGTGACCAGGTTCGTTATCGGGTCCTGGGTTTCGGTGACGAAACCGCCCAGGGTGGCAAGCTGCCCGGGCGCGAGGTCCAGCAGTCGCCGCACTTCCTGGTCGGCCGCGGTGAGTTGCCGGAACAGCGCCCCCGCGGAACCGGTCAGGGTCCCGAGGTCGGGTTGGGCGTACTGCGTGGTCTCGGCGATCACGGTCAGGTTCTCGATGAGCTGCCGGGTCTGCGGCAGCAGACCCTCCAGACCCGCCATGGCGCGGCTGATGCCGGAGATCATATTGCGCAGCCGGTCCGGTCCGCCGGCCAGCGCCTTGTCCAGTTCGTCGACGATCACCGTGAGCCGCTCGGGATTGAGTCCGCTGATCATCGCGCTCATATTCGACAGCAGCGAATGCGTCGTCACCGGAATTTTCGTGCGCGCCACCTCGACCCGGTCACCGTCGCGCAGGTAGGGGCCGGTATCGGCGTCGGGCCGGAAGTCCAGGTACTGCTCGCCCACCGCCGAGAGCCGCCCGACCACCACGGTGCCGCCCACCGGAATATCTATCGCGGAGTCGATCTCGGCGACGGCCTCGATCCCGGTCTCCGAGACCCGGACATCGGCGACCCGACCCACCCGAGAGCCGCGGAAATTGACATCGTTGTCCGCGAGCAGCCCGCCGGACCCGGTCAGTTCCACCGTCACTCGGTAGGTGCTGTCGGGCAGCAGATTGATCCGCAGCACCGCGGCGCCCAGATACCCGCACCCCACGACCAGCACCACCACCAGGCCGAGGTTCGCCACGCCGACCCGATGCCGGACCAGCCAGTTCCAGAGCGGAATGTTCATCGCGGACCCTCCTGCGACGCCGGGCCGGGCTGCGGCGGACTGGTCAGCCGGCCCTGGATCTTCTGCAGCACCTGCGTAAGGCTGCCGATGAAGGCCGGCACATCCGACCCGTCCGGCAGCCGGCTGCGCGACGGATCGGTCAGCGCGCCGACGCTCAGGTAGGAGACCCGAGCCGCGACGGCCAGGGTAGGGCCCTCGAAGGACTGTTCCAGGGACGGGTACAGCGTGTGCAGACCGTCCAGGGTCTGCCGCAGATTGTCGCCCATCGCCGTGAAACCACCCATGAGCCGCCGGATGCTGTCGAACAGGCTGATGAATTCCGGGCTGGTGGTATCGCTGAAATCACCCAGCGCCGACATGGTCACCGAGATCTTCTGGATCAGCGAGGTGATGTCCCGGTTGTTCTCCGCCACCAGCCCCAGCAGATCGGGGAAGGTATCCGCGGCCAGGCCCAGTTCCTGTTTGCGCGCGGCGAGTTCGCCGGTGAGCACATTGACCCCGTGCAGCACACTGTCGATATCGGCGGTCCGGGTGTTCAGTGCGCTCAGCACCCGGGTCATCTCGGTGATCAGGTGGCCCAGTTGCGGAGCGCGGCCGGCGAACATCGAATCCATTTCGGCGGTGATCCGCGCCGCCTGGTTCAACCCGCCACCGTTGAGCAGCAGTGATACCGACATCATGAGTTCTTCCACCGAGGCGCCGGCACCGGTGTGATCGGTATCGATCACATCGCCTTCGCCCAGCAGCACCGCGCCGGGTTCGTCCCGGGGCAGGGTCATGGCGACGAAGATATCGCCGAGCGGGGTCCCCTGCCGTAGTTCCGCGGTGGTCCCGCGCGGTAGCCGGATGTCCTCGCGGATGAGCATGTCCACATCGGCGACGAAATCGGTGGTGGAGATATCGGTGACCACCCCGATATCGGTGCCGCCGATCTTCACATGGGCCCGGTCGGGCAGGTTGAGCGCGTCGGCGAACCGCACGCGCAGGGCATATCCCGGCCCGCCGATACCCGGCTCCGGCATCGGCACGTTCTGCACCGTCAGCACCCCGCACCCCGGTACCGCCAGCACCGCCGCCGTCACGAGGACCGCCAACCTCCCATAGATCCGCCCCGCGTACCTCATTGCGTCATCCCCAGCAGTGCGGCGGTGATCCCGAAATCCGGCCCGAAATCCTGGATCCGGCCGGTGCGGCAGCCGTCGGAACGCATCTGCACCCGTTCGCAGAAGGTGGACAGCACCTCGTTGTCGAGCAGCGCCTTGTCCAGCAGCGCGTGCACTCGGAATGCCTGGTGTTCGTGACTCACACCGCCTGCGAGGTTCTCGAAGAACAGCGGGCCCACGTCCACCAGTTCGGTCAGGCCGCGGGCGTTGGCCCGCATCTGCGCGGTAATGGTGACGAATCGCTGCAACGCCCCGGCGAGCTGGTCGCGGTTCTCCCCGACCAGCGTCGAGGTGTTGTTCACGAAATCGTTCAACTGGACCAGAACCGCGTGCAGACCCGGTGACTGATCCCCCATCAGCTGTATCAGTTCGGTGAGCCGGGCACTGAAATCGCGCACGGTCTGGTCGTTCTGGGCGACGACCTGGGTGATCTCGTTCAGTTTGATGATGGTGTTGGCGATCTGGTCCTTGTTGGCGAAGGTCACCTCGAATGCGGCCGACAGGTCGTCGAGGGTTTCGCGCAACCGGTCGCCGTTACCGTCGAGCAGCGGGAACAGCACCCGGCTGGCCAGCGGCCCGGCTTCGCTGTCGCCTTTGAGCGCGGCGCCGAGCTGGTCGAAATTATCCAGGATGCGGTCCAGCTCCACCGGGACCCGGGTGCGTTCCAGCGGAATATGCGCCCCGTCGACGAGTTTCGGGCCGGTACCGCTGTAGGCGGGCGCGAGCTCGACGTGCCGGTTGGTGATCAGCTGCGGCGAGATGAGCGCGGCCATGGCGTCGGCGGGTACATCGACATTCTTGTCCAATGCCATGGTGACCTCGACGTAGCTGCCGCGCGGTGTCACGGTCTCGACCCGGCCCACCGGCACGCCGAGCACCGCGACCTCGTTCCCGGCGTACAGGCCGGCCACATTCTCGAAATCGGCGCTGATCCGGACGTGCTCGCCCAGATACTGTTCCGGCAGTCCCGCGATACTGTCGGGCAGGACCGAGCAGCCCGCCGCGCACAGTCCGGCGATACCGGCCGCGAGCACCCGCGCGAGTATGCGTAGGTTCACTTTCCACACCCCTGTACGACCTGTGCGAAACACAGCCAGTTGTCCGGCAGGAACCAGGGCGCCCACACATCGGCGTAGGGCCCGTTGCCGATCACATTGTTGAACTGCCGCAGCGACACCGGCAGGATCTCGTAGAGCCGGTCCAGGTTGTCCCGGTTCTTCTCCAGCCCCTGGGTCATCGTGTTCAGGTTCTGGATCAGCGGGCCCAGCTGCCCGTTGTTCTCCAGGCCCATATCGCGCAGCAGCCCCGACAGCGCGGCGACATTGTCCAGCAACCGGCGCAGCAGGTCCTGGCGCAGGGCCACCGCGTTACCGATCGCCTCACCGCGGGTGAGCAGCATCAGCACGCTGTTCTGGTTGTCGGCGACCTGCTGGGAGAACTGGTCCATGCTCTGGAGCAGGGTGTCCACCTCGTCGCGCCGGGCATTGATCACCTTCGCCAGCGCGCCGATCGAATCCAGCGCGGTCACCGCGAGTTCCGGAGAGTCACCCATCTGCTGGGAGAAGACGTCCAGCGCCTGCCGCAGTTTGTCCGGGTCGATGCGCTCGATCCGCTCGAACGACGAGGTGTACTTCGGGTCCTGGATGACCTTGGCCAGGTTGTACGGAACCGAGGTGTTGGCCAGCGGGATCCGGCCGTCCGCTGATTCCTCTCCCGAACCGGGCACCAGTTCGATGTGCATGCGGCCGAGGATGGTCGACATCTTGATAGCGGCACGTGCGTCGGTGGCCACCCGGATATCCCGGCTGATCTTCATCACGATCTCGACCTTGTCGCCGGCCAGGCGTACCGAACGCACCTCACCGACCTCGATCCCGGAGACGTCCACCGTCGCACCCGCGCGCATTCCGGCCGCCTGCGCGAATTCCGCGGTCACGGTCTTGTCGCCGAGCCGCAACTGGGAGAGCACACTCGACCCGACCACCAGGGCGGCCACCGCGGCGGCGGCGAGCAGCCCCTGCCACAGGAACCGGTTCTTCGCGAAGGCCGGACGACGCAACCGGGCCATCAGCGGCACACCTCCGTCTGCGAATCGCCGCCGATCTGGGAGAACAGGCCCGGCGGCAGCAGCACACCCCACAGCGAGACGTCCAGATTGCAGATATAGGCGTTGCCGTAGGCGCCGTAGCCGGTGAAACGGGCCAGGCCGTTCAGTACGTTCGGCAGTTCGACCGCGGCCTGATCCAGGGCGGCGCCGTTGAACAGCAGCAGTTCCACCGCGGTGGTGGCCTGGTCCTGGGCGGCGGCGATATCGGGTTTGACCGAGCCGATCAGCGCGGTCAGCGAATCGGTGGAGTACGCCACCTGATCCACCGAACTCTTCAGCGACTCCCCCTCGGCGTACAGCGCGTCCATCAGGCCTCTCGTCTGGGTGATCAGTGTCTCCAACTCCTGGCTGCGATTGGCCAGCCCGGCGATCACACTGCTGAGGTTGGTGATCACCGCGCCGAGGATCTCGTCGCGCTGGCCGAAGGTGTGCGCCAGTTCCGCCGCCTGGGTGATCAGGGCGCTCAGCGAGACGCCGTCACCCTGCAGGGCCTGGATCAGGGTGTCCGACAGCGAATTGACCTGGTCTGGCTGGAGCACACTGAACAGCGGTTCGAACCCGGACAGCAGCGCCGACACATCGAATGATGGTTCGGTGCGCTCGACGGGGATATGTGCACCGGCCGGTATCTCGGTGCCCCGATCCTGGCCCGGCAGCAGCGCGATATAACGCTGACCGATCAGGTTTTGGTACCGCACCAGCGCTTTCGTGGTATCGGTGAGCCGCTGCCGGGCCTCGATACGCAGGACCAGGCGGGCCTTGTAGTCGTCCTCGAATTCGAGCGAATCGACCCGGCCCACCCGTACCCCGGCCATACGCACATCGTCGCCGACCCGCACCCCCATCACATCGGTGAAGGTGGCCGAATAGGTCTCGGTTTCCCCCGGCACCGACCGCTGCAGCGTCGACCAGATGGTAAAGGTCAGCACGATCGCGATCACAGCGAAGATACTGAAACCGGCAATTGTCCGCGCCAGGCGCATCAGGCCTCCCCGTCGGAGTAGACATCGATCGTGCCGCCCGCGAGTATCGGCGTGAGCAGCAGCAGTTCGGCCGCGGTGGGTTGTCTGCCGAGCAGTGCGGCGACGGCGGCGTGCCCGCGCAATTGCGCGATCGGCGCCCCGGCAGGAGCCGGTTGGCCGGGCACCGCCGGTTGGCCGGGCACCGCCGGCGCCGGCGCCGGCGCGGTCGGGGCAGTGGGGAACAGCGGCGTGGTGATCCCCGGGATGACGGGCAGACCGGGTAGCGCCGGGAGCCCGGGCAGCAGCGGCACGGCCGGAGCCTGCGCCGGTGCCGGTATCCCCGGGATCCGGGGCTGCGGTCGCGGTCCCGCCCCCTCGACCCAGCCGGGCAGCAGCGTGGCCGGATACTCCTGCGGCGGCGCGGTCTGCGGCACCGAGGGCCCGCCGCAGCGCGGGCCGGCCATCTCGCCGTAGCGCGGGCAATCCTTCGCCGTGTACTGCTGGAACGGCGTGAACGATACGTCCAGGCTCCAGCGCATCTGCCGCTGCGCGCCCCAGCCGAAGGCGCCCGAGAGCTTCCCGAGGGCCGCGTTGAGATTGGCCACCGCGGTCGGGATCGCCTCCGGGTCCTGCGCCAGCGACCCGAAGAGTCCATCGAGGCCGGGCACCAGGTCCTTGGCCGCGTCGGGATTGCGGGCGAACAGCTCGTTCACCGAATTCACCGCGCCACTGGCGTTGGCGAGCATGGTGATCAGGTTCTCCCGGCGTTCGGTGAGAGTGCGGGCGGTGGTCACCGATTCCGAGAGCACACCGACGAGTTCGGGCGCCGACACGCTCAGCGCCGTGGTCGCCCGGCCCAGGTCACCGAGCAGATCGCCGACCCCCTCGATATGCCGGACCTCGGTGACCCACTTGTCCAGCCGCTCGATCGTCGATCCGGGCGCCCGGGCGCCGGGGTCCAGCGCTTCGGAGAAGGTCGCCAGGACCCGGCCGAGCTTCTCCGGCTGGATATTGTCCAGCACGTTCCGCAGCATGGTGAGCGTCGTCTGCAACTGCACCGTTCCGGCGCTGGTGTCCTCGGGAATTTCCGCGCCGGCGGCCAACCGGCCGGGCGCGGCACCGTTGTCCACGAGTTCGATTCCGGTGACACCGAACAGGTTGTTCGGGATCACCCGGGCGGTCACGGTATCGGGAATGGTCGGCGCGATCCGGGGGTCGAGATCGATCCGGACCTGTTGCCGTTGCCCGGCGGCCACCACGGCCACGTCGGTCACCGCGCCCACCACCATGCCCCGGAACTTCACGTCGGCGCGCTCGGGCAACCCGTCACCGGTGCTGGTGAGCACCGCGTCGACCGGCACCCGGTCCTCGAACCGGCCGGTGTAGCGGAGGCCGAGCAGGCCCAGCAGCACCGCCACCAGCGTGATCATCGCCAGGCCGGCCACCGTCATATGCCACGGGCGCGGCCCGCGACCACTGTGATCGATGAACATCGCCACCTACCCCGAAATCCGGAAGCCGGGGTCGATACCCCAGATGGCCAAGGTCAGGAACAGATTCGCGAACACCATCACGACGATCACCATCTTGATCGCCTGCCCGGCCGCCACCCCCACCCCTTCGGGGCCGCCGGTGGCGAAGAATCCGTAATAACACTGGATATAGGTCGCCAGCAGCACGAACACCACGACCTTGAGCAGCGAGAAGAAGAGGTCCGGGCCGAGGAGGAACTGGAAGAAGTAGTGGTCGTAGGTACCCGCCGAGGTGCCGCCCAGCAGCAGCACCGACAGTTTCGTGGCCAGATACGCGACCGCCAGTCCCACGCTGTACAGCGGAATGATGGTGACGGTGGCCGCGATCATCCGGGTGCTCACCAGATACGGCAGCGGCCGGATGGCGATGGATTCCAGCGCGTCGATCTCCTCGGCGATCCGCATGGACCCCAGCTGCGCGGTGAATCGGCAGCCGGCCTGGATCGCGAACGCGAGAGTGGCAAGAATCGGCGCTAACTCCCGGGTGGTCGCGAAGCCGGAGATGGCTCCGGTGAGCGGGCCCATGGTCAGCAGGTTCAGCGCGCTGAAAGCCTCCATGCCCACGGTGATCCCGCCGAAACCACACAGGATGATCACCACACCGACGGTTCCGCCGCCCACGACGAGCGAACCGTTGCCCCATCCCACGTCGGCGGTCAGCCGCAGCACTTCCTTGCGATAGTGCTTCAGCACGAACGGGATCGCGACCAGTGCCTGGACGAAGGTGATGCCCTGGTGGCCGAGACGGCGGTTGGCGGCAATGGGCACCGCCGCTGCCGAGGTCACCATCCGGACCGGTTTGAGCGCCGGTGGCGTGTACGGAGTGCCCACCTCAGATCACCTTCGTCGGGAAGACGGTGTTGTACACCTGCGTGATGATGATGTTGGTGGCGAACAGCATCAGCGCCGAGGAGACGACCGCCGAGTTCACCGCGTCGGCCACGCCCCCGGGCCCGCCCTTGGCATGCAATCCGATATCGCAGGCGATGATCGCGGTCAGCACCCCGAAGATCGCCGATTTCACCAGCGCCACCGCCATATCGTTGGCGACGGCGAATGAGGCGAAGGAGCCGATGAACGAGCCCGGTGTCCCGGATTGCGCGTAGACGTTGAACATATAGGCGGTCGCGAAACCGACGAACACGATGAATCCGCACAGCAGCATGCTCACCACCACGGCCGCCACCAGCCGTGGTGCCACGAGTCTGCGGACGGGGTCGACCCCCATCACCATCATGGCGTCGATCTCCTCCCGGATGGTCCGGGAACCGAGATCGGCGCAGATGGCCGAACCCACCGCGCCCGCGATCATGAGCGAGGTGACCAGCGGCGCGCCCTGGCGGATGATGCCCAGGCCGGCCACGGCACCGATGAAGGTGGTGGCGCCGACCTGGTTCACCAGCGCGCCGATCTGGATCGACACCACCACCGCGATGGGCATGGCGACGAAGATGGTGGGCGCGGCGGACACATTGGCCATGAAGGCGCACTGTTTGGCGAACTCCTCGAACGGGAAACGCCGCGCGAGAACCGCTTTCACGGTCTCCACCACGGCTTCCCGGCCCAGGGTCACCTGCCGGCCCAGGGTTTCCAGGGAGCGCTGCGGATGCCGCTGCCACAGCCCTTTGAGATCGTCGACCGCCTGCTCGAGGTCGGTGCGCTGCGCCGGTTTCTCCGGCCCGGTCGTCACCATGGCAGGTCCGGGCCGGTCGTCTCGAGGTCACCGGCCAGGTACTGCTGCAACAGCACGAACCCGGCGCCCACCACCGCGAGTCCGGCGGCGAGGACACACAGCAGGGCGAGCCAGAGACCGAAACGCAGAATCGGGTTGACCTTCATCCGCCCACCGAGGATCTTGACGACGATCACCAGGATGTCGATGAGCCATACCAGCGCCATCATCAGGTCATCGTCACGTTCGCGAAGGTGAGCACGGGCCAGCACACGATGGAACCGAGGAACGAGATGATCACGTCCAGACCGTGCATCTCACGCAGATGCGATGTGTGCGTGAGCGTCCAGACGATCCCGATGAGCCCGTAGGGAATGCCGAGGATGATCAGAGTCCCGAGAAACTCGGACACCTTCATCTCGTAGCTGAACAGTCGATCCAGCCGTTTGAGCATAGTGCGTTCCTTCCTTGACCGGCCGCTGACGCACCCTCCCCGCGGGGGAACGTCTGAGACGGTCGGGTCGGAGCGGTATGTTACGCACTATTCCTGTGCTAGCGGAAGCTTTCGGCGAAGATTCCTGGTCCGGGAACACCGCTGGATACCTGTTCTCGGTACGTTTCACAAAGCACTCATTGAGACATAAGTTAGCGACTGTTCATTGATACCAACTGACTGTCGATAGAATCTGAAGTAACTTAGACCACACCGGATCCCTGTGGAAGGACACGCATGACCGCCGCCGCACACTCCTGGCAAACCGAAGCCGCGCCCGATTCGCGGCCCGCCGATCAGCCGCGGCTGACCACCGAGCAGACGCGCATCCGGATCGGCACCACCCACCGCCCGTTCACCAAACGTCCCCTGAAACTCACCGACGCTCTGGACTTCTGGCAGTTCGCGGGGGCCGCGGCGAACGTCATCATGCAGATGGCGCGGCCCGGGGTCGGCTACGGCGTCGCCGAGAGCAAAGTGGAATCGGGTTCACTGATGAAGCGGCCGTGGAAACGCGCCCGCACCACCACCCAGTACCTGGCCGTGGCCATCCTCGGTGACGAGGAGGAGAAGAAGGCCTTCCGGGAAGCGGTGAACGGCGCCCACCGCCAGGTGCGGTCCGAACCCGGAGCCCCGGTGAAGTACAACGCCTTCGACCGCGAACTCCAGCTCTGGGTGGCGGCCTGTCTCTACATCGGCTTCGAGGACACCTACCAGCTGCTCGCCGGCCGGATGAGCCCCGAACAGAACGAGGCGTTCTACCGGTCCTCGTCCTCCCTGGGCACTACGTTGCAGGTCACCGAGGATATGTGGCCGGCCACCCGAGCCGAGTTCGACGAATACTGGAACACCGCCTGCGAGCAGGCGGTGCTCGACGATTTCGTCCGCTCCTACCTCGAGGACCTGCTGAACCTGCGGATGATCCACTGGTACCTGCGTATTCCGTTCCGTGGCCTGCTCAGATTTCTCACCATCGGTTTCCTGAGCCCCTGGTTCCGTGAGCAGATGCGGGTCGAATGGTCCGATGCAGATCAGCGCCGGTTCGAGAATCTCTTCCTCTTCGTCGGCTTCGTGAACCGATTCATCCCCCGCTTCCTGCGGCACGGCGGCAGTTACGCCCTGATGGCCGACGTACGGCGCCGTATCAAAAGGCAGAAGAACCTCATCTGACCCCGGAGCGTCGTACCGACTGGGTTCCCGACCAGCAGGCCGTCGAACGGCAAGGGGGCCGGGGCACTCAACTCGCACACGCGCTGAGCGCGGCCTGCGGCCGGGATCTCCATTCCGGAACAGAGAGCTCCAGTGCCACACACTGGTTCGAACCGCACCGCTCCGACGAGAGTGGCGGCAGCGACCCGGTAATCGATCTGAGTGAGTTCGCGGACGATCTGGCGGACCTGGGTTTCGATATCGACGACCTCCACCCTGATGAGGAGTAGGCAAACCGGCATTCCCGCCAGCGATCGGTGGCGATCGGTGGCCGACGGGCCCGGCGCGGCGAGCCGGTGACTCCCCGCCACCAGGGCTCATGAGATGCAGGCGAGTCGCTCGGGTCGATTCGCACGGCGGCGTTGGACAATCGCAGGGGCCGGGCCGCGGCACCCGTCGAAGACAGAAGGGACGGCACCCGGCGCTCGAGGCACGAATCGCGGTTCCGGACTCGGACGATCTCGCGCGAGCGGGCGCGGCGCAGGAGGTGATCGCGGCGTGGGTGGGCGAGAAACGCCGCTCGGGCGGCGCGGATTTCTCCGCGCCACCGGCGGCATCGGCGCGGCGCTGGCGGTATCGGCGCTGGGTGGGTGCGGCAACGACGACGACGCGCTGACGTTCTTCTTCCAGGCCAACCCCGCCGAAGCCGACGGACGCCAGCGGGTGATCGACGAGTTCACCCGCAGAAACCCGGATATCCGAGTGCGCACCCTGCTGTCCGGTCCCGACCCGATGCAGCAGATGCTGACCTTCTGCGCGGGCGGCAGATGTCCCGACGTGTTGATGGCGTGGGAACAGACCTATGCCGGTCTCGCCGACCGGGGCGTGCTGCTGGATCTGAACACCCTGCTCGACCGCGATCCGGCCTTCGCCGCCGACCTGTCGGCAGATGGCGCCTCTGCGCTGTACGACACCTTCGCTTTCGAAGGCGGGCAGTACGCGCTCCCGGAGCAGTGGTCGGGAAACTTTCTGTTCTGCAACAGGACACTGTTCGACCAGGCCGGACTGCAACCTCCCGGCCGGTGGGAAGACGCGTGGAGCTTCGCCGAGTTCCTGGACATCGGCCGCGCGCTCACCGAGCGTGATCGGTCCGGCGAGGTCCGGCAGTGGGGGTTCGTCGATACCTGGGTGCCGTACTATTCGGCCGGTCTCTTCGCCGTCAACAACGGCGCCGAATGGGCGAGCCCGCGAACCGTTCCCGAGCGTTCGGACTTCTCCACCGCTGCTTTCATCGAAGGCGTCCAGTTCTATGCGGACCTGGCCAACAGGTATCGGCTGGCGCCGAGTCCGGCGGATCAGCAGTCGATCTCGGCGATGGACCTGTTCACGCAGGGCAGAGCCACGCTGGCGATGGGCGGGCACTGGCGGTACCGCACCTTCGCCGAGGCCGACGACCTGGATTTCGATATCACCGCGCTCCCGGCCGGGCCGGCGATCCGCGGTGCGCGCTCGAATATCGGCACCACGGGCCTCGCCATAGCCGCCGGCAGCCGCCGGAAAGATCAGGCATGGGAGTTCCTGAAGTTCGCGGCCGGACCGGTCGGCCAGGCGGTTGTCGCGGAGACCGGCCTTTTCGTGCCGGCTCTCGGCTCCGCGGTGCGATCCCCCGGGTTCGCCGCGGCGCACAGCAATATCCGTAACCTGGACATTCTCGTCGATGGACCGGCGCATTCCGCTCCCTTGCCGGTCACGGCGGATTGGCCGCGTATCGACGCGCTGATGGACCGGTACATCGGCCCTGTGCTCCGCGGCGCCGTCCCCGCGACCTCGCTGGCGGACCATCTCGCTCCGGAAGCCGACGAAGTGCTGCGCAACCGATGACCACCACCGACGAGATCACGACCGAGAAACCGGCGGCACCGGTTGCCGCCACCGGACGGCGCCGCTCGGAGTCGGCGAAGCGGCAGGCACGGGCGGCCCGGCTGTTCATCGCCCCGAACCTCCTGGCGGTCGTGGTGTTCCTGGTCTTCCCATTGGGCTTCTCGCTCTATTTGAGCTTTCACGAGTGGGATATGTTCGGGCCGATCCGGTTCACCGGGCTGCGGAACTTCCGTGAGCTGCTCACCGCGGATCCGCTGTTCGCCATCGCGTTGCGGAACACCATCGTCTACACCCTCGGGACGCTGATTCCCACCGTGTCGATAAGCCTCGTCGTCGCCGCGACCCTGAATCGCGGAGTCCGGGGAACCGGCTTCTTCCGGACGGTCATGTTCCTGCCCCTGGCGATATCGAGTGTGGTGATGGCGGTGATCTGGCGTTTCGTCTTCGATACGAACAACGGGCTGCTCAATACGATGCTCGGCCGGGTCGGCATCGGTCCCATCCCCTGGTTGGTCGAACCGCGGTGGGCGATGGTCTCGGTCTGCCTGGTCAGCGTGTGGAAGAGCATCCCGTTCGCCACCGTCGTGCTGCTCGCCGCGATGCAGGGCGTCCCGCGGGACCTCTACGAAGCGGCGAAGATCGACGGAGCCGGCGCGATCCGGCGATTCATATCGATCACTGTGCCCCTGATCCGGGGCGCGCTGTCCTTCGTCCTCGTCGTCTCGATCATCGACTCGGTGCAGGCCTTCGACCAGATCTACGTGCTCACCGGCGGCAACGGCGGCCCGGAAACCGGAACCTACGTCTTCGGCATCATGATCTTCCAGAACGCCTTCGCGTTCGGTGACGCCGGCTACGCGTCGGCCATCGCCTGGTCGATCTTCCTGGTCCTGCTGGCGCTGACCGTCGCGCAACTATGGTTCGCCCGCAAGAACTCGACGGAGCAGTGACGGTGGTACCGGGCCGGCGGGCCCGCGCCTTCGTCCGGGCCGGTGCGCTCTACCTCGCGCTCCTCGCGATGGCTTGGTGCGCCCTGCTCCCCATCCTGTGGGCGTTGGCGGGCTCGGTGAAGAAGCAGTCCGAAGTCACCACACCGACCCTGCTTCCGCGTGAACCGCAGTGGTCCAACTACCGCACCGTTTTCCAGGAGATGCCGTTCGGCCGGATGTTCCTCAACACCGTCCTCTACGCCGGATGTGTCACCGCCGGCCAGGTCTTCTTCTGCTCACTGGCCGGATACGCGTTCGCCCGGCTGCGCTTCCCCGGCCGTGACGCCCTGTTCGTGGCCTATCTGGCCACGCTCATGGTCCCGCTCACCGTGACCGTGGTGCCCCAGTTCCTGCTCATCCGGGTGCTGGGTTTGACGGATACCCCCTGGGCGTTGATCCTGCCCGGGCTGTTCGGCAGTGCGTTCGGCACCTACCTGATGCGGCAGTTCTTCCGCACCCTCCCCGTGGAACTCGAAGAGGCCGCCGTCCTCGACGGCTGCTCCCCGTGGCAGATCTACTGGCGGGTCCTGCTGCCCAATGCCAAACCGGCGGTGATGGTTCTCGCCGTACTCACCTGGGTCGACGTCTGGAACGATTTCCTGTGGCCGCTGGTGATGATCCAACGCCGGGAGATCTCCACCGTCACCCTCGGCCTGGTCTGGATGCAGGGGCAATACGTCTCGGATTGGCCGGTGCTGATGGCCGCGTCCATGCTGATCCTGCTACCGCTGGTCATCGTCTACGCCGTCGCGCAGAAGGCGTTCCTCCGGGGTATCGGCATGTCGGGTTTCGGTGGACGGTGACGGGCCGCTACCGCGCACTACCCGGGGTAGAGGTTCATGTAGAAGCTATCTACCTGGACCCCCTCCACACATATCGGAACGACCCGAGTTGTACAGCGTTGACGCCGAGCCGGTTCGGTCGCCGATCATGATGGCCTCGACACCCGATATAGATTGGCCTCGGTATGAAGAACCTGTTCAGAGGAGCCGCAATGGCTCTACTGATTCTCACCGCGAGTGCGCTCCTCACACAGTCGAACCTGCCTGCAGCCAGTGATGGCAGAGACCAGAAGGGACTGGCCCAGTTGACAAACCAGCCACCGACCCCGCCCGAGCAGTCGGACGACGACTACGACGTCGGACTCGAGGAACCCGTCATCGACGACGACGAGCCGTCGACCTGGCAGGATTTCGCCGAGGACGCCCGCACGGGTGGAGCCGGCGAGCCTGTTGTCGGCCTCCCGGGATTCGGATTCGAGCTCCCTGGGCCCGCGCGATCCGTGATCGAAGAGCCGGGCCCTCGGTAGCCCGCCTTTGGAACGGCTGACCAGCGCATGCCCAGGGCTCGACCCCGGCCTGCCCGTCTCCTGGCCCGTCGGCATGGCCGCGTCCCTGCTGATCCCGCTACCGCTGGTCATCGTCTACGCCGTCGCGCAGAAGGCATTCCTGCGCGGTATCGGCATGTCGGGTTTCGGTGGACGGTGACGAACCGGGCCGCACCCTTACCGCGTTGCCGGCTGATTCCGCTCGGTAGCCGGTGCGGTGATCACCACGGTGGTGTAGTCCATGACGAAGCTGCCGCCGGCATCGTCGACCGCGGACCCGATACCGGCGAGCAGTTGTTCGAGCGTGTCCGGCGGGAACTGGCTGTGACCGCCGAAGGTCGGTACCTGCTCGAGCCACTCGTCCCTGGTGAAGCGGCGGGTCCAGGGAAACTCCCACTGTTCGGGCGTCCCGAATGTGCCTGCTCGACGCATCCCGTCGCCGACCGCCTTGAACTGGCCGGCGTACATGGTGGGGCCCCCGAATGGTCCTCGGGCGAACGGCGAGCCGGGCAGGAGCCGCTGATAGACGGCCCCGAAAGCCTGCGCGAGCTCGGCCGGGGGCGCGAACGCGTTCCAGAAGACGGCCAGGCGGCCACCCGGCCGCAGGACCTGTGCCGCCTTGGTGGCTCCGCGGACGGGGTCCACCCAGTGCCAGGACTGCCCGGAGACCACCGCGTCGAAGTCCCGGTCCGCGGGATCCCAGTCCTCGAACTTCGCCACCTCGACGTCGAATCCCTGCCGGGCGGCGAACTCGGCCATTCGCGGGTCGACCTCGACGCCGAGCACGCGACATCCGGCCGCGGTGAAGGGCTGCGCCGAAATTCCGGTGCCGATTCCGACATCGAGGACATCGCGACCGGGAGCCTCCGCGATGATCCGGGCCACCATCGCGGCGGGGTAACGCGGCCGGGTTCGGTCATATCGTTCGGGGTCGTCGCCGAAGGACTGTGCCAGTCCACGTGCGTGGTGGGATTCGCCGACAGGGGACGACGGCGGCTCGGGCGGTAGAGTGACCATGCGCCCACTATGAGTGGGCGCATGCCCACTTGTCAATCGCGCAGCGCGCATTACGGAAAGACGGTGTCCTGATGCCGACCGGTGTGGCGTTGCGTGATGCGCGCGAACAACTCTTCGCCGCCGCCCGGCGTGTCCTGCTGGCCGGTGGCCCCCATGGATTGACCAGCCGGGCGGTGACCACCGAAGCCGGAGTCGCCAAAGGCGTGATCCACCGGCATTTCACCGACTTCGACGCCTTCCTCGCCGAATTCGTCCTCGACCGGATCGCAGCGCTCGACCGGCAGGCCGCGACGCTAGGCGACACCGCCGGGACCGGCTCCGTCGCCGCGAATCTCGCCGCGGCCCTGACCGAGCTGTTCGACCCGGTCGCGGTAGCGATCGTCGCGCTCATCGTTTCCCGCGACGATCTACGAGTCCGCCTGCGCGAGGCCGGCGCCGCCCCCATACCCGTCCTGGGCGAAGGCACCGCGATGATCGCCGACTACCTCACCACCGAACGGGACCTCGGACGCATCTCCGCGGACGCCGATGTCGCCACCCTCGCCCCCACGCTCACCGGCGCCGCACACCTGCTGTTCGCCGATCGCGAGCACGCACCCACCGCGGCCACCGTCCACAGGTCGGTAGCGGCCGTGCTCACCGGCGTCCTGCCGAAACCCCACGCCTGAACACGCCCGCGAAGGCCACCACACCCTCGAAGCGGTCGGCGGACCGCCGGCCATCGCCAGGCCATCGGCCCGGCTCCGACGGCCTCCAGAATGACCTGGTCGACGCGGCAACGACGCACCTTTTACGAACAGACTCTCGGCAGGAGAGAGCCGGGTAGACGGTCGGCCCGAGGAGGTCGGCGGGTCGTGCCCTCAGCCACGGGAGATGCGCTGGAGGAACTCGCCCCATTCCTCGGGGGCGAATACGAGCACCGGACCGGTTACGTTCTTCGAATCGCGCACCCCCACCGCATCACCGAGATGCGCGACCTCCACACATTCCCCGCCGTGCTGGCTGTAACTGCTCTTGAACCAGCGTGCGCTGGATAGGTCAGCGTGCACCTTCATGCTCCCTTGCCATGTTCCTGAGCCACTGCCGACCGCCAGTGTCGCCAAGGGCCCGGTCCTCGATCAGATCGTACGTGCGCAAAAAGCTCGCCACATCGTCGGCGTCCTCGATGTACATGTTGCCAACCACCCCCTCCAGAAAGACCACGGGCGGCTCGAGCGGTTCACCGGGCGCCGATTCCCCGAACAGGAGGACCACGAACGGAGGCATGGAGACGCCGCCCGGGAACCCGGCCTCGAACGGAAGTATGCCCAGCCGGATATTGTCGCGCGTCGACATGTCCGCAAGGTGCCTGAGCTGGGCGGCCATGACATTGCGTCCGCCGACAACTCGCCGGAGTGCGGCTTCCCCCACGACTACTTGCAGCGTCACCGGTTGAGTACGCCGAGTGATGATCTTCTGCCGCTGCATTTTGAGCTGCACGCGCCGATCTTGTTCCTCGAGAATGTCTTCGGGCCGCCGTTCACGCGCCAGAGCGCGATCGTAGTTCGCTGTCTGAAGTAGCCCCGGCACAAGATCCGGCTGATACGAGATCACCCTGGTCGCTGCCGCTTCGAGGCCCACGTAGACGTCGAAGTCCTTCGGAATGAGATCACCGTATTGATGCCACCAGTTCTTGACGTTGGCCTGCTTCGCCAGTCCCGTCAAGGCCGCGGTCAGATCTTCTGGTACGCCGTAGAGATCGCAGGCCGCCTGGATGTCGCGCGTCTTGATCCTGGAGTTCTCTCCTTTTTCGAGTCGTCCGAGGCTGGTCGCCCCCATCTCCAGTAGTTGAGCAGCCTTGGCCTGTGTGTAGCCGGCCCGCGTCCGCCACTCCAGCAGGTGCCTACCGAGTTGACGCCTGGGCAATGGAACCGATACCGCCTGCTGTATCAGGCATTTCATCCTCCGATTCGGGAGCCACCGATTCACCGATGCGGCGTAATCCTGCTACATGCGCCGGTTCTCGCGCTGGGAATGCGGAGATCTTCTTTCGGAGCGTCCGTTTCGGGTAGGAAGCCGGGAGCACGCGGTGTGTCATGGCCCTGCGCCAGGTTCTGCGTATTTCAGTGCAATCCGGGCGCCACCCGAAACTTTCTCGAGGAAACCGAGGTGCCCCAACCATGATGCGAGCCACCGCCGCCTGCCACCGCGACCGTCCCCGAGCCATCGGCTACCTCCGGACCGATATCTCCCGCGGCCACCAACCCCGGCACACCGACGCCATCCGCCTGCTGGCCCGGCGGCAGGGCCACACCCTGATCTACATCGTCCGATTGCGCCACGGCTCGGTGCCGGATCCGGTCGGCCACCTATTGGATATCGTCCGCGCCACCGCAACGACCACTCTGATCGTGCCCGACCTCACCCACGTCGATAACCAGCCCGGGCCCGTATGCGACGTCTGCGACCTCATCACCGTCTGCCCCGAACAGCTCTGGATGAAAAGCCGTGCCGGCGGCTCCGGCAATACCACCGAACCCGCCTGGCTGCCCGAGGACCGGCACAGTGAACCCCACCGTGGGCTGCCGCTGACCGAAGCACATCGAACTATGCAAGTGCACCTGACCTGCAATCCGCTCGACTGCCCGCGCAAGGCCGCCGCCTTCGCCAGGCTGGCCGAGGCCGGCAGACTGGTTCCCGCCTCGCGCAGCCCGCGCCAACGTGCCGCCGTCCGCGGAATTCCCTATCCGACGGCCGGGCCCACAGTTCCTCGAACGGGTCCACCGATCGACATCCTGCACCGGCTGCGCACCGCCCTCGACCAGGCATAACCATGCCCACCCACTTCGAACCGCCAGCCGAGGCCGACGTACACATCACCGTTTACCTGCACGGCCTGCGCATGGACTATCGAGCCGACGCCGACGCCGCCCGCCTGTTCATCCAGGAATGGACAGCCCACCACGGAACCCACACCGCAGCACTCCTTCCCGGACCCTCTCGAAACCTCCCGCGCCTCCCCTGCGAACGCCTGTACCGACAACCCTGACATATAGACATTCCTATAAGTTCGGCCGACACGAGTCCGCGATACATCACAGGCTGTATTGCTACCGACCATGCCCCGGCCCGCATCCGAGAGTGTCAGAATTTTTGTGGGCGGAACAGTGACCGTTCCGTTTAATTCCCAGTTATCCGCTCACCATAAAACAGCGCGAGCGTGTTGAGTA
>NZ_JBFAHF010000061.1:0-26269 GCF_040654015.1 Nocardia sp. NPDC050799
GTCGAGGAATCGACCGGGTGCAGCGCTTGCGCCGTTTTGGCCTCGAAGCGCATGCGGCGCAGCCGCGAGTCTCGAGGCCGAAACGGCGAGACCAAGGGGGCCTCAACCCCGCGGCGCCGCAGGCGCCGCCAAAAAACACAGCACCTTCACGAGCGAGCCCACTTCCCCACCTTCACGAGCGAGCCCACTTCCCCACCTTCACGAGCAAGCCCACATGCTCGCCTTCGCGTATCGGCCCGCCTCGTCCTCCGTGAGCAGACCGACACGCACACCTGCTCCCGCCGTTCGCGGCCGCTGATTGTCTGACCTCGGCAGATCGGCGGAGCTGTCTCCCCGGACCGCTGGTAATTCGCTGGACGCTCGTCGATACACTCGGCTGGCCCGGTGGAATCGCTTTCGTTCGGCGTTCAGGAGAGAACATGTCTGCCCCACGTCCACCACTGGCGGGATTGGCCGCCGCGGCCGGTGCCGATACCGCCTTGCGGACCGTTTCCGGGATGCTCGGGCGATCGCCGGTGGAACTGGTGGCGCCGGCGGCGGCGCGGTCGTTCGTCGCGGCGACCATGGCCGTCGAGCAGCCGGTGGTGGTGGTGACCGCGACCGGCCGGGAGGCCGATGATCTGACGCTGGAACTGGGCGAGATGCTGGGGTCGGCGGTCGCGCAGTTCCCCTCCTGGGAGACCCTGCCGCACGAGCGGTTGTCGCCGGGCGCCGATACGGTCGGGCGGCGGCTCGAGGTGTTGCGGCGACTGGCGCAGGATTACGGCATCGCGCAGCGATTCGATGAGGGGCGGGGATCGGGCGACGGGCGGGCGGATCCGGAGTTCCCGGAACCGTTGCGGGTCGTGGTGACCACGGTGCGGTCGCTGATGCAGCCGATGGCGCGCGGCCTGGGCGATATCGAACCGATTGTGCTGCGGATCGGCGGGGAAGCCGATTTCGACGAATTGGTCGCGCGGTTGGTCGAATTCGCGTACACGCGCGTGGATATGGTGGGTAAACGCGGCGAGTTCGCGGTGCGCGGCGGCATTCTGGATCTGTTCCCGCCGACCGCGGATCATCCGGTCCGGGTGGAGTTCTGGGGCGACGAGATCACCGAGTTGCGGCCGTTCTCGGTGGCCGATCAGCGTTCGCTCGGGGAGACCTCGCTGGAGACCGTGGTCGCGCTGCCCTGCCGGGAGCTGATGCTTACCGCCGCGGTCCGCGAGCGGGCCGCGGCGGTGGCGGCGGCGAACCCGGCGGATGCCGCGCTGGTGGAGATGCTGGCGAAGCTGGCCGAGGGTATTCCGGTCGAGGGGATGGAGGCGCTGCTGCCGGTGCTGCAGCCCGGTGAGCTGCGCCTGCTGACCGAGCAGTTGCCCGATCGCACCCATCTGCTGGTGTGCGATCCGGAGAAGGTGCGCACCCGGGCGGCGGATCTCATGCGCACCGGTGCGGAGTTCCTGGAGGCGTCGTGGACCGCGGCCTCCTTCGGGGGTGACGCGCCGCTGGGCGCGCACGGGCTGGATCTGGCGGCGTCGGCCTACCGCCCGCTCTCCGAGATCCAGGCGAGCGCCGATGCGCGGGAACTGCCCTGGTGGACGTTGAGCCCGCTGGCGTCCGGGGATCCCGCGGAGGTGGAGTTGCCGGTGCAGGCCGGTCCCACCGCGCGGGGGTCCGACGAACTGGTGGCGACCATTTTCGCGTCGCTGCGCGCGCATGTGACGACCGGCGGTCGCGCGGTGGTGGTGCTGGCCGGGCACGGTACCGCCCAGCGCACGCTGGAGCGCCTCGGTGAGGCCGAGGTCCCCGCCGCGCAACTGGAGGCCGGTGCGGAACCGGCGCCCGGGGTGGTCGGGGTGCTGTGCGGGTCGCTGCACGACGGGGTGATCTTCGGGGACGCCGGCCTGGTGGTGGTCGCGGAATCCGATCTCACGGGTAACCGGGTCACCGCGCCGGCCGACGGGAAGCGGCTGCCCGCCAAACGCCGCAACCAGGTGGATCCGCTGGCATTGCACGCCGGGGACATGGTGGTGCACGACCAGCACGGCATCGGCCGGTTCGTGGAGATGATCGAGCGCACGGTCGGCGGTGCGCGGCGCGAATACCTGGTGATCGAATACGCCCCCGGGAAACGCGGTCAGCCCGGCGACCGGTTGTACGTGCCGATGGAATCGCTGGACCAGCTGTCCCGGTATGTGGGCGGGGAGATGCCCAGCCTGTCCAAGCTGGGCGGCGCGGACTGGGCGAACACCAAGCGCAGGGCGCGTAAGGCGGTCCGGGAGATCGCCGGTGAACTGGTACAGCTCTATGCCGCCCGGCAGGCGGCGCCCGGCCACGCCTTCGGCCCGGACACCCCGTGGCAGCGGGAGATGGAGGACGCGTTCGCGTTCACCGAGACCGTCGATCAACTCACCGCCATCTCCGATGTGAAGGCGGATATGGAGAAGGCCGTGCCGATGGACCGGGTGGTCTGCGGCGACGTCGGCTACGGCAAGACCGAGATCGCGGTGCGCGCCGCGTTCAAGGCCGTGCAGGACGGGAAGCAGGTGGTGGTCCTGGTGCCGACCACCCTGCTGGCCCAGCAGCATCTGCAGACGTTTTCCGAGCGGCTCGCGGGTTTCCCGGTGACCGTCAAGGGCCTGTCCCGGTTCACCGATCCGGCGGAATCGCGGGAGGTGCTCGCGGGGCTGGCCGAAGGGGAGGTCGATATCGTCGTCGGTACCCACCGGCTGCTGCAGACCGGTGTGCGCTGGAAGAATCTCGGCCTGGTGGTCGTGGACGAGGAACAACGTTTCGGGGTGGAGCACAAAGAGCACATCAAGGCGCTGCGCACCCATGTGGACGTGCTGACCATGTCCGCGACGCCGATCCCGCGCACGCTGGAGATGAGCCTGGCCGGTATCCGGGAGATGTCGACCATCCTGACGCCGCCCGAGGAGCGGCATCCGGTGCTCACCTATGTCGGCGGTTACAACGACAAGCAGGTCACCGCCGCGATCCGGCGCGAGTTGCTGCGCGACGGCCAGGTGTTCTATGTGCACAACCGGGTGTCCTCGATCGACAAGGCGGCCAAGCGGATCCGGGATCTGGTCCCGGAGGCCCGGGTCGTGGTGGCACACGGGCAGATGAACGAGGACACCCTGGAACGCACCGTGCAGGGTTTCTGGCAGCGCGAATTCGATGTCCTGGTGTGCACCACGATCATCGAGACCGGCCTGGACATCTCCAATGCCAATACGCTGATCGTGGAACGGGCCGATGCGCTCGGCCTCTCCCAGTTGCATCAGTTGCGCGGCCGGGTCGGGCGCAGCCGCGAACGCGGGTACGCCTACTTCCTGTATCCGGCGGAGAAACCGCTCACCGAAACCGCCTATGACCGACTCGCCACCATCGCGCAGAACTCCGAACTCGGCGCGGGGATGGCGGTGGCGATGAAGGACCTCGAGATCCGCGGCGCCGGTAACGTGTTGGGCGCCGAACAGTCCGGCCACGTGGCCGGCGTGGGGTTCGACCTCTACGTGCGTCTCGTCGGGGAGGCGGTGGAGGCGTACCGCGCGGCCGCGGACGGCAAACCGATCACCTCCGAGGAGACCAAGGAGGTCCGTATCGACCTCCCGGTGGACGCGCATATCCCGCCCGATTACATCGCCAGCGACCGGCTCCGGCTGGAGGCCTACCGCAAACTCGCCGCCGCCCACGACGATCCGGCGCTGGCCGCGGTGGTCGAGGAACTCACCGACCGCTACGGTCCGCTGCCGGTGGAGGTCGGCCGGCTCGTCTCGGTGGCCAAACTGCGGCTGCTGGCGCGGGAGTACGGGGTTACCGAGATCGCGGTCACCGGGACCACGGTGAAGGTGACGCCGCTGGCGCTGCCCGATTCGAAACAGATGCGGCTCAAGCGGATCTATCCGAGCGCGAACTACCGCGCGGCCAGTTCGGTGGTACAGCTACCACTGCCGCGGGTGCAGGACAGCGTCGGCGCCGACCGGCTGCGTGATGTCGCGTTGCTGCAGTATCTCGCCGATCTGCTGCTCGCCCTCGACGGCAAGGCCGCCGGCGCGGTCGATCTCACGGTCGCGACCGAGGTGAGTCCGGCGCGATGAGCGACGCGCGTGCCGACCGGCCCGAGCCGGGTGTGCTCGAATCGGAAACCGCCGCCGTGGCCGCTGGCTTGGCCGAAGCGGTCGAGGTGATGGACCGGTTGTGGCGGTTCGGCGGCTGGGAGGTCACCCAGACCCACGATTCGCTGCGACCGTATCTGCTGGAGGAGACCTACGAACTGCTCGACGCGATCCAGCAGGAGGACGCCGGTACGATCCGTGAGGAACTGGGGGATCTGCTGCTGCAGGTGCTGTTCCACTCGCGGATAGCCGAAGCGGCGGGCGAATTCACCATCGACGACGTGGCCGCCGCGTTGGTCGCCAAGCTGGTGAACCGCAGCCCACATCTGGCCGCGGGCCCCGACGAATACGGTTTCGGTGCGGCGGTCACGGTCGAGGAGAAAGTGGCGGCGCAGGAGAAGGCTTGGGAGGAAAAGAAATCCGCGGAAAAGACGCGGCGTTCCTGCCTGGACGGTATCGCCATGGCGCAACCGGCGCTGGCGCTGGCGGAGAAGATCTGTTCCCGCAGCGTGCGGGCCGGTCTACCGGAGGAACTGATCCCGGACGATCTGCGTACCGTCCACCTGGGCGGCCCGGAGAGCGCCGAAGAGCGATTGCGCAAGGCCGCCGTGGCTTTCGCCGCCGCGATCCGCCGGGCCGAGGACGAAGCCGAATCCGCTCGGAGTGCCCGTCGCCCGCTCTCTGCCGCCGATTGGCTCCGGTACTGGCCGAGCACCGCCCCGTCGAAGCACTGACACATGGCGCGGTAGAAGCAGCGGTGTGCCGGTGGGCGGAGTCAGGGTTGCAATCCGAGGATCAGACGCACCGAGTCCTCTACCCGGTGTAACTCATTCGGTGCGAGCAGACCCAGTTTCCGCCTCAAACGCGGCTTCGCCACCGTATGTAGATCGGCGCAATTCACATACGACTCGTCGTACCGGGTCAACCCTGAATCACGCCCGACTAGAACATGGGTGGTTCGGGGACCCGAGGTGCCGGTGATCACCGCAACTGTCACAGCAGCCAGCGGTTCGGCTATTCGGTTGACCGTGAGAACGACCACGGGATGCGCCCCCACCGGCTGAGGCAGAGCGCAGGCCCAGACCTCGCCCCGCAATGGCGTGCCGGCATTCACCACCGCATATCGTCCGCGGCCGCGAGCTCGGAATCCCTCGGTTCGGCGACACCGGCGGGTAGTGGCGCGGACTGCTCCCCATAGAAAGCCCGGATCTCTTCGGCCGCCCCCACCTCCGCAGCCTCTTTCGCCAAAAGCTTCAGTCCTGCCCTCAGGGCATCCGAGGTCGAGGCGAGATCGAGAGTTTGCATGACCCGCTCGAGTGCCTGCACCTCGTCGTCACGTAACCGGACCTGCGCCAGACGACTGCGGCCGAAAGCCGCCGCGTCCCGCTCCGCCGGTGCAGCTTTCCTCGTGGTTTGCTTCCGGGAAGGCTTCGCGACGCGCTTACCTGCAGCCCTCTGTCCGCCTGCATCCTGTCTTACAGGTGTCATACAGTCAGTGTGGGGCAGTGAAACGCGCACGTCAAGAGAGGCTAGTCGTCCTGCATGGTTGATGAACGCTATGGCGATCGGCGAGCTGTCGGGTTCGGCCGGGCCAAATCGCGACCGTCGAGCACCTCGATCTCCGTCACAGCCGCTCCAGCCGGATCGAGGCCCAGCAACACAACAGGGTCACCGTTGCGTTCCAGCTGCACGACCCACGAGCTCGATGGACCGGACGGCGCCGTCAACAGGACGGTACACGCGGGCTTGCACGCGCATCTACCATAGAACCTCAGGTCGGAGACCGTACCCGCAAGACAATCGTTCTCAACTTCCAGAAGACCGGCGATCTCGGCAGCAAGGGCCGGGAAACCTCCAGCAGGCGAGGGAATTGGGCCGCCGTCATGTCCAGGACTGAACACTCGTAGTAACCGACGACGGCTCCCTACGAACCGTAGGTTGAACGACAAGCTCAGACGTTCACTCCGTAGTCGCGCGCGATACCGGCCAGACCCGAGGCGTAGCCCTGACCGATCGCGCGAAACTTCCATTCGCCCTGCCGGCGATAGAGTTCGCCGAACACCATGGCGGTTTCGGAGGAGGCGTCCTCGGAGAGGTCGTAGCGGGCGAGTTCGGCGCCGGTGTTGAGATCGACGACCCGGATATAGGCGTTGCGGATCTGGCCGAAGGACTGGCCGCGCTGATCGGCGTCGTGGATGGAGACCGGGAAGAAGATATTGGTGATCGTCTCCGGCGTATTGGCCAGATCGACATTGATCACCTCGTCGTCACCGTCGCCCTCACCGGTGAGATTGTCACCGGTGTGCTCGATGGAGCCCTCCGGGGACCGGAGGTTGTTGTAGAAGATGAAATGCTGATCGGAGAGGACCTTCAGATTCGGTCCGGTGGCCAGGGCGCTGGCATCCAGGTCGTAGTCGGCGCCCATGGTGGTGCGCACATCCCAGCCGAGTCCGACGGCGATCTTGGTCAGGTTGGGGGCCTGTTTGGACAGCGAGACATTGCCGCCTTTGGCCAGGTTGACGCTCATGTTCTCCTTCCCGCGGCGCCTGGGCGCCCGATGATCACGGCGCCGGGCGCCCGGACCATCGGCGCCGTCGCGCCCGATGACGACCGCGCCGGATCACCCGATGGGAGCGCCCCGGGCGCGAGGGATGTTGCGGCGCCGGAGTAGTCCGGCGAACGGGTGTCGTACAGCACTGCACCGAGCGAAGCGCCGGAAACACCCGAGGTGGCGAGCCGGGCGGTCCGGCTCAGATCTTCTCTTCGTTCTCCGCCCAGGACTTCAGTGTCGACACCCGGTGTTCCAGGGCGCGCAGTTCACTGTCGTCGAGCACCGTGCGCTGGATCCCCTGCGCGACCGCGAAAGCCGACTGCCGGTGATCGTCGATCACATCCACATCGAGGCGTACCGCGACATAGTCGTCGGCGCCGGGCATCTCCTCGGCGATGACCTTGGCCGCGCCCCGGGCGCACAGCGCCACATTCCCGCCGCCCAGGATGAGCAGCGCTACCTGCGGCCGCTCCCGCAGCCGGGCCAGCGAGCCGCGATCGAATTTGAGACTCAGCAGGATCCGCCGGTCGCCGGCGCGTACCGGCCACGACACCGGGATGGCATGCGGCGCGGGATCGGTGGTGACCAGGACCGCGATAGTCTCCTGCGGCCATTCCGGCAACGCTTCCAGCTCGGGATGGTCTGTTGCGGGATTCTCCGTAGGACTGATTGCGGCTGCCATATCGTCCCCTCCTGGATCGACGTGGTGCGGCGGGGGTGTGCCGTACCACGCACCAGTCTAGAGGTCGGCGCCGACAGGCGCGGCGGAAGTACCGGCCCCGACCTGCGCTGAAACACTATGGTGCCGACCGGAAACCGGGCGATGCCGGCAAGGCGACCCTCAGAATGGGAGGTGGAGAAGGCCCTTCGGAGATCCCGGAGGGCGGCGGGCGGGTGTAGTCGGGGCCCACGGGTTTCCGGGATCGGCGGGTCAGGCGGGGGCGCTGCTCGCGGACTCCAAGGGTAGAGTCCGGACCCGTGCGCGACCCGGTACGGCGGCCTTGATCTCGCCGGACGCGTCGTGGCGGGTGTGCTCGCCTATCTGCACACCGCCGAACCCGGTGAGTTTCTCGGCGGGAACCTCCCGCCCCGGTCGAAGGTGTGGCTAACTTACTGTCTCTCGCCGGTGGGGAGCGAGCAGTGCGTCGTGCTCGTCGAGCAGGCCGAAGTATTTACGCACCATGAGTGCGGCGGTGGCGGCCAGGCCCGCGGTCAGTCCCCACCAGACCCCGGCCGCGCCCAACCCGGCCGGGTAGGCCAGTAACAGCGCAGTCGGGAGTCCGACGATCCAGTAGCCGACCACCGACAGCCGGAAACCCGCGTTGGTGGCCTGCAGACCGCGCAACAGCCCGGTGCCGATGTTCTGGGCCGCGTCGAAGAACTGCAGCACGATACCGATGAGCAGCAGCGACCGGGCCAGTTCCACGGTCGCGGAGTCGGTGGGATCGAGGAACGGGCGCAATACCAGGTCGGGGACGAACACGTAGGCCAGGCCGGTGACCAGCGTGACCACCCCGGCGAACCGGAGCGCCAGCCGGGCCAGGCCCCGGGCGTCCGCGGTCTCGTCCCTGGCGACACTGTAGCTCACCAGGACCGACGCGCCGTGCGAGATACCGATGGCGATCTGGAACACGATGTAGATCACCTGGTACACGACATTGTGGGCGGCCAGCGCCGCGGGTCCGAGCGCCCCCATGACCAGCGCGAGTACCGAGAACATCCCGGCTTCCGACCCGTAGGTGAGGGCGATGGGCGTGCCCAGCCGCAGTTCGCCGCGTACGGTCGTCATCCGCACCGGCCACGGCCGGATCGGCAGGGTGGCGCCGAGTTCGGGATCGCGGCGCACCATTGTCCAGAACACGGCGAACATCAGCAGGAAGACCAGCGAGGTCGCCACCCCGACACCGGTCAACCCGAGCGCCGGCAATCCGGCCCAGCCGTGGATCAGCGCCAGGGCCAGCACGAGGTTGACCGCGACGGAACCGAGAGTCACCGCCAGCAGCGCCTGCGGCCGCTGCATCCCCACGGTGTACTGACGCAGCACCTGGAACCACAGGCAGGGCAGCAGGCCGGGAGCCAGCGCCACCATCAACGGCCGGGCATCGGCCAGCACCCCGGCGTCCTGGCCGAGCCATTGCAGCGACCAGCCCAGCCCGATGAGTACCGCGCCGCCGAGCAGGCCCGCGACGGTGGCGATCAGAAAACTCGACCGCACCACATCGCGGATCTCGGGGTCGGGATCGTCGCCGCGCTTCCCGGCGGCGCCCACTGCGGCGGCGATCTGGTTGCCGCTACCGGTGATCAGTCCGACGCACATGGTGCGGATCTGGTTGAACAACACCAGCGCCAGACCACCGGCGGCGACCGCGCGCACACCGAGGCTACCCATCAGGGCGATATTGGTGGTGGATACGGCGACCTGCGCCAGCTGGGTGAGCGCGATCGGAGCGGCCAGGGCGGCGAGACCGGCCGGGGCGGCCAGGCGCCGGCCGTCGGAACGAATTCGCGAGAGGGGTGTGCTGATCACCGGGCCCGCACCATAGTGTCCGATTCCTCCGTATGTTCGTGTTCGTCCGGTCGGCCGACTCGGACGGCGTGGGTATTCCCGGCCGCGGCGTCGTTCAAAACGGCCGCCCCCACCGGTTGATTGCCCCGGTTCGCGGGGGCGTAGCGCGTCAGCATGGCATGAACTTCGCGTTCGGTCTCGGTATCGAGCAATTCGCGGGCGGCCATCCAGTCGTCGTCGAAGACGGTGTCGAGATACTTCTCGCCGCCGTCGCAGACGATGGTGACCACCGTGGACCCGGCCGGGAACTCCTCGAGCCGGGTCAGCGCGGCATGGACCGAACCGCCCGCCGAACCGCCGAGCATCAGGCCCAGCCGCCGCGATACCGCGCGGCAGGTGGCGAACGCGGCCCGGTCGGTCACCTTCACGCCTTCGTCGAGCAGGTCGTAGTCCACGGCCGTGCCGATGGTGGCACCGGGCGGGGTGCCGGTGCCCGACTGCCAGTACGGCCCACCCGGTCCGCCGAAAGCGATCGAGCCGACCGGTTCCACGCCGATCACCCGCGGGACACACCCCAGCTGCCGCAGCCGCGTCGCGGTACCGAACAGGGAACCGCCGGTACCGACCGCGGACAGCAGGATATCGACCCGGTCCACCTCGGCCAGCAGTTCCTCGGCCACTCCGTAATAGCCCACAGCGTTGGCGTCGTTGTTGTGCTGTTCGGTGAAGAACGCGTCGGGCTGCGCGGCCGCCAGCGCGGCCGCGTGATCCTCACGCGCCGAGGTCGCCAGGTTGTCGTCGCCGTCGTCGGCGACGAAGATCAGCTCCGCGCCCATTGCCCGCATGGCCCGCAATTTGTCCTTACTCGCGTGGTGGTCGACTACCGCGGTGAAACGATAGCCGCGTTCGGCGGCGACCACCGCGAGACCGAGCCCGGTATTTCCGGATGTGGATTCGATGATATGTCCGCCCTCGCGCAGCAGACCCCGACGCTCCGCGTCGAGAACCATTTCCCGCGCCATCCGGATCTTGGCGGCGCCGGTCGGATTGAACTGTTCCAGCTTGAGGAGTAATCGAGTACCGGACCCGGTGGCGGCCAATTCGAAGAGCGGGGTGCGGCCGATCAGGTCAGTGACACGGGTGACGAGGGACATGGCGGATCTCCTGGGCGTCGATAACGGGTAATGCGAAGAGACCGGGGGCCGACGGTCTCAGTGCCGGGATCGATCGAGAGCCCAGCGATACCGGCCGCCCGGCGCTTCGGAGAGCACCACCTTGGGCGGAAGAGGCAATTCGTGAAAGGGCGATTCGTTGGAATCCATTTGATATCCGGCGGTATTCGGGTAGATCAGCAGATCGCCGGCCTCGGCCGTGCGGGGTAGCGGGATCCGGCGCCAGCTCAGCATGTCCGATTCGAGACAGGTGGCGGCGCCGACGACCGTGGCGGTCGGGGTCCCGGGGCCGTCCGGCCAGAGCACCGGGTCGGGAAGATATTCGCTGTCGAACCATTGTTCGGAAAGGCTCAGGCTCGTACCGTCCACGGTCAGGATCCGGTAGGGCTGCCCGTGTTCGTGGCGGGTCTTGCCACCCTGCACCCGGAAAACCGTGCTGCCCGCCCGGTCCAGCAGGGCCCGGCCCGGTTCGACCGCCAGGGTTGTCTCGGTGCGCCGCAAGCGGCCGGCGAGATCGTCGCGTCCGAGAATCGCGGTGAGCATGGCGGGGCCTGGTTCGGGAAAGGAATACGGATAGTACGACTCGAACGCTTTCCCGGAATGGAACCAGCGGCGGGTCACGTGTTCCCGGAACTCCGCCCAGTCGGCGGCGGGAACGTAATCGACACCGAATCCGCCACCGATGGAAACGGTGGTGGCCGGATGACCCAGCGACCGTGCGGCGCGGCACCGGTCGAGCAATTGACCGGCCATTTCGGCACGGGGGATCGGGTCGTAACCGGAGAGATGGAAACTGAACCCCTGCACGGTGATCGACGGGTAATCGGCCGATTCGGAAACGGCGTGATCGAGTTCCTCGGCCGACATACCGAACCGGCTGGCCGAGGCCGCGGGCAACGCCCGCAGCAGTACCCGGACCGGGCTGTCCAGGGCGGCCAGGCGTTTCAGTTCGCCGATACTGTCCACGGCGATCAGGCATCCGTGCCGGGCGGCCAGCCAGTGCAGGTCGTCGGTTTTCTCGGGGCCGGTGACCAGCAGATCCGCGCCGCGAATGCCCTGTCCGAGCGCGGCGGTGAGTTCGCCGGTACTGGATACATCGATACCGGCCCCCGCGGTGGCGCAGGCCCGTGCCACACAGGCCGCCTTGTTGGCCTTCTTGCCGTAGTACACCGCCCCGGTGATCCCGGATTCGGTGAAAACCCGCTGGAACCCCCGGATATTGTCGACCACCCGGGCGGGGTACATCAGATGGAAGGGGCCCCCGACCGCGAACGCGATATCGCCCAGGAGCTGCGGATCGGCGAGGATCCGCTGCTCCCACTGATCGCGATGGGCGGGGACCGGTGCCGCCACGGTCCCCGCGTACCGGCCCGATGATCCCGATCCGGCACCGGTGGGGGCATCGGCTCCGGTCAATCCCATAGCGAGACCTCCGTGCCGCGGCCCTCGGCGATGGCCCGTTCGGCCAGCGCGTGGGCCACCGCGATATCGGTGAGCACCAGACCGCTGTTGTAGACGAAGATCTTCTGGTCCGCCCGCTGCCGGGCGACGGCGCGCCGGCTCAGTATCTGCGGCAGCTCCGCGTCCACCCGGCGCAGTTCGCCATTGTCGTCGGCCATATCGGTGCCGGTCAGCGCCATCTGTTCGGCACTGGTGGCGATCACCCGGTCGGCGTCGTGCAGCGTGGAGGGGGCCAGTCCGTACCCCACCAGCACCACCACCGAACCCGGTTTGAGGTGCTCGGATTCGATGGCCACCTCGGTGCCCGGACCGGCGGCCGCCAGCACCACATCCGCGGTCCGCGCCGCGGCATAGGGATCGTCGACGTTCTCCAGCAGTGCGTGCGGGGCGTATTCGGCGAGCTGCCGGTGCACCGACTCGATGCCCTCGGGGTGGGTGCCGTACAGCATCAGTTTGCGCAATTGCGGGTTGGCGGCCAGCAGATGCGGTAGCGCGTTGCGGCCCTGGGTGCCGGTGCCGACGAGCAGGACGGTATCGGCGTCACGGTGCGCCGTCTCGCGTACCAGCAGCGCCGACACCGCCGGGGTCCGCAGCGCGCCCACCCGCGCGCAGTCCATCATGGCGATGGGCGCACCCGTGGTGTCGTCGTACAGCGTGATCGTGGTGTAGTAGCGCTTGGTGGTGCGATCGTGCCCGGGATCGAACTTGTAGGACGTCTTCATGGCGACCACCCGGCGCCGCCCGTCGCGGCCCAGCATCGCGTAGGCGACCGACCAGCCGTCCGGATTGGCCACGCTGAGCTTGCGTGGATTATCGGAATCTCCCGCGGCCAGTGCGATATACGCCTCTTCCACCGCGCGGACCACCTCGGCCGGGGCCACCGGCACATCGGCGAGATCGCCGCGGCTCAGGACGCGCAGGGGGGTCGGCCGGTCACGTGTGCTCAACGGATTTTCGATCATCTTCTGCACCGTTCCGCTCTGCCCGCGCCCGCTGCGCCGGTAGCGGCGCGAAGGGCGCGATGATTCGCTGACCGTATCCATTCTCCTCGGATTCGGCTGCGCGGCGCGGGCGTTCGGGTAGCCGGATGTTCACTCGTTTGAGCCAGCGGTCGGTGCCGTCGTAGCGCGCGGTGAACGGAACCCGGCCGTGAACTGCGACATCGTTATCGACCAGGAGCAGCTCACCGGGTTCGAGACAGGCCAGTACGCATACTCGTTCGAGTTCGTTTTCCAGCCGCTGGTACGCCGCACGGTAGTGCGGGCCGGCGTCGTCCAGCGGAGTGTAGGCGGGGTCGAATCGCATTGTGAGGGCCTCGGGCCTGCCTTCGTCTCCGGGCTCGCACCAGAGAGTGGGCACCGGTACGGCGGATTCGCGGTCGAAACCGGAGCCGTAGGACACGTCCGGCAGGATCGGCAGAGTGGGGGTGCGCAGCGCGTCCTGTTCCGCGGCCGTGAGGTCGACCCGGCGCACCGACGAGACGGTGGTGCCGACGCGGTCCGGATTGCGCAGGCAGCCCAGCAGCAGCAGATTCGCGCGTAGCGGGTGGAAGGCGTCCTCGGTGTGCGGGCTGAGCAGGATGGTGCTGCTGGCCCCGGACTGCTCGAACTCGTGTCCGGCCGCCGGCACGATGTTGTTGACCAGCCGGCCGTCCTGCTGACCGGCCCAGCCGAACGGTTCCCCGGCCGCCGCGGCCAGTAGCAGCATGGCGATATCCAGTTCGAACGAGCAGCCGGGACGCTCGGGTTCGGTGGTCCACGCGGTCGCGCTCTGCCAATCCGGTGGGGTGGGGCCGATTTCGTCGTCGCGTAGCGGCAGCCGGCGCAGCACACACGCGCCGGCCGTGGTGGCGGGCGGGCGCATCGTGGTGCGGACTTCCGCGGGGAGTTCGCCGGCGCGGGCGGTGATCAGGTCGATCAGGGCGGGGTCGGCGAGGGTGCGCGCGGCAGTCCCCGGCGCGGGATCCAGTGTGAACGCGATCGCAGCGGCCAGTTCACGCACCGCCTGTCCGGCGGCCTCGGGTAACTCACGGTGCTCGATATCTTCGATGCTAGGAGGGTGAAGCGTCTTACGTTCGGAGAGAACGCCTTTCACCAAAATTTCCCTTCTCGGAAGCATTGTTCGGAGTACCGGTGGTGACGAGTCGATGCGAAGTTAGTGCGTTTGCGCACCCATGGCAAGGGTAGCCTAACTACGGCGTGTGATAGCTTTTACGTATTGCTCGCTCGAAGTGCAGGTGGACGGGTCCGCGGGCGCCGGTCGCTCGCGTCACGATGAGACGCAGAACACGGTAAGGCTAGCCTGCCCTTGCGGCAAAATCGGCGCGCCGCGCCGGGGGGCGAGAGTGTCCGTGCCACAACGAATTCGGCCGGTCCGCCGACCGGCCGACCGGGTTCAGAGGCTGTTGGCGAGCAGGGCGTACTGGGCCGCGGTCTTCTGCTCGATCTCATTCTCGCTGTCGCTGGACACCACGCCCACATACCGCTTGTACGGCACGAAGCAGCGGAACCGGTACTGATGCTGCGGATCGCCGGAACTGTTGAGCTGCAGGCATTTCGCGCCCGGAATATCGGCCGGGGCAGGATGGGCGTCGTAGGCCGCACCCGTCGATTCGACGAAACCGTCCACCAGGATCGGCGCACCCGCCGGATCGCGGACCCGGGCCACCGAACCGCCGTCGGCATAGGCGGTGGCCTCGAATCCGGACTCGTCGAGCAGCCGGGCGCGGGCGGGCTGATCGTCGGCCGAGTTGATCAGATAGTTGCGGCCGTAGACGGCGAACTTGTCGGGATCGGGAACCTGACCCGAGCGGTCGGCGACCACCACCCGCGAGAGCAGGTCCTCCGGATCCACCCGGAGATCGGCGATATCGGCGAGGGGGGTGGGACTGAACCGGCCGAGCTGGGCGAGCTGCGCGGTGAGGGTTTTGTCCACCCAGGACACCAGATCCTTGCTATCGGCCTTCGGCCGCTGCACAAACAGCGAGATCACGAACTCGTCGTGGGCCAGGAAGGCGCCGACATTGGCGATACCGGGCCGCCAGTGCACCAGCGCGTCGGGGTGCTTCTCCGACTTCAGCCGCCGGTTGTCCGGAGAGACCCCGATATCCGCGTTCTCCAGTTCCTCGGCCGCCTTGGCCGCCGCCGAGGTGTCGGGAAAGCGCAGAGCCACCACTGTGATCGCGGTGGCGTCGGCCTCCGGGCGGGTCTGGCCCTCCGGATCGTCGCGATCGGCCCCGCTGGCCGCGTACCCGACCACCATCCGGCGATTCTTCAGCACCGGTTCGGACACGTTGGCCAGGAAATCGGTCGCGGTATCGGTATCGGGCAGTACCTTCGAACCGCGGCCGTATTTCAGGGAGGGATCGACCTGGCTGCTGGTGACGACCGCCTCCGACATGCGGATACCCTCCAGCATGGGCCCGTTGTCGCCGGCGTCGGCGGGGTAGCTGAACTTGTCGACCGGGAAGTCGCCGACCGCCAGAGTGCGCACGTCGATCTCTCCCGGGACCGGCGTCCCCACCAGGGCACCGCATCCGGACAGTGCGGCCGCTACCAGAGCGACGACCGCGGTGACGGTGCTGGTACGCGATATCCGAACCATGGGCTGGCCCCTCGTTCCGATCGAAACTGCGGTGTCGAAGTTACCCGACGTACAGCGATCTAGGGGAGGGGCGTCGCACGCCGTGCCATACCCTGGACTGGTGGCAGGCCAACCGCAGCGCGACTCCGACGGAGGCTGATCCCCATGCGGGATCAGCAGGTCGAAGTCGTCGCCGGAGCGCATGCGGCGGCCCGGGTCGCGGGGGCGGTGGTGCTGGTGGCCCATCGCGGTGCGGGCCGGCCCACCGAGCACGCCCCGGCGGTGCGGGCCCTTGTCGAACTGGCCGAACTGGTGCACCAGGCCGCCGTGCGCCGGCCCGACGGCCCGGGCGCGCTGATCGCCCGGGAGGCGACCAGATGGCTCATGGCCCAGTCGGACCGGACCAGCCCGGGAACCGCCGTCGATTTCGGCATCCTCTCCGCGGCGGGCCCGGACCGGGTGGCGATATTCCTGCACGGTGCCGTCACCGCCGTCCTCGACGGTGCGGACAGCGAGTACTTCCACGGCCGCGACGCGGTCTTCACCGTCGACCGGGCGGCGGCGACACCGGACCGCGCGGTCGCGCTGTTCATCGACGACACCGCCGGCGACCCGGACGAGAATTCTCGGCCCGTACTGCCGGCCATCCGCGGTATCGGTCGGCTGGTGGAGGGTATCGCCGAGGCCGGCGGGGTGATCGCCTGGACGCCGCCCGCGACACCGGTGGACCTCGACGCCGTGGCCACCGCCGTATCGACGCCACTGCTGGACACGGTCGAACTGTCCGAGCGGGAGAGTGGGTTCCGCGGTGTCCCGGGGGATCCGGCACCCACCGGCGGACCGCGGACCGCCATCCCGGCCACCGATCCGCATCGGGCACAGACCGAGATCAGCGGGCGGCAGCCGCCGCGCGGCGGCCCGGCGGCCGGCCCCGGACTCGACGAGACGGCGGACTCCCGCCGGCCGGAGCCGGATGTGCTGCGCCGGACACCCGCGCATCCCACCCCGTCTCAGCACCAGCCCTACGCGTCACCCGACGCGCTGCCCGGTCCACCCGAGCGCGGGACACCCCCGCTGGATCCGGAGCTGCGGCGCCGGACCGAGGCCACCGCGAAGGGCACCGCGCTCACCGCGAAGGTCATGGGGTTCAAATGCGCGCGCGCTCATCCCACCGATCCCCGGGCGGCTTTCTGCAGTGTCTGCGGTATGCCCGTGGACCAGACCCAGCCGCTGATCGAAGTGGTGCGTCCACCGCTGGGTATCCTCGTCCTCGACGACGGCGCGACCCATCTACTGGAAAGCGACTCCGTGCTGGGTCGCGATCCGGAGCATTCCGAACCCGCGCGCCGCGGGCTCACCCCGCTACAGGTGGTCGACAATTCCGGCGGGATGTCCCGTGCGCACGCGGAGCTCCTGCTGGTGAACTGGGATGTGACGCTGGTCGACCGGGGATCCACCAACGGCACCCGCACCCGGGCCACGGGTTTCCGGGACTGGGTCCGTATTCCGCCGCATCAGCCCGTGGTGCTGGTGCCGGGCACCGAGATCCTGATCGGCCACCGGATGCTGCGGTACGAATCCGCCGCACCGCCGCCCTTCGGTCTGTGACGCGGGGTTCGTCGCCGCGTTATTCGTATCTGGCGCTGCAGGTGTCCTCGCCGCCGAGCACTCCGGCACGGAAGGCATCCACCCGGGAGAACCCGCTCGGCACCGTTTTGCCCTCGACATCGCTGGCGGCCAGGCCGTCGGTCAGCAGGCCCGAGACCGCCTCGTCCAGATCACCGGCGGCCAGCGTGATATCGCCCTCGGCCCGCCCGGATTCCGCCAGCTTCCCGGTGGCCACCCCGGACAGACAGGCTGCCCGCAACCCCGTTTTCGCCCCCACCAGATCCTGGTCCCGGCTCTGCTGCACCGACAAGGTGTAGCGGGAGATGAACACCACGTAGCCGTTGTAGTCGCCGGTGACCTTCACCGGCAGCGGGACCTCCGAATCATCGGTGGCGGCCCCACGCTCGGCGAGTCCGCCGATATTGGTGGCGATCGTATTACTGGCCGGGCAATAGGTGACGGGCTCGGTGGAAACGCCGTCGCTACATTCGATTTCGGCCCCGTCGTAGCGGTAGGTCGGCTCGCGCGGGGTCGGCAGGATCACCGACAGGGCCTTGCTCAGCTCGACCAGGCTCCGCTCGGTGATCTCGAACTCCCCGGATGTGCCCTCGAAACTCTGGGGCAGATCACCCCGGCGCTGATCGATCTCGTCCATATCGATCCCCTTGCACCCCTTGGCGCCGTCGGTGAAACCGATCTGCACCGCCGAAACCCGTTCGAAGGCCGAGCCGTGCACGCTCTCGGGATCGTCGGGGTCCGAATCGCGGATCGCCACCGTGGCGGCGAGGACCGAGTTCAGTCCGTCGGAGGTGTTGATGGTGAAATAGTCCGACTCTCCCTCGGCCACCCAGCGCATGTACGCCCCGGCGAAACAGTCGGCCTGCTGTTCTTTGACGATCACCGGATCGTCGCGGTCGACGATGTTCGCGTTGTTCTGGATGGCGTGCCCGTATTCGTGGGCGATCACCATCACCACCGACATCTTCCCGAATGTCTCGGTCATGGTGGGCAGCAGCAGCGCCCGGTCCCAGCCGATGGAGTTGTCCAGCCGGCAGTAGGCGGCATTCACCATCCGATAGGTCGATTCGGTGCAGAACTCCACCGATTCGCGCCGCGACTCCCGGGCACTCCAGGAGATCAGTTTGTCGACCGGTTCGAACTCGCCCTCGAACTCGGCGCCGTAATGCTGCTCCCAGTACGCTTGGACATCGGTGACCGCGTTCAGCGCGAGGGTGTCGACCTCGCCGCCGTCGCCGTGCTCGGCGACGAGGTCGGAGGCCGGCGGGTTCTCCCGGGGGCCGCTGGGGCCGCTGGTGGTCGGCAGACCGGCGACCTGAAAGGGATTGTCGTAGATCGATACCGCCCGGCCGTCCACGGAACGGGTACACCCGGCGACCAGCAACAGTGCGCACAGTGCCGAGACGACGACAGCGGCGGTCGTGAGTTTCGGCATGGATCCTCCCCCATTTCGGCCGGTGCGGGTGCTGCTCGTTGCCTCCGGAGCGGGGAGTTCGCCCCCGCTCGGGGGCACCTCCGATGCCCGGGTAATGGAATAGTATCCGCTGCATGTCTGCACCGGGGGTGCGCACCATCACGGTGCGCCATGATGGAACTGAACGAGTCTTCGATTCGAATCAGCAGATCACTCTGGGCCGTGCGCCCGAGGTGACGCTGTTCGTCGACAGTCCGCTGGTATCGCGGGTCCACGCGATATTGGCCTGGCAGTCGGGAGCCTGGGTACTCAGCGACAACGGAAGTACCAACGGGGTGTTCGTCGATGCTCGCCGGGTCGGTGGGCCCGTCCCGATCGACCGGCCCACCCAGGTCCGGCTCGGTGACGCCATCAGCGGCCCACTCCTCTGGCTCGTTCCCTCCGGAGTCCCCCAGCAGCAACAGCAGCCGGCGCGGCCACCGTCGCAGGCGCGTCCCGCCCCGCCGCAGCAGCGCCCCGCTCCACCGCCGCCGCGGCCGCAGTCCGGTGCACAGCCGCAGGTCGGACCACACGGCCGGCGCGGTCCGACCCCCAGCCAGCCGTTGCCCGCGCAGCGTCCGGCACCGCAGCAGTGGCCGCCGCACGGTGGGCAGCCGCCCCGGCCGCCGCAGATCGCCACCGCGGCCCAGCCGCCTGTCGTCCCGCCGCAGCCCGCCAATGTGAACATGACCGCCAAGGCGAGTGTGGCGGCCGTCCCACCGGTCCGCCACCGCAATACCGAGGGGCCGATCGCCCGCGCCGACCGGATCCCGCCGGGGGGTCTGGCGATCGGGCGGACGTCGGACAACCAGATCGTCGTCGACGATCCGCTGGCCTCGCGTAAACACGCGCGCCTGATCGCCGGGTCCGAAGGTCTCGCCATCGAGGACCTCGGTTCGGCCAACGGAACATTCGTCAACGGTGTCCGGCAGCAGCACACGGTGCTGCGCGAACGCGACATCATCACCATCGGCAACATCGACTTCGAGGTTCAGCAGGGCACGCTGGTGCACCGGCAGCGCCCGGTCGCCGAACAGGGCCTGGCCGTGCACGGGGTCGGGTTCACCGTCGAGGGCAACAAACAACTGCTCGTCGATGTGAATATGCAGGCCGCGCGCGGCACACTGACCGCGCTGATCGGTCCCTCCGGGGCGGGTAAGTCGACGCTGTCGCGGTTGATCGCGGGTAGCACTCAACCCTCCGGCGGTGCCGTGACCTTCGAGGGTCGTGATCTGCACGCGGAATACGAGGCACTGCGCTCCCGTATCGGCATGGTGCCCCAGGACGATGTGCTGCACCGGCAGCTCACCGTCCGGCAGGCCCTGGGTTTCGCCGCGGAACTGCGACTGCCGCCCGACTCCTCCAAAGCCGATCGCCGGGAGGTGATCGACGGAGTCCTGCGCGAACTCTCGCTCACCGAACACGCCGACACCCGGGTCGACCGGCTCTCCGGCGGTCAGCGCAAGCGGGCCTCGGTGGCATTGGAGCTGCTCACCGGGCCCTCCCTGCTGATCCTGGACGAACCGACCTCCGGCCTGGATCCGGCACTGGACCGCCAGGTCATGATGATGCTGCGTGAACTGGCCGATGCCGGCCGCGTGGTGATCGTGGTCACCCACTCCGTGGCCTGCCTGGACATGTGCGATCAGGTGGTGCTGCTGGCGCCCGGCGGTAAAACCGCCTACACCGGAAACCCGGCCGGTGTCGAAGCCGCGCTCGGAACCAGCGATTGGGCCAAGATCTTCGCCGATGTGGCGGCCAATCCGGATGCCGCGTTCGCGCACTACCGATCCCGCCAGGCGGCGCTACCGCCCCCGCCGCCGCCCGCGGCACGGCAGAGCGGTGGCGGTTCGCCCCCGCAGTCCGGTGCCTGGAAACAGTTCTCCACGCTGGCGCGGCGGCAGTTGCGGCTGATCCTGGCCGACCGCGGCTACCTCTCCTTTCTGGTGTTGTTGCCGTTCGTACTCGGTGGCTTGTCGCTGGTGGTGCCGGGACAGTACGGGTTCTCGCCGCCGCCGCTCACCCAGACCGACGACGGGAACTTCGTCCGCGCCGGCAGTTCCGAACCGCAGCAGTTGCTGGTGGTGCTGATTCTCGGCGCCTGCTTCATGGGATCCACGCTCACCGTGCGCGATCTGGTCGGGGAGCGGACCATCTTCCTGCGTGAACGCGCGGTCGGATTGCGGTCGGGGGCCTACCTGACCGCGAAGATCGTGGTCTTCAGTGTGGCCGCGCTGCTGCAATCGGGTGTGATGATCGGTTTCGTGCTGCTGGGTAAGAAGCGGCCGGAGGAGGGTTCGGTGCTGGCCGTCGGTGGCGCCGAACTCTATATGGATATCGCCCTCACGGCGGTCGCGTGTGTGGTGTTCGGTCTGCTGCTGTCGAGTCTCGCCAAATCGAGCGAACAGGTGATGCCGCTGCTGGTGGTGGCGATCATGGGCCTGCTGGTGATGGCCGGTGGCCTCATCCCGGTGACCGACCGGGTGGTGCTGGAACAGATCTCATGGCTGTTCCCCTCGCGCTGGGGCTACGCCGCGGCGGCGTCGACGGTGGATATTCGCTCACTGTTCGTCCAATCGCAACAGGACGTCTTCTGGGAACATACGCGTAGCGCATGGTTCCTGGATATCGGCCTGGTGGTGGCCATCACAGTGGTGCTCGCGCTACTCACCTGGAGTCGGCTGCGGCTGAAGAAGTCCGCGAGATGAGACAGGTGAACGGGCCGGTCCGCCGCCTTCGCCGCTGGTGGGTGGGGGCGGCGAGCGCGTCGACCGCACACCAGGCACACTGATGCCTGTGATGGTGCGAGTTGGGGCGGTACATCTCGGGTGGGATGTGGTGTCCGTGGCCGCGGGCGGATCCGGCGTGCCCATCCGCCCCGTACAGGTCGAGGGAAGCTACAACCCCCCCGCCTATCTGCTGGCCGACGCCTCCGGCCGGCTCTACACCGCCGGCGCGGACCGGCAGCGGCCCGATCTGGGGATGGCGATCCCCGATGTCCGCGACATCCTCGGGCATCCGCAGATCGTCATAGCCGGGGCGACCTGGCCCGCCGAGCTGGTATTCCGGGCCCGTCTCTACAACCCGCTGGCCGCGGTGGGGACCTATCTGCGGGGTAAGCCCGATGTGGTCGCGCTGCCGTATCCCGACGACTGGCCGGATGCGAAGATCGACGCCTACGCCCAGCTGGTCGAGCAACTCGACGTCGAGGTCGAGCCGATCCCGGAATCGATCGCGCTGTCGGGCTATGTCCGCGCGCTCGGCCTGGTCCGGCCGCCCGATCCCGCCCTGCCCGAGGGGGTGGGGGCCACCGCGGTCCATTTCGACGGGCAGGTGGTGGACGGCCGGGCGAATGTGCTGGTGGTCGCGGTACACGGGGACGAGGAGCGGCCCACCGAATCGGTGTATGTGCCGATCGACCCCGAATCGACCCGCAATCCCCGCGCCGCCGACGACACCGTGATCGAAGTAATGGCCGCGGCCCGCTCCATCGGGGCCGACAATTCGACGGTCCTGCTCGCCGGGCAGGTGGTGTTCAACGAGACCCTGCGGTTCGCCTTCCGTAACCATCTGGGGCAGCGCCTGAAGAAGGCCGAACACCCCATGCACGCGCTCGTTCTCGGTGCCACACACCTGTTGATCAGCGAGAACGAGAACGATGAGGAGGAGCCGGCGCCCTACCCGCAGCCCGGACCGAATACGGCGCCGCCGCCGGAGTCCGCCGCGAACCATGCGGTTCCCGGCCGGCCGCCGGCCGGAGCCGTCCCGAACGGGTCCGTTCCGGGACAGAACCCGCCACCCGGTGTGTACCAACCCGCACCGGGTCCGCACCCGCCGGGTCCGCACCCGCCGGCGCCCGGCCCACAGGCCGCGCCACTGCCGGCCCGGCCCGAGCCGAATCCGCCGCCTCCCGGACCGGAGCAGCCCGGGCCCGGCGGTCCGGGACCGGGCCCGATGACGGGTGGCCCGGCGGCACCGCCGCCGGGGTGGCCCGGCCCCTCGCCGTACAGCGTGCCGCAGCCGGACCAGGACGCCACGGTGAAGGTCGACCGCGGGGAGTTGCCACCACCGATCTCGGGGCCGGCCAGCCGGTTCACCCGGCCACCGGATCCGGAAACCGGTGCGCAATCCGCGGTATCCCCGGACCCCGCCCGGCCCGGTCCCGCCGGTGATCCGCGGCCCGGTCCGGGGCCGGAGGGCGACCGGGGCAAGGGCAAACTCTGGAACAAGATGAAGGACAATCTGTTCGGCGCCCATGCCGTCATCGGCGTGGCCGCGCTCGCCGCCACGGCGTGGGGCGCGGACGGGGCGGGCACCGCGCAGGCCCATGCCGGAACCGAACCGGTGATCAACGCAACAGCCGCACCCGGCGTCGCGGTGTCGACTGCGACGGCCGGATGTGTGCCTATGCCGCGGGTCACCGTCGAACCGCGCGACCAATCCGGCACCGGTGCCGAGGGCGGGGACGGTTCCGGTGGTCACCCGCTGTATGCCCGCGTCCCCACGGCTCCCGCGCCCGGCGATTCCGCGCGCCGGTCGGCACCGGGACCGGGAGCGTCCGAGGAACCCGATCCGGCCGGATGCGCGGAACCAGGTATCGACACCCTGCGCTATCTGGTGCCCGGTCTGCCGGGTATCGCCGATCCGGGCCCGCCGATCGATATCTGAGCAGCGTCCGGGCGGTTTCCGGGTGACGGCACCCGGCTGGTATCGTGACCGGCTGGTGTGTGGAACGCCGAGGCCCGGGTCTCAACCGGCCGCCGGGAACCCCTCGACCACGCACTGGGCCGGCAGCATCGACGACAGACAGGGAAGCACTGTGCCTACGTACAGCCCGAAGGCGGGTGACGTGACCCGGCAGTGGTACGTCATCGACGCCACTGACGTAGTGCTCGGCCGTCTTGCCGTGCAGGCAGCGAATCTGCTGCGCGGTAAGCACAAGCCGACCTACGCACCGCATATGGATGGTGGCGATTTCGTCGTCATCATCAACGCCGACAAGGTCGCCATCAGCGGCAACAAGCGGCAGAACAAGCTCATCCACCACCACTCCGGGCATCCCGGCGGCCTGAAGTCCCGCACTGTCGGCCAGGTGCTGGATACGCGCCCCGACCGCCTGGTGGAGAAGGCCGTCAAGGGCATGATCCCCAAGAACAAACTCGGCAACGCGATCGCCGGCAAGCTGAAGGTGTACGCGGGCCCGACCCATCCGCACACCGCTCAGCAGCCCGTTCCGTTCGAGATCAAGCAGGTGGCCCAGTGACCGCTCCCGAGGAATTCACCGAGTACGACGAAGCGGTCGTCGAAGACGCCGCCGCCGAGGTCCTGGACGAGGGCGAGGTCTACGACGACGACGCCGAGTTCGTCGAGGAGTACGCGGCCCCGCTGGACCGCCCGGTGCAGACCGTCGGCCGCCGTAAAGAGGCCGTGGTCCGCGTGCGCCTGGTGCCGGGTACCGGCAACTTCGTGCTCAACGGCCGCTCGATCGAGGACTACTTCCCGAACAAGGTCCACCAGCAGCTGGTGAAATCGCCGCTGGTCACCGTCGAGCGCGTCGAAGGCTTCGATGTGCACGCCCGCCTGCACGGCGGCGGCCCCTCGGGTCAGGCCGGCGCGCTGCGCCTGGCCATCGCCCGGGCGCTGATCGTGGTGAACGCGGACGACCGTCCCGCGCTCAAGCGCGCCGGGTTCCTCACCCGTGACCCGCGTGCCACCGAGCGCAAGAAGTACGGCCTCAAGAAGGCCCGTAAAGCGCCGCAGTACTCGAAGCGCTGATATCGCCGATGCCGGCTGTCCATCCGCCGCGTGCGGGTGGACGGGCCGGTGTCGGTTCCGAGAGCAGGCGACCGGCCGGAGTCCGGTCGCCTGCTCTCGTGCTATATCTACCGCGGTGTTCGTCGGCCGGCCGTTCCGAGGGCAGTTTCGGCCGGGGCCGTCGCGCGCTGTGGACTCACTGACGAGGGGCAAGGTATGGGACATCTGTTCGGCACCGACGGCGTGCGCGGGCTCGCCAACGATTCGTTGAGCCCGGAGTTGGCGTTACGGGTTGCCGGGGCGGCGGCGCAGGTACTGGGTGTGGACCTGCACACGGGTCACCGCAAGGTCGCGGTGGTCGGGCGGGACCCCCGCGCCAGCGGGGAGATGCTGGAGGCCGCGGTGACCGCGGGCCTGACCGCCGCGGGAATGGATGTGTTACCGGTGGGTGTGCTGCCGACCCCGGCCGTCGCCTACCTGACCGCTCTGTACGACGCGAGCCTGGGCGTGATGATCTCCGCCTCGCACAATCCCATGCCGGACAATGGAATCAAGATCTTCGCGGCGGGCGGGCACAAGCTCGAGGACGCCGTCGAGGAACGTATCGAGGCCCGGGTGGCGTCCGGTGCGACGGACCGTCCCACGGGCGCGGCGATCGGCCGGGTACTCGGCGCCGCCGGGACGCGGCAACCCGGTACGGATCTGCCCGACCAGTTCAGTGTGGGCGGGACCCATGAGCGCTATATCGAGCATCTGGTGGAGGCCACCGGCCAGGACCTGAGCGGACTGACCGTCGTCGTGGACTGCGCGCACGGCGCCGCGTCGGAGGTCGGTCCGGCGGCCTACCGGGAGGCCGGTGCCCGGGTCATCGCGATCAACGCGGACCCGGACGGGCTCAATATCAATGCCGGCTGTGGGTCGACCCATATCGAACAGGTGCAGCACGCGGTCCGGGAACACGGGGCCGACCTGGGCCTGGCCCATGACGGCGATGCCGATCGCTGTCTGGCGGTGGACGCCGCGGGCGAGGTGGTGGACGGTGACGCCATCATGGCGATCCTGGCCATCGGTATGCGTGACGCCGGAACTCTGGCCGGGAACACCCTCGTCGCCACCGTGATGAGCAATCTGGGGCTGCATCTGGCGATGCGCGCGGCCGGAATCACCGTGCGCATCACCGGTGTCGGTGACCGTTACGTCCTCGAGGAACTCCGCGGCGGCGGTTACACCCTCGGTGGGGAGCAGTCCGGCCATGTGGTCTTCCCGCGCCACGGCACCACCGGTGACGGCATCCTCACCGGCCTGCAGTTGATGGCGCGGATGTCGCGCACCGGCGCGCCCCTGGCCGAGCTCGCGAGTGTGATCCAGAAGGTCCCGCAGGTACTGGTGAACGTCCCGGTGACGGACAAGGTCGCGGTCACTGCCGACCCCGGGGTCCTCGAGGCCGTCCGTGCCGTCGAGGAGCAGCTCGGGGATACCGGGCGAATCCTGCTGCGTCCCAGCGGAACCGAACAGCTGGTCCGGGTGATGGTGGAAGCCGAGGATCACGAGCGGGCCGAGCAGCTCGCCGAGGATCTCGCGAAACTGGTCGCGGCGGTCTGAACCGGTCCGCGGCTCAGGGATCCACCCTGAGCCGCGGACCCCGGAAATCAGGGTGCGGGTCGGTAGCGCTGCCGATGCGGGCCGCCGGCCGAGTGCGGATAGTGGACGGTGTAGCAACCGCGATCGAAAGGACCGCCATGACCGCCCCCGCACGCCGTTTCACCCGCTCCACCGCCGACAAGTGGATCGGCGGAGTCTGCGGCGGTATCGCCGAATACTTCGGCTGGAGCTCCGGCCTCGTCCGGCTGCTGTTCGTCGTGTCCTGTGTGCTGCCCGGCCCGCAGTTCCTGATCTATCTTGCGTTGTGGATCTTCTTGCCGAAGCGGTGATACCGGCGCGTGCCGGCCGACCCGGTGAACCTTTCTGTGCCCCATAGCCACCAGCAGCCCCGTTCCTGCCCGGGAACGGGGCTGCGCTGTACCGTCGGGGATGGAAAGATGGACCGGAATATTCCCGCGG
>NZ_JBFAHF010000062.1:0-25623 GCF_040654015.1 Nocardia sp. NPDC050799
GGCCTCGAGACTCGAGCCTTCGGCTCATGCGCTTTCGAGGCCGAAACGGCGAGACGGGCCTCAACCCTTGGAGGTGTCTCGTAAAACTCGACGCAGGGGGTTGCGTCGGCAGTCGACGTCCGGGGCCGCATGGTGACTCGATCGCCCGGGCTGACCTCGCATCCGGGCCCGCAGGCAGCCGTACTCGGCAAGACCCGCCGAGGGCGCGGCGTTCAGCGGCCTTTGTATTCCGGGGTCCGCTTCTCGAAGACCGCTTGGATGGCTTCCGTCAGGTCCTCGGACGGCAGGAAGGCGGCGTTCCAGGCCGAGACGTAGCGCAGGCCTTCGGCTACCGCGGCGGAGTTCCGTTGTCCCAATACATCCTTTACGCCCTGCACCACCAGCGGTGGGTTCGCGGCGATTTCGCGTGCGGTGGCGTGAGCTGCTTCCAGTGCGGCCTCCTGGTCGGCGAAGACGTCGTTGACCAGGCCGATCTTCTCCGCCCGGGCGGCGTCGATGTCCTTGGCCGTGAAGGCCAGTTCACGCAGGTGACCCTCCGCGATGATCCCGGGCAGCCGCTGTAGCGAACCCACATCGGCCACGATGGCGACCTTCGCCTCGCGCAGGCTGAACTTCGCCTCCGCGCTGGCGTAGCGAATATCGGCGGCGGCGATCAGGTCCAGGCCGCCGCCGATGCACCAGCCGGACACCGCGGCGATCACCGGTTTGCGGCATTCGGCGACAGCGGTGATCGAGGCCTGCAGACGCCGGATATCGGCGAGGAAATCGGTCCGCGGGGCGGCCAGCGCGCGGTCGGCCATCAGCGGGCCGAAGGTGCCGCTCATCGCGGGCAGATCCAGGCCGTAGGAGAAGTGCTTCCCGGAGCCGGTGAGCACAACGGCCCGGACCTCGGGGTCGGCGTCGAGGCCGTGGAAGATCTCCGGCAGCTCCCGCCAGAAATCCGGGCCCATCGCATTACCTTTACCCGGCCCGGTGAGAGTCACCCGGGCGACGTGATCGTCGGTTTCGACGGTGAAAGCCTGCCAATCTGTCATCTGCCCAGCCTAAGGGGGCACGGCGGGCGGCGGGCACTGGACCGGCCGCGGTCCCCGGCCCGGACCGGGGGCCGAAAAGACCTCGCCCGGTGAGTGGGGAAAGTCGCGCGGGACACTGTGTATCGCTCTACCCTGTGCCCATGCGCAGGTCGCTTCCACAGATAACCTGCCGGGTCTCGGATACTTTGATCGCGCGCGGTCACCACGGGCTGATCGTCACCGCGCCGGAAACGGCGACCGGTCCCGCGGAGACCGCCGAGGCAATGGAGGTGGAACTCGGGGCGCTCGTGCATTCGGAGGTCTTCCTACTCGGCGACGAACCGATCCTGCTGCTGGTCTCGGCGGCGCACCGAGTGGATCCGGAACGCACCGGCGCGCGCCTCGAGGGCACGCTGATTCCCGCACCGCCCCATCTGGTGATGCGCTACACCGGCCAGCCGCCGGGCAGCGTCGCGCCCATCGGGCATCCGGCGAACCTGCCCACCTGGGTGGATTCGCGACTGTCGGGTCACCGCGAACTGTGGGCCGCCGGCGGCAGCCCGGGGACCGTCTTCCGCACCTCGTACACCGAGCTGCTGCGGATCACGGCGGGGCTGTCCCTCGACCTGGATTGACCTCGCTCACCGCCCTCCCGGACAGTGGACCAGCTCGCTGCGGCGCGCCGTTCCGGGCGTAGCGTCGGCGAGGTGACCGAAGTACCACGGCCCGACACCGGAATCCGGATCCCCGACGACCTCAGCGGTATCACCGCCGAGCAGTACCGCGCCTCGATGCGCCACTACCCGTCCGGCGTCACCATCGTGACACTCGGCTCGGCCGCCGGTCCGGTCGGTTTCACGGCGACCTCGTTCGCCTCGCTGTCCCTGGACCCGCCGCTCGTCTCGTTCAACATCAGCCACACGTCCTCGAGTCTGGCGGCATTGACCGCCGCCGAGTCCGTGGTGATCCATTTCCTCGGGGAGCACCAGCGTCACCTGGCCCAGCGTTTCGCCCGGACCGCCGCGCACCGGTTCAACGATCCCGCGCTGTGGAGCGCCCTGGATACCGGCGAACCGGTGCTGCACGGCACCCCGCTGTGGCTGCGCACCACCGTGGAGCAGCTCATCCCGATCGGTGATCACACCTTCGTGGTCGGCCGGGTGGTCCGGGTGCACGACGACACCGGCGAGGAAGCATCCGCGGCCCCCCTGCTGTATTACAACGGCCGGTACTACCGGCCGACCCTGCTCGCCGACGACGTGGAGTAGCGGCCCCGCCCTCCCCGCTGACATCGGGTGTTACCCGTGGCCGAGTAATCTGTTCACCCGGTCGACCGCTGTTTGCCGTGCGGTAACCCTCGTATGAGAGAACCAGTCCGTCGGCTGGGCGATGGAAGGTGGACCGGACAGATGCGGACGCAGCTGGATGCGGAGAGCGCGCTACGGCGGGCCGAGGCCGCGCCACCGGCGCGCACCCTGGTCGATATCGTCGCCGGGACGGCCGCCGAATATCCCGACGCCCCCGCGATCGCCACGGCGGACCGCACCCTGACCTACGCGGAACTGCGCGCCGAGATCGAGAACTCGGTCCGGGACCTGGCCGCCGCCGGGGTGGGCCGCGGCGACCGGGTGGGCGTGCGTATGCCCTCGGGTACCTGGGAGCTCTACCTCACCATCCTGGCGGTGTTGCACGCCGGTGCGGCCTACGTCCCGGTGGACGCCGACGATCCCGCGGAGCGGGCCGACCTGGTCTTCACCGAGGCCCGGGTGACGGCCGTGGTGACGGCCGACGGCATCCGGCCGGTAGCCGGACGTCCGGATCCGGCGGAAGCCGGCGAAGGTGCCGACCGGGCGCCCACGGTGGACGACGATGCCTGGATCATCTTCACCTCGGGCTCCACCGGCACTCCCAAGGGTGTCGCGGTGACCCATCGCAACGCGGCCGCTTTCGTCGACGCCGAGGCCCGCATGTTCCTCCGGGACGCGCCGCTCGGGCCCGGCGACCGTGTCCTGGCCGGCCTCTCGGTCGCTTTCGACGCCTCCTGTGAGGAGATGTGGCTGGCCTGGCGGCACGGTGCCTGTCTGGTGCCCGCGCCGCGCGCGCTGGTCCGCACCGGCGCCGATCTCGGCCCGTGGCTGGTCCGGCAGGGCATCACCGTGGTGTCCACCGTCCCGACCCTGGCCGCGACCTGGCCCCCCGAGGCCCTGGAATCGGTCCGGCTGTTCATCTTCGGTGGTGAGGCGGTGCCTCCGGAACTGGCCGAACGTCTGGCCGACCCCGACCGAGAGGTGTGGAACACCTACGGCCCCACCGAGGCCACCGTGGTCGCCTGCGCCGCGCTGCTGGACGGCACCGGGCCGGTGCGGATCGGTCTGCCGCTGGACGGCTGGGATCTGGTGGTGGTCGGCGCCGACGGCGCACCGGTCGGCGAAGGCGAAACCGGGGAACTGGTGATCGGCGGGGTCGGGCTGGCCCGCTATCTCGATCCGGCGAAGGACGCCGAGAAGTACGCGCCCCTGCACACGCTGGGCTGGGACCGCGCCTACCGCAGCGGCGACCTGGTCCGTAACGAGGAGGCCGGACTGATCTTCCTCGGCCGGGCCGACGATCAGGTGAAGATCGGCGGCCGCCGGATCGAACTCGGCGAGATCGACAACGCGCTACAGCATCTACCGGGGGTCAGCGGCGCGGCCGCCGCGGTGCGGGCCACGGCGACCGGTGCGCCGGTCCTGATCGGCTATCTCACCGGTGTCGCCGCGGACTACGACCTGACCGCCGCCCGCGCCCGGCTCGCCGGGCAGCTCCCGGCCCCGCTGATCCCCCGGCTGGTGGTCGTCCCGGAATTGCCGACCCGCACCTCGGGCAAGGTCGACCGGAACGCGCTGCCCTGGCCTCTCGCCGACGCCGACAGCGGAGTCGACCACGGGCTCACCGGCACCGCGGCCTGGGTCGCGCAGCTGTGGACCGATGTCCTCGGTGCCGAGATCACCGGCGCCGACGCCGATTTCTTCGCACTCGGCGGCGGTTCGCTGTCGGCGGCGCAACTGGTCACCGGGCTGCGGGCACGGTACCCGCGGGTCACGGTGGCCGATGTGTACGACCATCCCCGCCTCGGCGCGCTCACCGAACTGCTCGACCAGAGCGCCCCGGCCGCTGCCGCGCAGACCCGCCCGGTCCGTCCCACCCCGCCCTCGGCGCAATGGATCCAGGTGCTGGCCACCCTCGCGCTGACGACGCTCACCGGCCTGCAATGGGTCACCTGGCTGGCCGTCGTCTCCGGGGTGGCCGCGTGGTTCGAGCTGTTGCCCTGGCTGCCGCGCCTGTCCTGGTGGTGGACCGCGCTGTTGTTCCTGATCTTCATCACCCCGCTCGGCCGGATGGCGATCTGTGTGGTGGGCGCCCGGACCCTGCTCGCGGGCGTGCGGCCGGGCAGTTATCCACGCGGCGGTTCGGTTCACCTGCGGCTGTGGGCGGCGGTCCGGCTGGCGGAGGCCAGTGGGGCGGAAAACCTCTCCGGAGCGCCGTGGATGGGTCCGTTCGCGCGCGCCCTCGGCGCGAAGGTGGGGAAGGGTGTCGATCTGCACACGCTGCCCCCGGTGACCGGCATGCTCGAGCTGCGTGACGGCTGCAGTGTCGAACCCGAGGTCGACCTGTCCGGTTACTGGATCGACGGCGATACCGTGCACATCGGTTCGATCGTGGTCGGCCGGGGCGCGGTGGTGGGCGCCCGATCGGTGCTGCTGCCCGGGACCCGGATCGGCCGCGACGCCGAGATCGCGGCGGGTTCTGCGGTGTCCGGCAAGGTGAAGGCCGGTCAGGAATGGGCGGGTTCACCGGCGGTGAAGGTCGGGAAGGCCCGGCACCGCTGGCCCGCGGAGACGCCGGAGCGGGCCGTGCACTGGGTCCTGGCCTTCGGGATCGGTTCGCTGGCGCTGGGGGCGCTGCCGCTGTTCGGGCTCGCGGCGGGTCTGGCCGTGATCGCCTGGGGTATCCGGGACACCGCGGATTTCACGGACGCCCTGCTGCCCGCCTTCCTGTGGCTACCGGTCGCCACCGTGTTCAGCCTGATGGTCTACGCCGTGGCAACGGTCGTCGCGGTCCGGCTGCTCAGTATCGGACTCACCGAGGGTTACCACCCGGTGCGCAGCCGGGTGGGCTGGCAGGTCTGGGCCACCGAACGCCTGCTGGACTCCGCCCGCACCTTCCTGTTCCCCCTCTACGCCTCGCTGCTCACCCCGGTCTGGCTGCGCCTGCTGGGCGCGAAGGTCGGCAAACGGGTGGAGGCGTCCACGGTGCTACTGCTGCCCAAGTTCACCACCGTCGCCGACGGCGCCTTCCTGGCCGACGACACCATGATCGCCAGTTACGAGCTCGGCGGGGGCTGGTTGCACATCGGGGAGGCCAAGGTCGGTAAACGCGCGTTCCTGGGCAATTCCGGAATGGCCGCGCCGGGCCGGCGGGTGCCGAAGAACGGCCTGGTCGCGGTGCTGTCGGCGGCGCCGACCAAGGCGAAGGCCGGCTCGTCCTGGCTGGGCAGCCCGCCGGTCCGGTTGCGCCGGGCCGCGGGTACCGCCGATACCGACCGCACCTTCGATCCGCCGCTGCGGCTGCGCGTCTTCCGCGGGGCATTCGAGACCTGCCGCCTCGCCGCGGTCGTGGTGACCTTCGCCATCGGCCTCGGCGTCCTGCTGGCGCTGGCCCGGCTGGCCGACCGTTTCGGCTATCCGGCGGCGGCACTGCTGTCCGGGGTGGTGCTGATGGTCGCGGGCGCGGTGGCCTGTGCGAGCGCGGTCACCGCGAAATGGGTGCTGGTCGGGCGGATCCGGGCCGGTGAGCATCCGCTGTGGAGTTCGTTCGTCTGGCGTAACGAGGTGTCGGACGCGTTCGTGGAAACCGTCGCGGCGCCCTGGTTCGCCCGCGCGGCGACCGGTACGCCCGTACTGAACCTCTGGTTGCGCGCGCTCGGCGCGAAGATCGGCCGCGGGGTATGGTGCGAATCCTATTGGCTTCCGGAGGCAGACCTGGTGACACTCGGTGACGGCGCGACCGTGGAACGCGGCTGCGTGGTACAGACCCACCTGTTCCACGACCGCATCATGGCCATGGACACCGTGACCCTGGAGCCCGGCGCCACCCTCGGGCCGCACTGCGTCGCCCTGCCCGCCGCCACTCTCGGCGCGGCCGCCACCGTGGGCCCGGCCTCGCTGGTGATGCGCGGCGATACCGTACCGGCCTCCACCAGATGGTGGGGCAACCCCATCGCCCCCTGGACCGGCCCGGCGGCCGACTCCGAATCCGACGAGGACACGGACAGCTGATGGGGAGCAGGTTCTACGACGCCCCCATCGACGACTACCTACCGCAGAACGGAAACAGGGGTTATCGGGTATCGCGGTACGAACTGGACCTCAACTACAAGGTGGCCAGTAACCGGCTCGCCGGGCGGGCGGTGATCACGGCCGTCACCACCGCCGAACGCCCACGCTTCTCCCTCGATCTGTCCCAAGCGCTGGCGGTGTCGAAGGTACTGGTCAATGGCGGCAAAGCCGGCAAGTACATCCACCAGCGCGGCAAACTCACCGTGACCCCGCGCGAGCGGATACCCGCGGGCGGAATCCTGCAACTGGTGGTGCAGTACGCCGGCGCCCCGAAACCGGTCCGCGGGCCCTGGGGCGAGGTCGGCTGGGAAGAACTCACCGAGGGGTCGCTGGTGGCCAGCCAGCCCAACGGCGCCGCATCCTGGTTTCCCTGCGACGACCATCCCAGCTCGAAGGCGAGCTACCGGATCTCCATCACCACCGATACGCCGTACTTCACCCTCGCCAACGGCGAACTGGTCGGCAAACAGACCAAAGCCGGCCAGACCACCTGGGTCTACGAACAAACCGAGCCGATGGCGAGCTACCTGGCCACCGTGCAGATCGGGCGCTATCGCCGACACCAGCTCACCGACCGGCGCACACCCGTCCCGATCCACGCGGTGATACCGACGTCGCTGCGCGCGGCCTTCGACCACGATTTCGCCCGGCAACCCGAGATGATGTCGGTGTTCGGCGAACTGTTCGGCCCGTATCCGTTCCAGAGTTATTCGGTCGTGGTCACCGAGGACGAACTCGAGATCCCGATCGAGGCACAGGGCATCTCCGTATTCGGCGCCAACCACTGCGACGGCCGCCGCGGGGCCGAACGCCTGGTCGCGCACGAGCTCGCCCACCAGTGGTTCGGCAACAGCCTCACCATCCAGCACTGGTGCGATATCTGGTTGCACGAGGGTTTCGCCTGCTACGCGGAGTGGATCTGGTCGGAGGCCGCGCACGGGCCCAGCGCCGATCAGCTGGCCCGCGCGGCCTGGCACACCCTCCGCCGGGAACCACAGAACATCGTGGTCGGCGATCCCGGACCCGAGCTGATGTTCGACGACCGGGTCTACAAGCGCGGCGCTCTCACGCTCCACGCCCTGCGGCTGGAGCTGGGTGATACCGCGTTCTTCCGGCTCATCCGCGATTGGACCGCCCGCCACCGGCACGCCTCGGTCTCCACCGAGGAGTTCACCGACCTGGTCGGCCACTACAGCGTGGTACCCATGCAGCCGCTGTGGCAGGAATGGCTCTATGCCGAACCGCTGCCGCAGCTGCCGCCGGTCGGCGGCAGTGCGGGTCAGAACACCAGGTAGCGACCCGCGAGTTGTTCGACGAGTGGATCGTCGTCGGCGACGCTGTTCAGCGCCTCGAGGTCGGCGACCACCGAGATGAGCCGTGGGTCCTCGGGTTCGGCACCCATCGGGCCGTCCTCGGTCAGTTGCCGCAGCAATTTTTCGCGGATCCGATCCTTGAGTGAATCGCGCATCTGAACCTTTTCTGTCAGACCGGCGTCAGCCAGGTGCCCCAGGGGGTATTGCGTACCACCGTGTAGACGGCGATCGAGCCGAGCAGCGTCCACATCGTGAGGCTGCTGATTCCGGGCACGCGCGGTCCTTCGCCCCGCCACGCCCGGATCGCCCAATCGCCCACCCACAACACGTAGAGCGTCAGCACCGGCAGCGCCAGCAGGTTGCTGTGCAGGGAATCGACGATATGTCCCTCGGTCAGGTTGTGTACTGCGCGCATACCCCCGCAACCCGGGCAGTACACACCGAACAGGGCATAGACCGGGCACAGCCCGTACGCGCCCTCGATATGCGGGTCGCGGACGTGCAGCAAGAGCACCGCCGCGGCCGCCGCGGCCGCCGCCGCCCCGGGCAGCAACAGTCCACGCCACCCGGACAACCCGGCACCCCTGTCCGGCCCGGCCGCTTCCGGAACCCCTGGGCCCACGAGCTCGCGCGGGTCGGCTGCGTCCGAGTCGTTCACGACCTTCACGGTAGTCGCGGCCCGCGGGTTGACGCCACAACCACCGGAGGTGGTTGCTCCGGTTGCATCGAAACAGGCTCGATTGCGTCGGAACAGACCGTGGATGCATCGGAACAGGCATAGAACATCGGCAGGATGGGCAACCTGGAGCTAACAGAGCCCTGCACCGGCCCGATATCCGGGGACAACGACAACATCCTGGATGGAAGACCCGGAACGGCGCTTGCTCTTGTAAGCACCCAGCTTGCAGGGTTACCGTGTCAGCAGGCACAAAGGAGTGTTCTGATGCTGGTGAAATCGATAACCGCGCTGTCGCAGGCGCATCAAGGCGCACTAACCGCCCCGTACCGAGCTACGTTGCGCGCGCGCCGATTCCGGACGGCCCACTACAACGCGCCGGCCGCGCATCCCGAGGTCGTTCCCGTCACCACTGCCGACGGCGCCCGCCTGCGCGTGCACTCCTACGGTCCCGCCGATGCCGAGCCGATCGTGCTCGTCCACGGCTGGAGCTGTTGTATCGAGTACTGGCACCCCCAGATCAACGCCTTCGGCGACCGCTATCGCGTGATCGCCTACGATCAGCGTGGCCACGGCGACAGCACCCTCGGTCGCGCACCGCTGGGCGACCGCACCCTCGCCGACGATCTCGCCGCCGTCCTCGACGCGACCCTGCGGCCGGGTCAGCAGGCACTGCTGGTCGGGCACAGCATGGGTGGTATCACCCTGCAGGCCTGGGCCGCCCGCCATCCCGGCCAGGTGGACCGGCGCGCCCGCGCGGTCGTGCTGGCCAACACCTCCTCGGGCAATATCCGCTACGACACCGATCTGCTACCGCTGCTGAACAAGCCGCTCAGCCTGGGAAGCCAGCCGCTGAGTCTGCTCGGGTCGCCGATCCGGCTGCCGATGATCGTCGCGGAGTCCATCCTCACCACACCCCTGCCCCTACCCGGCGGCTGGGCGGCCCGCGAGATTCTGAAAGAACGCATCATGGCCCGCGGCGCCACCAACGAACAGGCCGAATTCGCCTTGAACATCGTGCGTTCGTGCCGTCCGCTGGCTCGCGGCCGGCACGCCGCGATCCTGGCGGATCTGCAGCTCGGGGCGGCCGCGGCGAATCTGACCGTGCCCACCACGATTATCGCCGGTCGCTACGACCGCCTGCTGCCCGAGCGGATGTCACGTCTCATCGCCGACACCATGATCGAGGCCGGCCACCGGCCCGATTACCAGGTCTGGCCCACCGGCCACCTGGGCAATATCGAGCGGATCGACCATTTCAACAACGAGCTGACCGCCATCCTGAACCGCACCAGCCCCCGGTCCGCGGCCGCGGGCTGAGCGGGAAGTCCCCGAGTCCGGTCAGTGTCGCCCGGCTCGGCGGACCCTCCGCACCGGTCGGCCGCCGCCGTACGGACTGCGGAATATCGCTTGCGGCGCGTCGTTGCACGCAATGACGACCGCAACCGTTAGGACTGGACTATGCGCGCAGCGACCTACGACCGCTACACCACCGACAACAGCGATATCCAGGTGCGGGACCTGCCGAAACCCAAAGTTTTTCCGGGTTCGGTACTGATCGAGGTGCGCGCGGCCGGGGTGAACCCGGTCGACTGGAAACTGATGTCGGGTGCGCTGGACGGTCTGATCGATGCGACCTTCCCGGTGATCCCGGGCTGGGACGTCGCCGGGATCGTGGTCGGCAAGGGCACGGACACCCCGGAATTCGAGGTCGGTGACGAAGTACTGGCCTACGCCCGCAAAGACGTCCTCAAGGACGGCACCTTCGCCGAACTGGTCGCCGTCCCGGCGGCGCGCGTGGCCCGCAAACCGGCGGATCTGCCCTGGGAGCAGGCCGGCGCGCTCCCCCTGGCCGGCGGCACCGCCCTGCGCACCCTCGATCTTCTCCAGGTCACCGCCGAGGACACCGTGCTCATCCATGCCGCGGCCGGCGGAGTGGGGAGCCTGGGCGTCCAGATCGCCCGGGCGCGCGGCGCCCGCGTCCTGGGTACCGCCTCCGAGCGTAACCACGATTTCCTACGCGAACTCGGCGCCGAACCGGTGGCCTACGGGGAGGGTGTGATCGAGCGCATCCGCGAACTCGCCCCGGACGGTGTGCGGGCGGTGGCCGATTTCGCCGGCGGCCAGCTCGACACCACCCTGGCCGTCCTGGCGAAGAACGGGCGCCATGCCTCGATCGCCGACGGCTCGGTGACCGAACACGGCGGCCATGCGGTCTGGGTTCGCCCCGACGGCACCCAGACCCAGCGCCTGGCCGACCTTGCCGCCAAGGGCGACCTCGTGGTCCCGGTCGCGGCGACCTTCTCCCTGGAGGAAGTCGCCGACGCTTTCGCCGCGGGCCAGTCGGGCCATACCCGCGGCAAGAACGTCATCGTGCTTTGACTCCGTCACCATGAGTTCGGTCCGGCAGGGGGTTCCGGTAGTAACCGCCGAAAAACCAACGGATATGGCGTAGTTGCTGGTCAGTGTCGGCTGCGTTCAGCTCGCCTGCACCTTGTCGATCTCCTTGCCGACGCGAACGAGAGCGTCGTAATGATGGGCTTTGCCGTGCACGATCAGGTAGGCCAAGACCTCGTCCTTGTCGAGCAAGGACCGCTCCTGCAGCTCACCTAGGAGGTGGCGCAGATCCCGTAGTCCGTAAGCGTCGCCCCAGCCGTTGTTGCCCGCGAATTCGATCCGCTCCAGCAGCTGCTGGTGTTCAGCCGAACGGTCGACCGCGTGAATCCTCTTCTCGATCAGGTTGACTGCCCCGATCTCGTCAGCCCACCGCGAGGACGAGAATCCCGCGTCTTCCACGACCGCGATCGGCGCGTTCCGCGCGAACTCGGTGGCGAGCGCGAGTTCCCGCTGCCCTGGTGCGTACACCAGAGCGGGACGGCCGTAGCCGATCCCGGACTGGTTCGAGTTCTTCGGAGTCAGGACGGGACGGCCTTTGGCGTAGGTGTTCAACGGCGCGCAGAAGGTGAGGGTGTTCTTCTGGGGGACAACGACGATCGTGCCGCGGGCATCGACATGGTCGAGAAAGGCGATAGCGAGCTCGACTGCTCGGTTGTACCCGTGCTCAGGCTGGATGGGGATGTAGGCGGCGCGGGGGAGTTCGGTCACCGAGGCACCGTATAGCAGGACCGCCTCGGCCGGAGCGTCCTTGAGGCGGTCCTGCCGGCGAACCCACTGTCGATAGCACCGTGGGGGTGAACTGACGCAGGTAGTTGTAGGAGGAGTCCAGCGCGGCCAGATGCCCGTGATCACTGGCAACCGCGGTTTGGCCTGTGCGATTGCCGCCCGCCACCGCTCCCACGCGGTGGTCGATGAGGAGATCAGCACCACAGGCCGAACCAGACCTCACCAGCGGCCAGCTGCGGCTACGCCATATCCGTTGATTTTTCGGCGGTTACTACCGGAACCCCGTGCAAGAAGGTGTTCGCCGACAAGAAGTCCGGCAAGGACTCCGAGCGTGAACAGTTGGCGGCGTGCCTGGACTATATGCGCGTCGGCGACACCCTCGTGGTCGCCTCCCTGGACCGGCTCGGCCGCTCTCTGCAGGACCTGATTTCGATCGTGGCCGATCTGCGCCGCCGCGGTATCGGGTTCCGGTCGCTGCACGAATCCCTGGACACGACCACGCCGGGTGGGCGGTTGGTGTTTCATGTGTTCGCCGCGCTGGCCGAGTTCATTCGCGAGCTGATCGTGGACGGCACGGGGGTCGGGGAGCATCGACCGGAAATCCGGCGCTAGCGATTTATGGCAGATAGTGGCCCACTATCTGCCATAGACTGCGAGTCGTCCTGGCGCAACACCGCGTCCGTGCCGGGAAGACTCGGGAAACTATCTGCCGTAGTGTGTCGGAGGTCGGTTCGGATGGGTGTCGTGCGCAAACTGCCGAGCGCAGCGGCCGGGGTTCGGCTGGCCGATTCGGTTCGGATGTTTCTGTCGACGATCACCGTCGACAACACCCGCCGCGGGTATGGGGTCGCGCTCGATCGGCTCGTGCGGGACTTCGGCGCGGACACCGATGTGGCGCTCCTGGCGAGGGAACCGGATCGAGTATCGGGCTGGTTCGTGTTCGTGTGGGGTGCGAAATCGCCGAAGACGTTCAACCTGCGGCTGACCGCCCTGGCGTCGGCGTGTGGGTGGTGGCGCGAACAGGGCTGGCTCGCCGGTGACCCGTTGGTGCGGTTGCGGGCACGGCCGGTCGCCCCCGATCGCAGCCGGGCGATGACCCACGACGAAGTAGCCGAGCTGCTCGTTTCTGAGGCGCCGCTGCGGGAACGGACGCTGTGGACGATGTTGTATGAGACCGCTGCTCGCGCCGAGGAGATCTTGACCCTCGATGTCACCGACCTCGATACGGTGAACCGCCGCGCCACCGTGGTCCGCAAGGGCGGCGGCCGCGACGTGATCTATTGGCAGACCGGCACCGCGCGGTTGCTGCCGCGGTTGGTCGCTGGTCGTAAACGCGGTCCGCTGTTCCTGACCGATCGCAAGGCGAAACCATCTGTGGCACTGACCGATGTCGACCCGAGCACGCAACGTGCCCGGTTGTCGTACCGGCGGGCGGCGACCCTGTTCGAGGAACACACCGAGCGGATGAAGCGAGGCCCGTTCACGCTGCATCAACTACGGCACAGCAAACTGACTCACGCCGCGGAGGCCGGTGCCTCCACCCCGATGCTGATGGCGTTGTCCGGGCATACGTCGGTGCGCAGCCTGGCCAAGTACACCAGGGTCTCGGCCGAGGCACTGGGACGATGGCAGGCATCAACGGATCCCGCATCGCGGCGTCGAGACCAGTGAAGGGGCCGCTGTCGGAGCGGCCCCCTGGTCTAGCGAGACGGTGCAGCCGGGGTCGGGCAGGCCGGCGAAGAACTCGGTGAGTATCGCGTTGTCTTCGTCGCTGCGGGTCACGTGGCGACGGTCTGGGAATTACGCTTGCTGGTACTCCTTTCGAATTGCACGTTCGGGGTTCGAGGTGGCGCGGTGTGCGCGCAGGCTGCCGATAAGGCACAGCGCCACCCCGAGTGTGGCCCAGACGACCAGGACGGTGACGGCGGGGGCAGCGCCGCGGCCGTCGAAGAAGGCAGTCGATCGCAGTAGCCGACCACCCGCCCCGGGCGGCAGCAGCTGCCCGAGTGCGCCGGACCGGCCGGGCAGCATTTCGGGGGCGGTACCCATCCCCGAAAGCGGATTGCCGATGAGCATCATGGTCACGGCGCCGATCCCGATTCCGGCGTATCCGAACACCGACTCGAGCCCGAGAACGGTCAGGGCGACCGCCGCGATGCTCAACGCGACAGCGCCGGCATTGGCCGGGTAGGAGCCGCTCAGCGAGCCGAACCAGAACTGCAGGATCCCCGCCACGGCCAGGCCGGCGGTGACCGCGAAGCCCAGCGTCCCGGCGACGCGGCGACCGGTGCCGCGCACAAGCCTGGTCAGCAGCACCGCGGCGAACAGGCCACCCATGACCAGCGGCAGAGCACCGGCGGACAGGCCGGCGCCGCGCGAGTCGTCGGCGGGCAGGGCGGCAAGGTCGCGGACTGCCACCGGCGTCCCGGCACTGCCGCCCTGCCCGAGCCCGGTCGCCATGGCCTGCAGGGTTTGGGCGACCGCGGTACTGGCGGCGGAGGCAACGATGACCTGCGGGGCGCCGGCGCTGAGATCTATCGCTCCGTACACCTGCCGGTCGTAGATGAGTTGTTCCGCGCTCGCGGTGTCGGCGACTTCGGTGATGTCGAAGCCGCCCGACGCGCGCTGCTCGAGCGCGGTCCTGACCTGGGCGACCGCGGTGGCCGGCCCGGCCACGGCGATCGGCACATCGTGCACCGAGGACCGCACCGACGGCCAAGCGAAGGCGATGAGCAATACGCTGGTGATCGTCGTGAGCACGACGACCGCTCCGGCCACGGTCGGCCATCGTGACGGTAGCGTGTCGGTGATGAGGGCGGTCTTACCGGTCGAGTGCAGATCCATTGCGATCCTTCAATGTTTGGCCAGTGCTTCGCGACGAATCCACTGGAACAGGGTGGGGTTGTTGGCGGTGGTGATGACGCTGACCGTTGTGCGCAGGTGGCGGTCGTCGTCCAGCACGGCCAGCAGGCTCGCCGCCAGGTCGACGCGGGCCGTGAACCGACCGTCGGCGTGGCCTTCGACGACGGTGTAGTCGGTGACCGCCGGCAGATGGTAGAGCCCGTTCGGGCGCACGATCGTCCAGTCCAGATCGGTAGCGCGGATCAGCGTTTCCATCCGTCGCATGTCGTCGTAGAGCGTCTTGCCCAGCACCCTCGTCACATACGGCAACAACACCTGGTTGAACAGGACCCCGCCGTCGGAGTACGGATGCGGATCGACTCCGCTGGAGCTGACCACGGCGAGCCGACGCACCCCATGCCGCCCCATCGCGGCGGTGATATTGGCCGCACCACGCGAATAGGTGCTGATCGGTTCTTTCCCGGCGGGAACCCCGAGCGTCGACAGCACCGCATCCCGCTGCGCCACGACGGCATCGACGGCCACCGGATCGAGCACATCGGCACCGATCACCTCAAGCCGATCATGGTGCAGCGGAAACGATTCCGGCTGCCGGGTGACCGCAGTGACCTGATGCCCGGCAGCCAGTGCCTGGCTGGTGAGCAGGCGACCGGTGGGACCATTGGCGCCGAAGACAGTGATACGCATGACGCGTGTCCTTCCTAAAAGCTGGAGATACCAGGGCGACGCGCTGTGGACGCCCATTTCCTCGAGCGCGCCCGCGCCGCGTCCGGCGCGGGCGCCCGGCGGACGGCTGCGCAGTCGCCGGAGGCGAAGATCCGTTCGTCGCTTGTGCTGCACAGGAATTCGGCAACTTCGCTCACCTCGTCATCGATGATCTCGACCGATACGCTGGTGATCGGTAAGCAGCTGACGGCTGCGGCCACGGTCGGCCAGCGTGTCGGTGGCGAGGGGCGCCGAGTGGTCATGTCTACTCCTCGAAGGGGTCGGTTAGCGGCCGGTTTCAGTGCAGGGTGAGTGGGGTTTCGGCGTCGATGTGGGTCAGTTTGTGCGGGTTGCGGACGAAATACAGGCCGGCGATGCGGGTGTCTTCGACGCGCACGGCGAGGATGCCGTCGAACTCCCCGTCGATGTGCAGCGCCAATGCGGGGCTGCCGTTGATCGCGGTCGGTTCGACGGTGAGCGCGACGTCGTGCTTGGTGAGGCCCCCGACCACGAACCGTGCCACCTTGTCCGCGCCGATGACGGGCCGTGGCATGGCCTGCTTGATGCCGCCGCCGTCGCTGATCGCCACCACCTCGGGGGCGAGTACGTCGAGCAGGCCCTGCAGGTCCCGGGTCTCGAGCGCGCGCCGGAACGCTTCGACAGCCGCTTGCGCCTCGCGCGCGGTGACCGCGCGGCGCGGTCGGCGGGCTTCGACGTGACGGCGGGCGCGGTGCGCGATCTGGTGCACGGCGGCGGGGGATTTGTCCACCGCGGCCGCGATCTCTGCATAGCCCAACCCGAACGCTTCGCGCAGCACGAATACCGCTCGTTCGGTCGGGGTCAAAGTCTCGAGCACGACCATCAGCCCCATCGACACGCTTTCGGCGAGTTCCACATCGGCGGCCACATCCGGAGTGGTGAGCAGCGGCTCCGGCAGCCAGGAGCCGACGTACGCCTCCCGGCGGCGCTTCACCGAACGCAGCCGGTTGAGCGCCTGCCGCGTGGTGATCCGAACCAGGTAGGCGCGCTGGTCGTCGACATGCGCCGCGTCGACGCCGACCCAGCGCAACCAGGTTTCCTGCAGGACGTCGTCGGCGTCTGCCGCGGATCCGAGCATCTCGTAGGCGACGGTGAACAGCAGATTTCGGTGCGCGACAAACGTTTCCGTCGCCGCGAGGGTGGCGTGGTCACCGTCGCTCGCGGCCTCGGCCCCGGTCCGCGGTCGCGCACCGTATTCACCTGTCGTGTGCATGATTCCTCTCCTGGAGGTCGTGGGCCGGTACGGGCGCACGATGCGCGGCATTCTCGATTCGAACGCTGCCGCACACCGAGGCACTGGTGACAATGGCGAAACCGGCGTCTACGCGCTCGGTGTCGTCACGTTCTCATTCCGGGCCCTTAGCAGGGCGGGCCGGTGTTCACCATCCTTGGGCCAGTGGTGCGAGCCGGGCTTATGCGCCTCGGTCACCAGGTGCTTGACGCTCGCGGCGCAGGAGAATTCCTTGAGCTTGCGGCCCATGAATCCGGTGAAATACCACCGCTTTGCCGTGTCGTCCTTATGAAGGAGTTGGAAGATCCCGGCCCCGCGGCCGAAACTGAAGCACATGGCCTGGAATGCCAGGTCGATCGGCGCCGGCCGCTCATCCGCGATCCGGGTCAGCACCGTGTCGGCGGCGTGGGCTCCCAGGCATCCAGCGATGTAGGCACTCATCCGGAACGGCAGGTCCGACGGCGCCGACGCGTCGCCCGCCGCGATGATGCGATCGCTGTCGATGCTGGTCAGTGTCTCGTCGGTGAGCAGCCGCCCGGCGGCGTCGGTGCGCAGCCCGCTACGGTCGGCCAGATCGGGCACACCGAAACCCGCAGCCCAAATGGTGACCTGACTCGCCAAGGTGCGGCCGTCACCGAGTTCCACGGTTCCCGACCTCACCGCGGTGACCGAGGTATTCGGGCCTTCGATCACCTCGACGCCCAGTTCGGCGAGGTATTTTCGGGCTGTGCGCCGAGCGCTGGAGTGCAGGTACGGGCCGACGACACCGCCGCAGACCAGCCTGACACTGCGACCCTGTTCCGCGAGTTCCGCAGCGGTCTCGATACCTACCGGGCCGCCCCCGACGACCGTCACCGTGGTCGTCACAGGCGTGTCGAAGAGCACCGACCGCAGCCGCTGCGCGGCCTCCAAAGTCGCGACCGGATAAGCGAATTCGGCCGATCCCGGCACCTGCGGTCCGCCGCTGAGGCTGCCTACTGCGTAGATCAGGTAGTCGTAGCCGATGCTGCCACCCTCGGCGAGGGTCACGGTGCGCCCGGTCGCGTCGATGTGCGTCACGTTGTCGACCACCAGCTCGACGCCCTCGGCGAGTACCTCCTGGTAGTCGGCGATCGCATCGTGGGTCCCGCCCACCAGCTGGTGCAGCCGCAGCCGTGGTACGAAGACCTGCCGCGGATTGATCACGGTCACCGTCACATCGTCGTGCTGCCTTACCCGATTCGCCGCCATCACTCCGGCGTATCCGCCGCCGACCACGATCACCTCGATGCTCTTGCTCATGGTGTCTCCTTCGATCCGAGTGGGTCGAGAACAAGACACCGCATCGACGATAATCCTGACATGTTGTGAAGTAGATCACAGTATCGTTCGGTCTGTGGGCTTGCGGGCTCGCCGTGCGATCGATACGCCGACGGTTTCGCATGGAGATCGTCGGCCGGATGGGGCTTCGAGATGTGATTCACATCACTGGTCGGGTCTGTCAGAAAATCGCGACTTGCGGTGTCTCGTTCAGCAAGCACGCGAACCAGACAGGAGTCTCAACCATGAAACACCGCATCGTCGTTCTCGGCGCCGGATACGCCGGAGCCTTCTCCGCCACATTCCTGGCCCGCCAGCTCCACTCCGACGACTTCGAGATCACCGTGATCAACGCCGAACCCGATTTCGTCGAGCGGCTGCGCCTGCATCAGCTCGCCGCCGGGCAGGAGCTGCGCCACCGGCCGCTGGCGAAGGTATTCGCGGGCACCGGCATCCGGCTACGACTGGCACGCGTCACCAGCGTCGACGCCGAGCACCGGACTGTCACCGTCGCCGACGGCGACAGTATCGACCGGCTCGAATACGACACCCTGCTCTACGCGCTCGGCAGCACCACCGCAGACCACGGCGTTCCCGGCGTCGGCGAGCACGCCTACCATGTGGCAGCGCGGCCGGCCGCGCTGCGCCTGCGCGCACACCTGGACGAGCTGGACGAGGGCGGGCACGTGCTGGTGGTCGGCGGCAATCTGACCGCGATCGAGGCGGCCACCGAGCTCGCCGAATCCCGGCCAGGGCTTCGGGTCAGCCTCGTTACCCGCGGCGAACTGGGCAGCTGGCTGGGCCCCAAGGCCCGCCGTCACATGCTGCGCGCCTTCGAGCGGCTCGATATCACGGTCCAGGAGCACACCGCGATCGAGCGCGTCGAGAAAGCTGGGGCGATCGACGCCGACGGCACCGCGTTCGCCTCCGACGCGACCGTGTGGGCCGCGGGCTTCGCCGTCCACCCGATCGCTGCCGCCAGCGGCCTGCAGGTGGAACCCAACGGACAGATCACAGTAGACCAGCAGATGCGGTCGGTCTCACACCCGGACGTATACGCCGCCGGTGACAGCGTCTTCATCATCGGCGAGAACGGCCTGCCGTACCCGATGTCGTGTGCTTCGGCGGGACCCACCAGCAAGGCCGCGACGGTTGCGATCATCGGGGACCTGACCGGCCGCAAAGTCGCGCCGACCACCTTTTCCTATATCGGCAACCACATCAGCCTCGGCCGCAACGATGGGCTCTTCCAGCTGGTCGACGGTGATGCGCGAGCGAAGCCGGGAGCCCTACGCGGCCGGGCGGCCGCACTCGTCAAGTCGGCGATCATCGATACCGCCGCCTGGGCTGTGAGCCACCCGACCTTCGGAAAGCCGAATCATAAGTACCGCCTGGCAACCACCCGAGAGCACTCGCCCCACGTGGTCGCCGGACACATCCAATCCGAGACCCCACTCACCCAACGATGAATATCGTTCACGGCTATACCATCCGAGAAGGAGACATGACCGACACCACGATCCAGTTCACCGACCGTCCGGCCGCGGGTCCGGGTACGAGCGAGGCGCGCGACGCGATCCAGGCCAGCCTCGACAGGGCCGTCGAGGCCGGCCTGCTCGCGATGGCCGTCGGCCGCTTGGCGGGTGGCGCGGCGAGCCGCGTTACCCCGAGCGGCACAGCACGGTTCTTCGGCGCAGCCGCGGAGCGGTCCCCAGAGCTCGACTACGTCGTCCGCGTGTGCGGGATCCGAGCCGTGGCCCTAGGCCTCGGCTATCTGTCGACCACGGGCGACGCCCGCCGTCGCTGGCAGCAGCTCGCCCTTCTCTGCGACATCTCCGACACCGTGGCGGGAATCGGCGACCTGGTGCGGGGCAAGGTCCCGCGCAGCACCGCCCTTGGGGCGACGCTGCGCGCCGGCATCTTCGCCGCCATCGGCGCCGCACGGATCGCCCACTACCGCGGGACTGTCCCGAGATCAGTCGACGCCCCACCGCCGACCCATGCCGAAGTCCTGCCAAAGTAGCTCAGCGAGCTGTTGTCCGGTGCCAGTGATTCATCCTTGGTGTGAGTGCTCTGACCTGCGATAATCTCGGGGCAGGCGTTGACATCGAGGTTGGGTTGGCCGGTATCGCTGAGCCAGATGTCGTGGTGCGTGCAGACTTTGGGTGAACCGGCAGGTGGACGGGAATGGTTTCCCGGACGCCGCGGCGGGCTGCGCAGTAGCGGCAGGCGGTGGCCGCGCGGAGTGATCCGCTGGTGTCGGTGCCGCCGAAGAGGTGATCGCTGCCGCGAACCCCTACTCCTCGCCGGGGGCGTCGCGGTCGCGCAGCGGCCGGACCCGACCGCCCAGCTCGGGAAGCACGAAGCTGTAGTGCCCGTCCAGGCCGAGGTGGGATCGGATGAACGCCGAGAGCCGCTCCACATCGGCATCGAGCACAGGGTAGCCCTGCTCGCGCAGCGCGCCGAGGGCTTGGTTGAGGTAGACGGTGTTCCACAGCACTACGCAGTTCAAGATCAGCCCGAGGGCGGAGAGCTGGTCTTCCATGCCCTCGTAGTAGGCCTGGTGCATCTCGCCCTTCTTGCCGTGATACACCGACCGGGCGAGGTCGTGGCGGCCTTCGGTGAGGTTCGATTGACGCTTGCCCTCATGCCGGTAGGGTTCGTCGTCGGCCAGGCGCAGCACGTGCAGGGTTTTGAAGATCCGGCCGTAGCCGGCGATGGCCTCGCCCAAGGCGGTGGGGCGGCCGTCGCGGGAGATCATGCGGGTGACCTCGTGGGCGGAGACTTCACCGGTGTTGATCGAGACCGCGACCCGGCACATGTCGTCCCAATGGGTCGCGATCTTGTCCAGGTTGATCACCCCGCGGGCGGTGGTGTTCAACGGCCCGTAGTCGGCGCGGGTGTCGACGCGCCACAGCCGTTGATCAGGCAGATTCGCCAGCTTCGGCCGGTATTGGAATCCCAGCAGGTGCAGCAGCCCGAACACGATGTCGCTGTAGGAGCCGGTGTCGGTGATGATCACTTCCGGTGTCGGGCCGCCACGCTGGGAGAACACCACATCGATCATGTTCAGCGAGTCCCGCGGTGTGCCCGAAACGACTCGTGCTGCCAAACCTGCGGACTGGTCGTTGAGCATGTTCAACCAGGTGATCCCGCTCCGGCGGCCGAAGTACTTCGGATTCGGGCGGGCGTGATGGGTGCGCACCGGCACCACGAACCGCATCCCGTCGATCGAGGCCACCAGCCCGCCACCCCATGCCTGGGCCAGGTCGATCCCGGCTTGGGCGTCGACGAGTACCGCGTTGGCCGCGGCGAGGGTTTCGGCGCGGATGTAGCACTGGTCCACATGCAGCAGCCGGTCGCGTGTCAGCGCCGATGCCCCGGGGGTGGTGACGGGTTTGAACCCGACGTTCATCGCGTGCCCGCACAACACCGCCGCGACCGATAACCCTAGGTCAGCGACCCGGGCGCGCTCGCCCGAGACATGGGTGAACGCTTCGATGAACTCCGGATGCCAGCTCATCACCTCCATCACCAGTTCGGGAAGGTCGACCTCGGGCAGCATCGCCTCCATCCGCCGACGCAGATCGATCAGCGACGCCGGTTCGGGTGTGGCGGCCAGCGACGCCACATGCAGCCGACCCTCGGCATCGATGCTGGCTGCGCTGTCCTCACCCAACCGCGCCGCCAGCTCCCGATACGCCGTATCCACCTGCGCAGCGTGTTCGGCGAGGACACTGGTCGGGTCGGCGGGCAGGTTCAACGCGTTCATACCGGCATCGCGGGCCGATTCCCACACCGCACCGGCCAGCAGATGCGCGCGCGGATCCCGCCACCGTTGCGAGTCCACCGCGAAGATGCTGCGGTGCTTGAGATGGCGATGGAACTGTTCGAGTACGCACATCGCGTACGCGGCCTTGTCCACCGTCGCCTCGGGTCGATCGGCGGCGTACACCAGTCGTCGCCAGGCGCCCGTGATCAGGTCGTGGTCGACCAAGCGCGCGTCGAGCAGGTGCGCGGGCAGCTTGCCGTACGCCCGCACGGTCAACAATTCGGCAAGCGTCGTCATCGCAGCCAGTACCAGCGCACCGTCAGGGGTCGCGCCGAACCGCACCCTGGCCATCAACCCAGGCAGGAAAGGGCGGACCGTGGACAGCTTCCCGGCCAGCTCCGTCAGCCGTTGCCCGTCCAACTCCGAATCCCCGGCCGGCACCAGCTCGTCGATCGCCTCGACCGCGTGACGCAACTCCGAACAGGTCACCGTCTGCTCGATCAGGTCCACAACCACACCCAAACCGATGTCTTGATCGACCTCGACCATCTCCAACAGCACCTTCACCGCCGCGGCGAGCTTGCCGGCGTTGCGCGACACCCTCGGGTAGCGGCGCAGCTTCTCATCCTTGGATTGGCGTTCGGCCTTGGCCAGCAGCTGGGTCGTCATCAGCAGATCGAACACCTCGAGCACGTCATCGACCGCCCGCGCCGTCATCGCTTTCGAGGTCGCGGCCAACACCGCGATCCGCTGCGTGCGTGGCTCCAACCTGCGCAACGCCGAGGCTTTCGCCGAAAGCCCGTAGGTGGCCAGCCCGGTCAACCGGCGCGGCGGGACCATGCTCAGATCCACCCGGCCCATCCCGATCGCCTCGACATCGGCCAACCGGTTCAGCGCCTTGATCACACCCTTCCACGACGTGCGGAACGTGCTCTTACGCAACCGCTCCAGCTCACTGACCCGCGTCTTGGAATCCGCCGGAAGCTCCAACAACCGAACCAGGGCGACGACCGAACTCTGCCCGACCTGATCGGTGACCTGAACCCACAGCCGTGCATCAGCCGCCGTCCGGCCTTCAGCGACCAACGCCTCCAGCGTGGTGATGCCAGGCAGCAGCGCGTTACGTGAGCGCAGCCAGTCCACCGCACCGGCGAAGATCGCTTTCGGGCCGTCACCGGTCATCCACGCCTGATCGGCGATCCACGCCGCCAATTCTGCCGAGACATCGGAGAATGGCCGTATCCCATACTCGCGCTGAATCTCCCACGCGTGCTCGAGCCTGGTCTTGTCCCGCTCGGTGTAGCGTTTCACACACGAGGGGTCCTCGATCTCTAGCTGTTCGGCCAGATACTCGATCAGCTCCGGCGGAACGTCGAGCGGATCAGTCAGAAACATGCCGACATTGCGTACCGTGACGACCTGAACCGCGAACCCCAACCGGTTGCAATCCCGGCGCCGGGCAGCGATCAGCCTGCGGTCCTCGTCGTCGAGGTAGCAGTACCGCTCCAGATCCTGCCGGGACAACACCCCGAACTGGCCATAGCCGCCTTCACCTATCACCGCGACATGAAATCACCTACAGCCCAACACCGCTCACCGAATCGGCAGCGCTAGCGCCGGATTTCCGCCGGATGCTTCCCTGCCCCCGGGAACCCGGGCAACGTCACAGTGTTCGGCCAGTCCGCCGGCGCGGGATGTATCGCCGCACTCATGGCGATGCCGACCGCGGCCGGGCTGTTTCATCGCGCCATCCCGCAGAGCGTTCCGGGCACCTTCTTCTCCCCGGAACTCGCGGCCGCCATTTCCACCGCGATCGCGGCCGAAGCCGGTACCCGGGCCACCATCGAGGACCTGGCCGGCGTCGACCCCCGCGCGCTGGTCGACGCCAAGAACACGATCCTGGAGAAGATGCCCGCATTCGTCGACGCCTGGGGGCCGATGGCGTTAACACCGACACCGTTCTCACCCGTCGTCGACGGCGAAGTCCTGCCCGAGGCACCGTGGCCGGCGCTCGCCGCCGGCGCCGCCCGAGACATCGACCTACTCGTAGGTCACACCCGCGACGAATACCGGCTGTTCAACACCCAGCTCGGCATCGAGATGACCGACGAACAAGTCAAACCAACCCTGAGGCGGCTCGCACCCGGTCCCGACGGCGACCGCCGTTATCGCGACGTCTACCCCGAGGCCACCCCCTCCGAACTCTACGAGCTCGTCCACGCCGACTGGCTGTTCCGCATGCCCACCGTGCACCTCGCCGACGCACAGTACGCCGGCGGTGGTTCCGTCTGGCTCTACGAACTGTGCTGGAGTTTCAACCGCGAGCAAGGCGCCTCCCACAGCCTCGACTTCCTGCTCGTATTCGGCACCCTCCGCCCCGACGACGTCCGCGCACACCGGTCAGCACATCTCGACGCCGCCGACCAGGTCACCGCCGTCTCCCGGCATATGCGCACCGACTGGCTGAACTTCGCCACCCACGGCAACCCCGGCTGGCCCCACTACGACCCAGCCGACCACACCACCCGCGTCTACGACACCAAACCGGCTACCCGCCCCTACCCCGAGGAGCCCTCCCGCCGGGCCTGGTCCACTCACCGATTCGACACCCTGCCACTGCTCCACTGAAGCCGAGCTGGCGGGCGCCGTGCGTGCAGGCGGCCTCTTGGCAAGGGCTCTTCTTCAGCTTGATAGGCCCCTCGGCTGGGTCAGGGCGGCCATGCCGGCTCCCACCTTCTGTGCCAGTTCGTCGAGCTCTGCCTTTTCGATGACGAGGTAGTCGGATTTGTCGACTGCGGCAAACTGCTGTTCGCGGAAGGGCATCCCGGGTGGGAGAGGCGCCACGTGCCAGTGAACGTGATCGACGCCTTGCATGCTGCCGAAACTGAACACGTAGAGGCGCTCGGTGGGCGTGATCTGGGCGAGGACCCGACCAAGGCGATGGACGCGCAACTGCAGTGCCAGGTAATCGTCCTCGGTGAAGTCCGAGACGACATTCGTCGCGTGGCGTCGAGGCGCGAGCAGGCAATAGGCATAGAGGCGGGGCCAGGGCGGAAAGAACACGATGCAGTGCTCGTCGCGATAGGCGACGGTTTCGCGCGTGCGAGTTGTCTGCTCGTCGGCCAGCTCACAGATGAAACACCGACCGGCGGCGTTGTCGGCTTGGATTCTGTCGACGTAGGCAGCGGTATCGATCGTCGCGGTCGGCCTACCGCCGACCGTGCTGGAACTCCCTGTTCCAGGGCGTTGTGCCGATTTGTTCTGTGGCTCCATGACTACCCTTGCTCCATTTCGTGGTGTGGCCGGGTCTTCGATCTCATGCATGGTCGCTGGCGAGGGCAGGCGGCTCATGTTGATGCCCAGCGATTTCGCGGCCCCCTGGTTCAGCTTGGCATTGCGGGCGATGATCTGCGCTATGTCCCGGGACTCGACGAACACCCGTCCCGCGCGAGGAGACCGACCCGCTGTCAACGTTGGCGCGAGGCGCCGGCAGGAAGCGCAAAGGCGGGCGGTGGCGATATTGTGCTGTCCACCCCCGTTCGAGAGTGACAGAATCCGCGTCTGTGAACGTGCCTCGGATCGTGGTGTTGAACGGCCCTGCCGGTGTGGGCAAGACGACCGTTGGAAGGCGGTTGGCTGCACGGTCGGCCAACGGCGTGTGCATCGTCGGAGACTCGTTGCGCGAGTTCGTTGTCACTCGTGACGATCGGCGGCCGAAGGGGCTGGCATCTCAGGCGGCCGCGGCGCTGATCGAGGTGTACGCGCGGTCGGGGTTCGAGTTGATCGTCTTCGACTTCGTTTTCGAAGGCCGGGAGCATCTTCGACCTTTTCGTGCCGCGCTCTCCCCGGCGCTGGACTTCACTGTCGTGACTTTGTGGGCCGATCGTGAGGTAATCGAGTCCCGTAAAGCATTGCGCAGCCGAGGAGACGAACACGCCACCGGCCAGGTCGGGCACCGCTACGAACTCATGCGAGCCAACCTTTCCGATTTGGGGGCTATCGTTTCCGCTGCCGAATCTGTCCCCGACATCGTGTCTGCGATCGAAAACCACCTGATGGTCCGTCGACCATAGGTCAAGGTCGGTGTGCGGTGCCGACGCCTGCCGAACTGTCCATTAATTGATGAACAGTCTCGACTATGCCCCCGTCGATCTCACGCCTCCTGCAGGAGGTGGGGGCAGCAATCCTGGTGTGGCCGCGGTTTCGGAAGGA
>NZ_JBFAHF010000063.1:0-25125 GCF_040654015.1 Nocardia sp. NPDC050799
AGTGGCAAGCGGAGGAGGCCATGCACCCACCGGAACCGGGAGGCAACAACCCTAACTCTTCGGGTTGCAGAAGGGATGGTGCCCCAATGAGCGGGGATCCGGTGGAGGAATCGAGTCAAGCGATCCGCACCGGATTCATCCAGTCCATGCAAACCGCGTCGATGATGGCGAACCTGCTGCAACGCCGTGGCGGTGAAGTCCGATCCCGCACCGAGTTCGAGCAACGCTTCCGCCACACCGAGGCCAAGGAATACCGCTCATTCTTCGAGCACCAGTTGCGGGTGAACACCGGTGTGGAGAAGGCCGCAGACGAGCATGCGCTGAACCAGGCTCGGCTCACCGAGGTCCAGGACCGAAACAGCCGCGCCGAGGACTTGTTCGACCTGGAAGCCAAGTTCAAACGCGAGCAGATCGACCGTGGGAGAACCAATCAACGCAATCGGGAAGAGTCCGAGCGCGTCGCCAGCGACCAGAACCGCGAACTGCATCAGGCGAAGATGGACGGCTACACCCGCCGCGAGACCCATGAGAACACGCTGCACGAACTCGATGTCGAATACAAGCAGCTCCTTATCGATATCCGCAGAAGGGCAGCCGGATTCACCGACACCCTCACCGACACCGATGGCTCCCGCCCGGGCGAGCCCTCCGGTCCCAGAGCCGCCGACCCCGGAAGGGAGGCCGGTGACACCGACGCCGCCTCCGGTGACGGGTGGACCGGGACCGCGGAGGCTTCCGAGACCGGCGCCAGCGAGTCCTCCGGCGCGACCGCAGCCGGTAGCAGGGGAGCGGGCACTGCCCAGGCCGCCCACGACCAGGATGGCTGGTATCTGCGGGTTCTGGCAGAGGTGTATCGCCGGACGGCGTGGCTGACCGGCCTGCTCACCGACGGGTGGGATATCGGCGCTGCGGCGGCATCGAGCGCGGCGTTCGCCGCGGCCACCGGAGCGGCCGGCCTCTCGGCCCAGCATGTCGCCCACGCTGATGCCTACCGGCAGCGATTCCTCGCAGACACCGGCGTGGATCCCCGGCGCCTCCACGAGGCGGCGAGGGCGGGCGAGCCGATGGTGATCGATATCGATCCCGCGGATGTCGTCGTCACCGACACCGAGATCACCAGTCCTGGCACCGGGGCCGCCGGTGTGGGCACCGACGCGGTCTTCGCGCTGACCAACGAACTGACCGCCGGGACCTACATCGAACACGCCGCCGGACTCGGCCCTGAACCGGTGGCACCGGAATCGGTGCCGGTGGTCGACGTCCTCGACGCCGCGGGCTTGACCGATCTCTCCGCCGGCGAACTCCGATTCGACCTCGGTCCCGAACCCCCCGCCTCGGCGGGTCCGGCCCCGGGGCCGGACCTGGGGCCGGAGCGGTGATCACCCGCACGACCGCAACCACATCCAAGGGAAGAGGAAGGAAGAGAAGTGACGACACCTGATCGCCCGGTCCCGGACCGGGTAGAGGCTTGGCAGGCGGGCATGCTCAGACGCGTGCAGCGGCTGGCGGCCGAGCACGCCCGCATCGAGAAAGCCGGTGAACGGGTCTTCCACCGGCCCGAGATCGACGGCCCTCCGGTCGAAGCGTGGCGCACCCGTCTCGACGAATTGACCACGCAGCGCGAGCAAGCCGAACATGCTGCCTGGACCGCCGGGGTACCGCTGCCTTGGATCACTGCGGCCCGCGAACTCGGTGCCACCGGAACGCTGCCCAGGGACAAGATCCCGGCCCCGGACCTGCCGGCCCGCACCAACCAGCTCCAGCAATGGTGCGTGGACATGCTCGCCCCGGACCTGTGGCATATGCAGCATATGGCCGCCCTGTCCGCGGCACACGCCGACCGGGTCGCCGCCGGACGATGGCCCTACCCGGTGAACCCTGCCGCGGCGGCCCGGTTCTCGGCGAACATGAACGCTTTGCACGAGCGGATCACCGCCCTGTCCGAGGCGGCCGCGCTCACCCGCGACGAAGGCGCACAGCTGTGGAGCTCGATGGACGTGCACCGCTGGCACGCCGCCACCATCAGCGGCCTCACCGATCACGAATTGGCCACCTCCTGGCATCGTTGGGCCGCCGCCGACCCTGTCGGCAAGCCTCCCTATCTACCCCAGCGCCCCGCGGACGCCTCGGTGGAGTGGGCACGTCCCCCGCTGCCCCAGCAGATGGTGGACCGCGCGACGTTGACTATGCACACCGAATTCAGCGACCCAGCGGTCGAGTATCCGGGGCCAGAGGGCGGCGGCGCGCAGATCGGTGCCGCGGTCGAGGCAATGATGCCGGAAGGTAGCGGGTCGGAATGGGACACCGACCCCGACCCCACCGCATCCACGCCGACCGTGCCGGGACCCGAACACGGTCTCGGTTATTGACCAGCTGACGACACAGCGACAGAGCATTTTCCACGATTTCCAATTTTGCGAATGCGGTGACCATCACCGTCTGTGGCCGCGGGTACCGGCCACGATGGTCAACCCTCAGCCACCTTCTTCAGGGGACATCCGAACACTCCCCGGCCGCAACATCTTGCTCGGCCGGAGGACCGCACCTCATGACCACGAGGAACGAGAAACGATGTCCGACAATTCTTTCGACAACCAGCGACCTGCCGGTCCGGACCGGGAACAACAGCTGCGCGCGCTGTATCAGGCGGCGGCGATCCCGTATGCGCTGCGGCGCGGCCCCATCGACCACGACTACGGACTGCAGGCACGTCAGGACAGCATCCACGCTGCCTGCCTGCGCGAGGTCCAGAACCTGTCCGCAGTGCGCGCCCGCTTGAGCCGAGGCCAGTCATATCTTGCATTGACCGAAGTCGAACAAGCGCGCCTCGACCTGACCTACAACGCGCTGAACGGGGCACGCCTGTCCGCCGACCGCGAAGGTGTCCCTCTCGCCGATATCGATGCCGCCGAGACTTCCGGGAAAACCGGCACTCCGTGGGTCCACGGTCCCGGTCACCACTATCTGGGACGGATCGAACAACTTGCCAAGGAACTTCAGCAGGCTCGCGACCTGATCGACGCCCAGAAACAGACGATCGCCGAACTCGGCATGCAAGCCTCCCGCGACGCCCGACGTATCGCTGACCTCCAAGCGCATCTCGGCCGTGAACGAGACCACCTCGCCCAGGTGCGGGCGAAGGTGGAGGACTACCGGTGGGAAACCGTTGTCGACCGTGCCCCAGCGCCGTTGCCGGACTGGATGAACACACTCCGCGAGCTGGCAGCTGGAACCCACGCTGACACCCATCCCGCCACCGGGACGGGTGCCGGGTCCGGGCAAGCGATGGGTGCGGCGATCGAGGCGCTTGGTGAGGTCACCGGTGCATGGGCCCCAGACGACGGGCCCCCGGCACCCCGGCAGGCACCGGGTGCCGGTGCCGGTCCGGAGGTGGGGTCGTGAGCCGGTTCTCCCGCACGACGGGGATGACGAACCCCGCCCACTACGCCGGACTGGGCAGTGTTCCAGCCCGGGTGCGCGCCGACTTCGCCCACTACTACCTGCTCACACGCGATGTCATTCCCCACAGCGCCACCCCGGAGATCGCGGCCGAGCGGACCGCAGCCGCCGAAGGGCTGGCCATGAAATGGAAGACCCACCCCAAGCCTCAATGGCGGGCGATGTGGCATCAACTGCAAACCACCGCGGACCGATGGAAGCACCGGCCCGAGGTCACCCGCCGAATGTTCGAGCAGCTCAGCGCCGCCCTGCCACCCGGCCGGTGCGAGAACGACCCGACCTGGCGCACATTGCGCGACACCGGCCTGATCACCGAACGCCTCGAAGCCGGAATCACCGGCTCCGGGCAGGACCAAGCCCGCTGGTATCCCCACGCTCCCACTTCAGCGGCGGGACGAGGCCTCGCAGCAGCACGGCAGAACGGGCCCGCACGGGCCACCGAGGTGCCCGAGCGGGCAACGGCGTTCGATCGGGCCCTGGGCGGGCGGGCGAAGCATCTGGCGAGCATGGTCGAAGTCGAAGCGGTCATCGCCCGCACCGACACGCTGCTCGACGCGGAGGAAACGCGCGGAGATCTCGACACCGGCGCCGAAGCCCGCGCCGCACTGCTACCCGCCCAGCGGCGCACCGCACCCATCACCCACGACTACAGCGGCGACCTCGAAACCGTCACCCGCCAAGTCACCGCCCTGCGGCAACTGCAGGACCTGACCGCCGAACACACCCGCCTAGCAGGACGCTGGGAAGGCGCCCTCGCTACCGACCAGGACCACATCGGGCGCCTGGAATCGCTGATCGCCGCCATGCGCTCGGCGCGGACCGCAGCCGCAAGCACCGGCGCCGCAGATGCCGACATCGACGGGGTCTACCACGCCGGCCTAAACGGCACCTACTGGAGCGACCGACCGGGCAGCCCCGCGATGGGGCGCCTCGCCTACCTCATCCAGCAACGCGATAACGCCCGCACCGACACCGCCGGCCTACACGCCGGAACCGACCTGCCCCCCGACCGCGCTGCTGAGCCTGCTCCCACAGCCGCTGCCGAATTCGGGGTCGCCGCCGGCGGCGCAGACGGGGGAGGGGCAGCGATCAGCGATGCCGTCGGTGCGGCGTTCCCCGATCTCGAGACCGGCACCGAGTTCTGGGACGACAACGACATCAGTGTGTCCGCTGCGCCGGCGCGGCTGAGCCGTGAGGCCGACCTCCAACCCTGACAGCCGTCCACTGCCTATCGAATCCGGAGGGGCATCCGTGTTCTCGACAAGACAAACCCGCCGCCGCACCACCCGCGGCATGGGAGAAGAAACCACCCTGCTCGCCCTAGCCTTGATCCTCGTCCTTTCCGGGCTGGCCGCCTGGGCGTCACTGAGCATCGGCAACGCGGCCGCCGGGCGCCCGGTCACCGCCAACCCCGCCACCGCACTGGCCGAAATCGTGTTCGGACAACGAAGCTGGCCATGGCAAGCCACCATCCCCGCCACGGTGTTCACCGCCCTCGGGATTTCGGCCGCCGTCATCGCCCGCCGGATCTGGGCCAGTGGCAGCGAAATCGACGCCGCGGCCCGCACCATGCAACGCCCCAGCGACATCCGCATCGCAAGTATCCAAGACAACCTCGCGGCGAACCAGCGGCTGCTCCGCGACGCGGACCCACGCACCCAAGCGCTGCCCGGACCTCCCTTGGGGCGCACCGTGATCAGCGGAATCGAGTTGCATGTGCCCGCCGAACTCGGCGTCACCATCGCCGCAGGCACCCGCACCGGCAAAACCATGGCCTGGGCCATCCCCGCAGTGCTAGCCGCCTGGGGACCATGCCTGGCCACCTCGAACAAGCCCGACCTGTACCGGCACACCGTCCATGGGCGGCGACAGCGCGGCCGGATCTGGGTCAGCGACCTGCAAGCGGTCAGCGGGCAGGTCGTCTGCGGATTCTGGGTCAACCTATTGGCCGAGGTGACCGGCCTGCCCGCCGCCCGCAAACTGGCCGGGTTCTTCGTCTCGGCCTCCACCGGCACCGCCGCCCAGGCCGCGAACGCCCGCGTCGACTCCTACTTCGACGGCGGCGCCCAAGAACTACTAGCGCTGTACATGTTCGCCGCCGCGATCGCCGGCGGAGACCTACTGCATGTCGCCGAATGGCTCGGCCACGACCAGGACGACACCCCCATCATCATCCTGCGCCACCACGGCCACCACCGCCCCGCCGACCGCATCACCGAATGCCAAGGCCTCTACGCCAGGCAGCGCGATGGCCTCTACGACATGGCCCGCCGATTCCTGAATGTGCTCTCGGACAGCGGATACGCGCAGATGGTCACCCCACCACGCCGCCACGACATCAAGGCCACCGAACACGCTGATCCACAGACCGGGAAGACGATGACCGCAGTCGAACGCATCGAACTCGCCCCCACCCACCAGCTGCCGGAATTCTCACCGAAAAAGTTCGTCACCTCCACCGACACCCTGTATGCGCTGTCGATGGCCGGTCACGACAGCGCCACCCCGCTCGCCTCCGCGCTGGTCGGCCAAATACTGGAAGCCGCACTCGACACCGCCCGCGCCCGCCCCGACGGCCGGCTGCCGGTGCCGCTGCTGGCCGTGCTGGACGAGGCCGCCAACTGCGCCCGCATCGGTGAACTGCCGTCCTACTACACCTACGCCGGCGGCTGCGGCATCATCCTCATCACCATCCTCCAGGTCCTGGAACAGGGTGAAGATCTATGGGGCGCCAACGGTTTGGCGACAATGCGCGCCCAGTCCATCGAAATCTACGGCGGAGGGATCGCCGCGGTCGACTACCTGCAGCACTGGTCGCAGATGGCCGGCCCGCACGACGTCGCCGACCGCTCCCGCAGCCACGGACACCAAGGCACCCAGCGCAGCCTGTCCTGGCGCTCCGAACCCATCCTCGACATCTCCCTGCTCGCCGCGCTGCCCAAAGACCGTGCCCTGGTGCGGCTGCCCGGCCACGGACCGGTCCTCGTCCGCAAAATCTGGTGGCAGGACACCGAATACGCCCCCGACATCCGGACCTCCCTCGCCCTGTTCGAGAAAGCCGCCCAGGCACCGGCGCTGCCCGAAGCCGGGGGTGAACACCGGTGAGCACATCGAGCTCGGGCACCGGAAAACGCCCAGTACCCCCGGTATTCCGGCATTTCATCGACTTCGCCCACCAGTGGCTGTTTCCCACCATCAGTGTGCGGCTGGCCGAAGCAAACCGGGAAAACACCTACACCTGGTGCCAGCAGTGGTGGACCCATCGCCCCGTCGCCGTGCGGATCGCCCACCTGCACGCCGCGTTCGAAGCCACCCGCCGCTCCGGCGCCGGTAACGGCGTCAGCAGCCTGCTGACCTCCCACATCGACCCGCACATGAGCTACATCCTCGACGCCGTCAACGGGCCACTGCACCGCTGCACCCGCGCCCGCCACCTCGACACCCCGACCCTGGCCTTCGACCCCGTCCCCACCCGATGGTTCCACCGATCCGCCCTCACCTCCACGACGCGCGACGACGGCGGGCAGCAAGAGGGGAAGAAGCCACCTCGTTACCCGCACCACAGTTACTTCGTCGAGGACTGGCTGCTGCCGGTCACCGCCCTGCGGATCGCCGCCGACAACCGCGAGGGCCACTACACGTGGTGCCGGCAATGGTGGCGCCACCAAGCGGTCGTGGTCCGCTTCGCCGCCCTGCACAAAGCCTTCGAAGCCGCCCTGACCGCCCCAGACAAAACCGCCATGAGCACCCTGTTCGTCCGCCACATCGACCCGCACATGAAATACATCCTCGACGCCGCCAACGGGCCCCTGCACCGATGCACCCCCACCCGCCACGTCGACACCGGCGCCTTGTCCGCCGCATCGATCCCGTCGGCCTGGTTCGCCACCGACACCACCATCGACCGGCTCGGCTTCGGCCCCGACTTCCGCGCCCTGCACCCTTGACCAGGAGCAACCCGCGATGCCCCTGATCCGCCCCACCACAGCACAGGCCAAAGTCCTGCGCTGGCTTCAAAACCAAACCGTCACCGCGCGGGAAATGGATGCGAGAAACCGAACGCGAACGATTCGGTGAGCCACCCGCACCGCTGGTGAACCAGAAAATGCACCGCAACGCCGTCCTACGGCACGAACTCCAGAACGCCGCCCTCGCTGGCGGTGTACCCCAAACATGGCTCGATCACGTGCGCGAACGCGCCGGAAGAGGCATCCGATGGCGGTCGGACCTGTATCTGCGCATCCCCGAACCACCCGTCGACCGCGACCACCTGCTGGCCGCCCTCACCACCGATGTACACCGGCTCCGCCAGCACATCGCGACTGCGGTCGGCTACGCCCACATCGGCGCCGTCCGAGAAGCCGGCACCGCCGCAGCCTTCGACCGCAACCTACGCACCCTGTGGACCCGCACCGCCGCCGTCACCGCACTGCTCACCACCGACACCACAGAAATCGGCCGCGTCTGGGGCCGCGCACCAGGCTGGAAAACCGCCGTCGCCTCCACCCTCGCCTCCACCGGCCCCGACATCCTCGCCCAACGCTGGCGCAGCCTCGCCCGCGAAGACACCAGCAGCTACAAACAACAAGCCGAAGTCCTAGCCGCCGCCGGCATCACCACCGACAACCACCCGATCCCGACCTCCGCAACCCTGATACCCCAACTCCGCACCCTCCACCGCTATAAACAACTCCTGTCCCCGAACCAGGGCCAGCACCCCGGGCGCGCGATGGACGCGGCAATCGACGCCATGGACCCGCCCGGCGCGAACGAACCCCACCAGACCCCGGCCACCGACCGGCCCCACGAACCCGGCGCCTGGGTCACCGACACCGAACCTGCCCCCGGCCTTGCGGACTCACCCACCCTTGATGCCGGACACGAACCGTAATCCCACCCGACCCCGGCACACGAACCCGCATACCCCGCAGCGTGTTACGCGCCGCACCATCACCTGGGCCGACCCCACCACAAGCAGGCACGGCACATGCTGAATCGCAACGAGAATGCCGAATCCTGACGCGGACCGGCCCCCGTACTAACCGGCGACCGCGCGCGCTCGTCGGTGCCTCGAGAAACTCGGCAACACTATTGGCGTGTCCTGTCAAGATGGTTGCACAGGTCGCCTGATCGCACCTTTTCACCGACCGGTCGAAACGCCCGTCCGATGGCGTGACTTCAGTTTCGCGGATGCGCTGGTGTGGTCCATCCACGGGCAGGTGGCCGTGTCCCACCGGATGTGTCCAGGCTGCTGGCCCATCCTGAACCGCGCACACGGCGCCAAAGACCATGAACATCCGATAGAGGAGAAATCGTGTCCCACGAATCGCACATAACAGGCAATTCCGCGCGAAAACGGTCGGTTGTGTGGTTGAACGGGCCTTTCGGTGCGGGAAAGACCTCAGCCGCGGGAGAGTTGGTGTCCAGCGACCCGGGGTGGCGGTTGTTCGACCCGGAATTCGTGGGGTTCGCGTTGCGGTCACAGCTGACCGACCTCGGGTGCTCCGATTTTCAAGATCTAGGGTCGTGGCGGCGTCTGGTTCCCGTGTTCGCCGACGATATCGCCCGCGAGACACATCAGGACCTGGTCGTCGTGCAGACGGTCGTCCGAAAGAAGTATTGGACCGAACTCGTCGACGGATTCCACGCGCTGGGATATTCGCTGCGCATGGTGTTGATCGAGGCCAGCGAACAGACTCTTCGGCGACGTATCTGCGAGGACGAGGTGCTGCACCGCGCGGCCGACTGGCGTCTGCAAAACCTAGCGCCTTTCTTCGCCGCGCGCGAGGAGTGGATGACCTCGGCCGCGGATCTGATCGTCGACACCACCTCGATCAGCCCGCGCCGGGCCGCCGAGCAGATCGCTGCCGCGATCGGCAAATGGGCGCACGAAGACACACCCGGAGGACCATCGTGAACACACCCGGCCAAACCCGCGCGCGAAGCTACCCCGGGATCGATGACCTTTCGGCGTTGGACACTGATCCTGCTGCCGCGGAAGCCCGCATTCGACGCGACCGCCGCGACCATGGTTTCGCGTTGTTCACCGTCGCTGATCCCGCCGCGACCGGCCGCGCGGTTCTGCACCGTGCCGCGCGGCTTCTCGGGCTGGGTGCTGCCTACGTGCCACCGGTGTATGCCGCCGCACCGGAGGAGTTCGGTTACGACGAGCGCGGGTTCAACACCATCTCCTCGGCGGTGACCACGGACGACCATCGGCGGTGGCACCGCGCAGGGGTTCGACACCGATGGCACGCTCGATGCGATCGGAGGGAACGACGATCGCCCGGCACATGACGGCTCTGCCGGGCAACCGGCCACCTGCCCGGGCCGCGCACCGGCTGGCTGGCCCAGGTTGGTGAACCGGAGGCGGGAAGCATCGAAAGGGCAGATCCTTCTCAGGTGTCGCAAGGCGTCGTTATGCTCGCGCGATATGGAGCCCGCCACCGCAGCCATCGCTGATCTTGTTGCCGCGATCACGCCGATCGACGAGGCCGAACAGCAACACATCGAGCAGACACAGGTCTGGCTCGCCCAAACCGATGACATCTTCCGGCGGGTTCCACCGGCGACTCCGCCGCAGCATCTGGTCGCGTACGTGGTCTTGGTCGACCCCAGGGAGCGCGGTATCTACCTCGGTAGCCACCGCAAGTCCGGTCTCGAACTCCCGATGGGCGGGCACCTGGCACCCGGCGAACATCCGCGGATTGCCGCGCGTCGGGAAGCGCGCGAGGAACTCGGGTTCGACCCGAGATTCGATGTTGTCGGTGATCAGCCCCTGTTTCTGACCGTGACACCTACCGTTGGACCAACTGCTGGCCATGTTGATGTTTCGTTTTGGCATGTCGCTCGGGGTGACCGGTCCCGTAACTACGACCTCGACCCCGCCGAGTTCGACGGGGGCCGGTGGTGGGACCTCGACCCTCACGGCCTGCCGAGCACCGATCCCCACCTTCCTCGGTTCATCCTCAAGCTTGACAGCGTCCTCCAACCCGCTGCCGCTCGATGACCACGCTGGTTGTCATTCGCGGTAATTCGGCGTCGGGCAAGTCGACCGTCGCCGTCGGCCTGCAACGTCGCTTCGAGCACGGCCACTGCGCGGTCGTCGGTCAGGATGTAGTGCGGCGGCAGATGGTCCGCGAGCGCGACGAGCCCGGCGCGTGGAATATCGAGCTGATCGAACACATCGCGACACTGTGCCTGGCCCGCGGGATGGTGACGATCGTGGAAGGCATCCTCGACGCCGATCGCTACGGGTCGATGCTGCACCGTCTCGCCGATTCCGCCGGCTGTGCACTGCACTACGGCTTCGACCTCCCCTTCGACGAAACGCTCGCTCGCCATGCGGGTCGGCCGCAGGCCGCGACGATTCCTCCTGATCAGATGGCCGAGTGGTACCACGGCTGGCAACCCCTGTCCCATATTGATGAGGTCCGCATCGACTCCAGCTGGAGCCGCGATTCCATCATCGAGCGGATTCAGACCGACATCCTCGCCACCGACCGACACCCCCTGACGGTCACACGGGGGGACAGCAGGCAATATTGAATTGCTGCTGGCGCAGCGAGTCCTGATCATGCTGTACATGATCGTGCGCCGCCTGACCGCCGACGACTGGCCGATAGCCCGAACAGTGCGGCTCGACGCGCTCGCGGGTAGTCCCGCAGATACCTTCTCCGCCACCTACGAGCAGGCACTGGCGTGGAGCGACGACCACTGGAAGGACTGGACCCAGACTCGGGTGATGTTCGTCGCCGAGGAGCAGGACACTGTGCTCGGATCCGCCGCCGTGCGCATCGGAGAGGCTGGTGCGGAAGTCGTATCGGTGTGGGTTTCTCCGGCTGCCCGCGGGACCGGGATCTCGGACCGGTTGCTGAGCGCCGCCTTCGACTGGGCGCGGGCCAACGGGAACCGGAGCTTACGGTTGTCAGTCCTCGACGACAACGAGCCCGCACGAAACCTATATCGGCGCAATCAGTTCATCGAAAGAGGGCAGCAGTCGGTTGACGCCGCGTGCCGGAAAGCGCAAATAGAGATGATGAGGGCGCTGCGGTCGGCGTCCAACCGCCGTCCGGTAGTTCAGGTGCGGCCACTGCATCGAGGAGACGAACAGGCGTTCCGCACGCTACGCCGCACGTTTCATCGCGCCGGATTCACCTTCGCGAAGGACTACCAGGAAGATATGTCCTGGCAGGACTATTTGGACTGGCTCGAGGCCGCCCGCACGGCTGGCACCCGCGACGGTCGGGTTCCGTTCTCGTTCTTCATCGCTGAGGACGCCGCCGGTGCGCTGGTCGGCAGCAGTGACATCCGCCATGTCCTGACCGATGAGCTGGCGGGCTGGGGTGGGCATATTGGGTATGCCGTGGCCCCGGGGTTCCGGCGTCGCGGGTACGCCACCGAAATCCTGCGCCGAACCCTGCCCCTCGCTGCCGACCTGGGAATCTTCGACGCTCGTATCACCTGCGCCGTCGACAATGTCGGCTCCCGGCGAGTAGTCACCGGTCTCGGCGGTCGAATCGACACCATCAGCGACGACATTTGCCGCTACTGGATCGACACGACGAGCACCGAATCCCAGAGGGTCGGGGCCAGTTCTCGATCATCGACTGCCGTCGAGACGGTTCGCTTACGGCCGTTGCAGGAAACGGACGAAAAGGTTGTCCGCGCCGCGCACCGCGAACTGGCCGAGGGCGATAGCTTCCCGTTTGCATTGGGTCTTGAACTCGATATGAGCTGGGCTGACTTTCTCCGCGCCCGGGAGGGCGAACGGCAGGGCGTCAATTTGCCGGACGGCATCGTGGCCTCCACGTTTCTGCTCGCGACTGTTGACGGCCAGGTAGTCGGTCGAACCTCGATCAGACACAACCTCAACGAGGGCCTACGTCGACGGGGCGGGCACATCGGGTATGCAGTGCTGCCCCAGTACAGACGGCGCGGCTACGGTGCCGCTATTCTCCGCCGCAGCATCGTCGTTGCCCGGTCCATCGGCATCGACCGGATACTGCTCACCTGCAACGATTCGAATCTCGGATCACGGCGGATCATCGAGGCTTGCGGCGGGGGCCTGGAGGAGACCGAGCCTTGGGCCGACGGCCGCATGACGCGACGGTACTGGATCGACTAGAGGCGCCATTGCTCGATCGCGGTCCCACCGCGATACCGTCCCCACACCTCTCCGGGAGAGCAAAACACAGGTGGTCCAGCTCCGACGACAACCAAGCGGATAGCGAGCTTCCTGGCTGAGGTGAGGAGGGCTGCTGGCGGTAGTCGTGAAGTCGTTTCGTTGGCCGATCCCGCCGATCTCGGGTGTGAAATGAGCGTGCGACTGGGTGGGCATCTCGGCATGATGCGATCATGGTTGCCCCGTTGGATATCCCGCGTTTGACTACAAACGACAGACTTGTCCTCCGCTCCTGGGAGATCAGCGACCTGCCTCTGATTCGAGAGGCGTCGAGCGACGATCACATCCCGTTGATCACGACCGTTCCGGCGGTGTACTCGCAAGAAGCAGGCGAAGCCTTCGTTCGCCGACAGTGGGAGCGGCTATCGACCAGCAGCGGGTATCCGTTCATCATCGTGCGAGTTGAGGACGGTCGGCCCCTCGGGGCGGTCGGTCTGTGGTTGCGGGACCTGGACGAGGGGCGTGCGATGCTGGGCTACTGGGTAGTCAAGTCCGCTCGTGGTCAGGGGGTCGCTGCGGATGCGCTCCGAGCGGTCGCTGCCTGGGCCCTTACTGACCTGGAGATCCCCCGCCTCCATCTATATGTCGAGCCGTGGAATGCCGCCTCACAGCGAACAGCTGAGCGTGTGGGTTTCCAGCGCGAGGGCCTGCTCCGCAGTTGGCAGCAGGTCGGCGAGGAGCGTCGAGACATGATCATGTATTCGATGTTGGGTTCTGATCTGTCCTGATCAGCCGCTTGGCTGGCTGACCTCGGTGGGCGCCCCCAGATTTGACTACACAACCGGTGCCGTCGTCTACGACCACGGCGGCCTCCTACTCGGTCAGGGCTACCACGACCCGCTATCGTCCGGCGGGATGATCACTGCGGACGGGCTGACGAATACGAAATTGGCTGGTGGAGGCCGCTGTCGCGCGGCACGATTGTCCGATGACCGAGATCGATGTCCCAGCGTCCCGGATCGTATGGAGCGAGTTGCCCATGTCGGTGCGAGGCGAGATCGAGAGTCGCTTGGGCACGGGAGTGCGTTCGGGATCGACCCAACCGGGAGGGTTCAGCCGCGGAATGGCGTCCCGGCTGGCGTTGACAGATGGCCGCACGGTATTCGCCAAAGCAATCCCCACCGAGGACAGCTTCGCCTACCGGTACCGGATCGAAGGCGACACCGCGACGAAGCTTCCAGCGGGGATCCCGGCTCCGGCGGTGTGGTTCACGCTGGAGATCGACGGGTGGCAAGTCCTGGTATTCGACGACGTCAACGGTCGTCATCCCCGTTTCGACCAGCCTACGGAGTTAGCGGCGGCCCTCGCGGTGGTCGAGAACCTGGCACGGATGCTGACCCCGAACCCACTACCGGGGGTACCGACCCTGGCCGCTGCTCACGGACCGGATTTCTCGGGTTGGCGGGAGCTGGCCGACGGCGGGCCATCCGGTGACTTGGACGAGTGGTCGCGCCGGAACTTGGATGGGCTCGCTGTTCTCGAATCAGGTTGGGAGCGTGCCACTGTCGGGCAGACTTTGCTGCATACCGATCTTCGTGCCGACAATATGCTGGTGCGCCCAGATGGCACGGTGATGGTGGTGGACTGGTCCTGGCCGTCCGTGGGTGCGGCGTGGGTGGATCTGGTGTTCCTGGTGACCGCCTTGGCGTCGCATCGGGTCGATCCCGAACCGATTTTGGGCTCGCACGCCCTCACCCGGGACGTCGATCCTGAGGCGATCTCTGCGGTGGTGTGTGCGCTGGCGGGGTACTGGATCCGGGAGAGCTGTAGGCCTGGAGGGTCGCAGTCGGCGGCTCTACGTCGGCATCGCGTCGAATCGGGGCGCGCGACGGTTGCCTGGTTACAGCGGCGGCTCGGGTGGAAGTGACCACAGTGCGTTCCGCTATAGCCGGTGTGGTCTGACCATGGAGCATGAACTCAGACCTGCGCAGCGGATGGGCGCCGGGCAGGACGCCCTTGATCGGCCCAGTGCCGCGTTGGTCCCGTGCTATTTCCCGCGCAACTTCGGCATGCGGTTGCGGCGGGGATGAAACTGTGTCGGCCCGCATCGCCTGAGGCGATGGACGCACTGTGGTCCAGGCCCGGGGGATTGAGCGAAGGAAACTGCCGGTGGAGGGAATCACGTTGGAATCGGTGGACGGTGTCCGACTCGACGCCGCAGTCCATGGCGCGTCCGGTTCTGCCCAGGGGGCCGTGCTGCTGGTGCACGGGATCACCGTGGACATGGACGAGGGCGGGATGTTCGTCCGGTTGGCAGAGCGACTGGCCGCCGCGGGATTCAACGTCGTGCGCTTCTCCTTCCGGGGGCACGGCAACAGCGGCGAGACGCAACCCGGAGTCACCGTTGCTGGCGAGTGCCTGGATCTGGAAGCTGCGGTGCAGTTCCTCCGCGGCCGGTTCCCGGGCCCGTTTTCGGTCGTGGCGGCCAGTTTCGGAGCCGTGTCCACATTGCTGTCGCTGCCGTGGCTGGCCGACGGACTCGATCGGCTGGTGCTGTGGAATCCTGTCCTCGACCTCAGCCATACCTTCCTGGAGCCGGAGTTGGCCTGGGGTGAAGAGAACTTCGGCGCCGGACAGCGGAAGCTTCTGCACGACACTGGACTCCTGGTCGTCGACGGGGAGTTCGAACTCGGTCGCGTGTTGTTCTGCGAGTTCGCCCACTACGAACCCCTGGCGCGGTTCCTCGACAGCACCGTGCCCTCGCTGATTGTGCACGGAGACCGCGACACCGCAGTCTCCTACGAGATCTCCGCCCGGGTCGCGACGTCCCGGCCTGACACGACGCTGCACACCATCGTCGGCTCCGATCATGGTTTCGACTCGCTCGAGCGCGAAGATCAGGCGATCTCAGAGACGGTTGAATGGCTGGTCGACCAGATCGCACCCGCCTCGTGACACCTGGGGGACCTGTATGGACCGGTTCGGCCTCATGGGATCAAGCGGCGGCGGTGTCTGGCGTAAGGTTTCGATGTGAATGAGCAGCCGTCGAATGCAGACGCCGTGAATGCTGCCGTAGCCGGCGAACTTCGGCTCCTCGACCCCGAGGTGCGGTCGTCGGCGGAGCTGATGTCCGAATTACTCGACCCGGACTTCCGGGAGATCGGCGCTTCCGGGCGCTGGTGGATTCGCTCGGACATCATCGCCGCACTCGTTGACGAATCCCGACCATCGGATCGGCGCATCGCGGTGAGCGATATGCAGGCCACCCTTCTTGCCGCGGACATCGTTCAACTCACCTACACCTCTGAAAACTGCGGGCAGCGCGCACACCGGAGCTCGGTCTGGCGGCGATCCGAGCTGGGTTGGCGGCTGTACTTCCATCAAGGAACGCCGACTTCACGTTGACCTATGCCACGTGGCCCAGGTCGGCGAGGAGCGTCGAGACATGGTCATGTACTAAGCGGCGTCGCCCTTCCGAATCACTGCCGCCGGAAGTTGTCGGACGGCCGCGAGCGCGGATCATAAGCTGTTGGGCGTGACTACTCGGGACTCCGCACAGAATCTGTCGCTTCCGACCCAGTTCGATCCCTCTGAGGTAGAGGGGCCGCTGTATGAGCGGTGGGTAGGTCGCGGCTACTTCGACGCGGACGCTTCCAGCGATCGGCCGCCGTTCGTCGTTGTACTGCCGCCGCCGAATGTGACCGGGAGCCTGCATATCGGGCATGCCTTCGAGCACACCTTGATCGATGCTCTGACCCGCCGCAAGCGGATGCAGGGGTTCGAGGTGCTGTGGCAGCCCGGCCTGGACCATGCCGGCATCGCCACCCAGAACGTGGTCGAGCGCGAACTCGCGAAGAGCGGAAAGTCGCGTCATGACCTGGGTCGGGATGCGTTCGTGCAGGCTGTGTGGGACTGGAAGGCGAAGTCGGGGGGCGCCATCACCGGGCAGATGCGTCGCCTCGGTGATGGTGTGGCCTGGTCACGGGAGCGATTCACCCTCGATGAGGGCCTGTCGAGGGCTGTGCAGACCATGTTCAAACGCCTGTATGACGATGAGCTGATCTACCGGGCGGAACGCATCATCAACTGGTGCCCGCGATGTATGACCGCGGTCTCCGATATCGAGGTCGACCACAAGGAGGTCGGCGGGGAGCTGGTGTCGATCCGTTACGGCGACGGAAATGATCAGATCGTGGTGGCGACCACCCGGGCAGAGACGATGCTCGGCGACACCGCGGTCGCGGTGCATCCCGACGACGAGCGGTACGCCCATCTGGTCGGCCGGGAGATCGAGTTGCCGCTGACCGGACGCCGTATCCCGGTGGTGGCCGATGAGCACGTCGACCCCGAGTTCGGGACCGGCGCGGTGAAGGTCACCCCCGCACACGACCCGAACGATTTCGAGATCGGCCAACGCCACGACCTGCCCGCGATCACCGTTATGAACGAGCGGGCCATCATCACCGCGCACGGCCCTTTCCAAGGTTTGGATCGCCTCGAGGCGCGCAGCGCCGTCGTGGCCGCGCTGCGCGCGGACGGCCGCATCGTCGCCGAGAAGCAGCCGTACGTCCACGCGGTCGGACACTGCTCGCGCTGCGGCACGGTGATCGAGCCACGGCTGTCGATGCAATGGTGGGTGAAGGTCGGACCGCTGGCCAAAGCCGCCGGCGACGCGGTCCGTGACGGGCAGGTGGGCATCCATCCGCCGGAGCTGGCGTCGCGGTATTTCGACTGGGTCGACAACCTGCGCGACTGGAACATCTCACGGCAGCTGTGGTGGGGACACCGTATCCCGATCTGGTACGGGCCGGACGGGCAGATGATGTGTGTCGGCCCCGGTGAGTCCGCGCCGGAAGGGTGGGTGCAGGACTCTGACGTGCTCGATACTTGGTTCTCTTCGGCGCTGTGGCCGTTCTCCACGATGGGCTGGCCGGACAAGACCCCCGATCTGGAGCGGTTCTACCCGAACTCGGTGTTGTTCACCGGTTATGACCTGTTGTTCTTCTGGATCGCCCGGATGATGATGTTCGGCACCTACGCCATGGACGGCCAGCCGCCGTTCCGCACGATCGCCTTGCACGGCATGGTGCGCGACGAACACGGCAAGAAGATGAGCAAGTCGTTCGGCAACGTGGTCGACCCCATCATCTGGATGGACCGGTACGGCTCCGACGCGGTGCGCGCCGCCCTGGCAGCGGGCGCGAATCCGGGCACCGACGTGCCGATCGGCGAGGATCAGGTCACCGCGACTGGCCGTAATTTCATCACCAAGGTGTGGAACGCAACCCGCTTCGCGATGATGAATGGTGCCACCACCGCGGGGCCGCTGCCTGCGGTCGAGCAGCTCGGGCTGGCGGACCGCTGGATCCTCTCGCGGCTGAACGCGACGATCGCGGCCACCGACGCGTTGTTTGAGGACTATCAGTTCGCCAAGCTCACCGATGGGCTGTACCACTTCGCGTGGGACGAGATATTTGACTGGTATGTCGAGCTATCGAAGGTGACCTTCGCTGCCAGTGGTGCCGAAGCTGATGTGTCGCGGCGGGTCCTCGGCGAGGTGCTGGATGGGTTGCTGCGCATGCTGCATCCGATCATTCCGTTCGTTACCGAGGTGTTGTGGACGGCGCTGACCGGTGGGGAGTCGTTGGTGATCGCGGCGTGGCCTGTGGATACCGGGTTCCGTGACGTCGACGCCGAAAAGGATTTCGCCGGTTTGCAGGCCACGATCACCGAGGTGCGTCGATTCCGGTCCGAGCAGGGTGTGCAGCCGAGCCAACGTGTCCCGGCCACCCTCGATTTCGCCAGCGAACCCGTGCTCGCCGGGCACGAGCCGGCGATCAGGCATCTGCTGCGCCTGGAGGCTCCCGGTGATGGGTTCGCCGCGACCGCTTCACTGGCGGTCGGTAAAGCGGTTGTCGCGGTGGATCTTTCAGGTACTCTCGATGTTTCCGCGGAGAGGAAGCGCCTGAACAAGGATCTCGCTGGTGCATTGAAAGAGCTTGACAACGCGGCCCGCAAGCTGGGCAATGCCGAGTTCATGGACAAGGCGCCGCAGAAGGTCATCGATGGCATCCGCGCCCGGCAAGCGACGGCCGAAGCCGACCGCGAGCGGCTGGAGAAACAACTGAACGCACTGGCTCCCGAGTAGCCCGTCGATCGGGGGTGCACGACACGTAGGGGGCGTAGGTGTTCGCACAGCTGGCCGTCGTGGGATTCGACGAGATTGTAGCCCGCAAGTACCTGCCCTGCATCGCGTCCGCGATCAGTGACGGGCACCTGCGCTCCTACTCGGCCATCGACCTGGAATCCGAGCGCAAACAGATCGAGGCACGGCTGCGCGAAGTCCCCTCGCCCCACGGCACGTGCACTACCTGCCGGATCCAGGCCCGGAGCGCACCGTGTCCGGTCCGATACGGGGAGATGACCACGACTACGTCACCATCGTCATCGAGCCCCGCCAACCCCGCCGGCACACCGAGGCAGCCGGAGGGTGTGCCGAATGCGACTGGTAACGTACCAGGAACCGTACGTTGCCGCTGACCAGGACTGATGCGAGGATTAACGCCTACCATGCTCGATAAACGCTTCATACGGGACAATCCCGACGCCGTTAGGGAGGCGGCCCGTGTCAAGGGCGTCGACCTGAATGTCGATGAGCTACTCGAGTTGGATGAGGCCGTCCGCAAGTTGCAGCATGAGCTGGATCAGGGGCAGGCCCGGAAGCGATCGCTGTCGAAGGAGTTCGCCAAGGCCGCCACGACTCGCCGCGAGGAGCTCCGTGCCGAGAGCGGCGAACTGGATCAGCAGCTAAAGAAGCTCCGTAGCGATCTCGACGAGTCGAGTGTTCAGCTGAATAGCCTACTTCTCGTCACGCCGAACATTCCCTGGAGCGAAGCGCCAGTTGGTCTGGATGAATCCGCAAATGTTGTTATAAAGACGTGGGGAAAGCGGCCGGAATTCGACTTCCAGCCTCTGGATCATGTGGAGTTGGCGGAGAAGCGAGGATGGGCCGAATTCGCCAGGGCGCGCAAGGTGGCCGGCGAGCGCGCCTACGCCTTGACCGGCGACCTTGTTCTTCTGGAGCGGGCTGTCCAGTCTTATGCGTTGGATCTCTTGGTGTCCAAGGGATTCGGCCCTGTCTCGGTGCCCGCGCTGGTCAAGGAAGCGGCTCTGGTGGGCACGGGGATGTTCCCGAAAGGTCGAGAAGAGACCTACGAGATTCCAGCGGATAACATGTTCCTAGCGGGAACCTCCGAAGTCGGTTTGGTGGGTTTGCATTCCGATGAGATCCTGGACAGTGACCGTCTACCTGTCCTTTATGCGGGAATTTCGCCGTGTTTCCGACGTGAAATCGGTAGCGCCAGTCGTGACGTTCGTGGTCTACTGCGTGTTCACCAATTCGAAAAAGTGGAGCAGTTCGTCATTTGCGAGGCAGACGTGAATGAGTCGGCTCGCTGGCACAAGGAATTGCTGGGGTCCGCCGAACGGATCCTTCAGGATCTGGGTTTGCATTACGAAATTGTCGAATGTGCGACGGGCGATATGGGGCTGGGTAAGTTCCGGATGAATGATATCAACACATGGTTCCCGTCGTTGGATATGATGCGGGAGACCCATAGTTGTTCTACCCTCCACGATTGGCAGACGCGGAGGGCGAATATTCGGTATCGGGACGCCGACGGTAAGCCGCGTTTCGCCCACACTCTGAACAACACCGCAGTGGCTACTCCCAGGTTGTTGGCCGCGTTGATCGAGAACCACCAGACGAAGGACCATCAGGTGCGGGTTCCCGAGGTGCTGCGCCCCTATCTCGGAGGCCGAGAGGTTCTCTAACCGGGGGTCGGGTCCGACCGGCCGATCGTGTGGTTCACAGCGCCGGTTGGATGTCCGTGGCAGCGATCGGGTCGGACATGGCGACGAGGATTCGCCGGTTCCCGCGGTACGGTTCGCGGCCATGGGCGAAGCGCATGTTGTCGAGTAGCAACATGTCTCCGGGGCGCCAGTCGAATCGGTCGGTGTGGTGATCGTGCATCTCACGGACCTCGTGGAATAGTTGGTCCGGGATCGTTGAACCATCGGCGAACGTGATCAGGTTCGGCAGGCCGGTCGGCCCGAGGGACGAGACCAGGGCGTCGCGGATCTCTGGGGCGAGCGTGGCTGGGTGGAAGAGGTTGAGGTGGTTGAACCAGGTCGGTGTCGTGGTCCGGGGATGGGTCACGACGGCGTTGCCTTGGCGGGCGGTTCTCAGGCCGTCATCACTGGTCCATTCCCAGCCCGAACCTGATGATCGGAGGAACTCTTCGACCACTCCTCGATCGGTGGTCTGAAAAGCTTCCTGCCAGGTGAGGCCGACACCGGAGGAGAAGTTCCGCACATAGGCGAGTCCGCGGACGGCCAGTTCTTCGCGGGTGTCCATAGATAAGGCATCCAGCACGGCCGCCATGTCAGCCGTCGGAGTGGCGCCGAGTTCAGCGGGTGCGGCGGCGCAGTAGAAAGCGATGCGTGTCGGCCACACGCTGGCGTAGGAGCTTTCACAGTGCAGGGGGATCGCCTCGCGTGCAGGGTATTCGGTCGAGGTGAAGATTCCCTCGGAGAGTTCGCTGCGGGGAGTGCTGCGCTCCCGGTAGGCCAACGCGTTGAACCCTAGAGCGTCAGTGGCGCGGGCGAATTCGGCGACGGCCGTGCCGTCCCGGGGCGCGGCGGCGCGAAGCAGGACGCGGCCGTGCCGGATGAGGCGCCCGATGATCTCGTCCTGGTGGGTGCTCGCGTAGTCTGCCGCGGTCATCGCGCCGGTGTCAACGCAATATTCCTGGACGTCCATATTGGTGGCCTACTCTCCTCGCGGGTCGAGCGTGGGCGTGATGTCGCTGACGAGCTGTCGCATCGACCGGAGATGCGACGCTCGACCGTCGATGCAGCGCGTAGCCGACCGGTGGTCCGGGCCGCACATCCAGTCATGGGTGGCGGTGGCCGTGTCCAGAAAGGGGCGCCGTCGCAGGCCCAGCTCGATCGCGGTGGTGCCATCGATTCGGTTCATGCCCGGATAGTCGAGGTCGTCGCTGGGCAGCCAGTAGGGCAGCTCTTCCCACGGCGTGACGCCCACGGCCGCAAGTTGGGCGTCGGGGACTTCGATCAAGCGAGCTGTAGAGGACCAGGTGTCTGCGAGGTCGCGGAGAAGCCGCTGCAGCTCGTGCGTGGTCCCGACGACGTTGAAGGTTCCCGAAGCTCCGATCGCGCCGGTCAGCAGCGTGAAGGCGGCAAGGTCGCGGACGTCGAGCAACTGCACTGCGGTCGGTGCGGCGGGAACGACGACTGTAGGCTCGCGCAGCAGCGCGTCGATCCAGAATGGTAGGCGTCCGAGGTTGTCGTAGGCTCCTATGAGCGGGCCGACTCGAAGCACGGTCAGTCGGTCGCCGAATACCGCGAGGTAGGCGTTTTCGGCGGCTGCTTTGAGCCGACCGTAGCGCTCGTGTGTGGTGCGGGGTGGTGTGGCCGGCACGGCGGAGGTTTCGTCTATGCCAGGTGCGTGCATCGGGGCGTATACCGACACGGTGGAGATGAGGATCGCCCTGTGGGCTCGTCCGACCAACTGGTGGGCGGTGACATCGGCGGTCAGGGGGTCGAAGCAGTTTACGTCGACGGCGATGTCCCAGCCTGTTCCGGCAGGCAGTGTCAGGTCGTTGCGGTCGGCGCGGATGTGCGTGACTCGGGAATCGTGAAGCAACTCGACGCCGGTGACGCCTCGGCTGACGACGGTCACTTCGTAGCCGCTGTGGAGGCATTCGGCGATGAGGTGGCGGCCGATGAAGCCTGTGCCCCCGATCAACAGGACACGCATCAGCGGATCGGGGCGCAGGTGGGTGTCATGTCGGTCCATACGGCGCCGATGTAGTCGAGACAGTCGTCACGGCCGCCGTCGAATCCTTCGCGGCGCCAGCCAAGCGGAGTATCCTTATCCACCGGCCAGATGGAGTACTGGTTCTGGTCGTTCAGGACGACACTGAATCGCGTGTAGGCGTCCATATCAGGTTGTGTCCTCTCGCTGTGCTTCGACGACGTAGACGTTGTTGCGCTCCCGGATGGGCGCGAGGTGGCGTAGCCGCAAGGCGAGCAGTCGAGTGACCTCGTCCAGGTGTGGGCCGGCTTTCTCGACGAAGGTCAGTCGTGAGGTCTGGTAGCCGATGTAGTCGTCGATCGAGTAGTCGACGGTGGTCGTGAACACCCGTCGTCGGTAGTGGGTCCAGCCCGGGGCGAGCAGTTCGCGCCAGATACCGATGTTGGCGACCTCGTCGAACGCGTTCCCGGTGATCGTGTACAGCACCTCGTCGGCGAGGGCCTCGTAGGGTTCGGCGGGGTCCGGATGTTTCCACAGGTAGCAGGCTCGTCCTCCCGGGCGAAGCACGCGGCGGATCTCGGCGCCGGCGGCGGGTTCCTCAAACCAGTGGGCTGCTTGGGCGGCAAACACGAGATCGACGGTCGCGTCCGCGAGTGGAATCGCTTCGGCGCGACCGTCGACAACCTCGAGCCCTGGATGATGCGGGATCTGTTCGCGCAGTTCACGCAGGGGTTCGACGCAGATGACGCGTCGACAGTGCTGGAGCAATGCGGTGGAGGCGAGTCCGGACCCGGCTCCTAGATCGACTGCAACGGGGCAGTCCAGGCTGCGGGTCGCGTGTTCGAAGACGGCCGCGGGATATCCGCGCCTGTGCGCGACGTAGGCGCCCTCCATGCCTTTGAAGTCACCTCTCATGCTGCGCCTCCAGCTCCGTGGGGCTGTGCGGTGGTTACCGGGGCGGATGTCAGGAGTTGCTGCAGACATGCCTGGAGCAGGCCGTCGGCACTTTCGCTATTGCACAGCAATGCGACCGCGCGACGCCCGGTCAGGTCCAGCGCGAGCAGGGAGCGGTACCCGACGCTTTCCCCAGTGTGAAAATACAACTCGCGCTCGGCATCACGCAGCAGCGTGAACCCGCCGGCCCATCGCGTCGGTGCTGTGGCCGCATGGGCACGGATCAGTCGCATCTCGACCGAATCCGGGCTCAGTAGCGCAGCTACCAGGGTCCCCAGATCCTGAATGCCACACCACAATCCGGCGGCGGCAGATTCCGGGTAGTCACGCCACTGACCGGGCGTGGGCCGATCGTCGACGTCATGGCCGGGTGCGACACGGTGGTGCTGGTCTCGGGGCAGCACACCCATCACGGCCCCAGTGATGCCGAGTCCTGTGAACAGTTCGGCGGTGAGATCGGTGAATCCGGTGCCCGACGATCGCTCCAGTACTCGCTGGAGTAGGCAGTAGCCGCCGCCGGAGTAGCTGCCAGTGCGTGAAGGGACAGCCAGCTGGATGGGATCGTTGAGGGCCGCGCCGGTGCCCGCGATGATCTCGTTCAAGGTGGGCAGGACTGCTTCGCGGGCGTAGCCGTCGAAGCCCTTTACGGTCGCGCCGCCGCGATGTTCGAGCAGATCGAGCACGCTCGGCAGTCCCACCCTGCGGCGGCGATCGATCACCACGGGGCCTAGCTGGTCGAACAGTAGGGGCCGGTGAAGGTCGATCGTGCCGTTGTGGTGAAGCTGGTGGCAGAGCACGGAAGTGACGACCTTGCTGATGGACGCCGCCTGCAGCACCAGGCGCGAAGGGGCGGCTGGCGCCGGTCTGTCCGTTGTGCTGCTGAACTCGGCTGTCCAGCAGTCGGTGTCATCCATCATGAACGCCTGAATCAGCGGTGCCGAGGAGGACGCCATCATCTGTGCGAGCTGCGCCATCCAGGGGGATGTCGGGCTCATTGCTGCCTCGCGAAGGTGATCAGGGTGGTCACTGTGGCCTCGGCGACGGCGGTGATGTCGGACTCGTTGTGGGTTGTGGTGTCGTAGCGCAGGTAGACGCTGAGTTGGCCATTCTCGATGACGGCGTTGACCTCCAGAGCGTAGGGTCGCGCACCGCCGCCACTCTGTGCGGCGAGTTGTTCGGTAGCATAGGTGAAGACTGTGTTTGGTTGTCCGGTGCTGAATTGCCCGAGGTAGTTCAGGCAGACGTCGGATGTTTTCGCTGGCACCGGCCATCCGGCAAGATAGGCGCCGACGCCGTATCCGACGCCGCCGCGCGGTGTCGATGTGATCGCCTTGTGTGCGATTGCGAACGCCTCGGCGGGGGTGGTGTCGGTGGTCAGATCCAGTCGGACGGGGTAGATCGCGGTGAACCACCCCACCGACCGGGACAAGTCCATCTCCGGCGAACCGTAACGCCCATGACCCTCTACATCCAACACGACCGAACGTGGATCTGTTGTGTCAGCGACGGTTCGGGGTATCTGTTGTTGCAGAGCCAAGACCAATGCGGCGGCAAGGGCGGGTTCGATCGAACGGGTCCGGATGAGGTGGTCGATCAAGTCGGTGTCGACCCCGACGACTACTTCGGCTGAGTCGTCGACGCGAGAGGCGCCCGAGCCCGCGGTGATGGTGAAGGGTGCGTGCTCGGTGACGGTGTCCCAATGTGCCCGTTCGACTTGCTGTTGTGCGCTGTCGACGTTCTCGTGGAGCGAACG
>NZ_JBFAHF010000064.1:0-22364 GCF_040654015.1 Nocardia sp. NPDC050799
TATACTCAACGCGCTCGCGCTGTTTTATGGTGAGCGGATAACTGGGAATTAAACGGAACGGTCACTGTTCCGCCCACAAAAATTCTGACACTCTCTCGCATCATCGCATATTCGGGTGTACCTGGGGTGTTGCCCGGATTTGCGGGACCGGTCGCATCATCATCGGTGGCGATGTGGACGGCCATGGCGGCGATGGAGGCGAGGGCGGCGTTGATGCCGTTCGTGGTGAGGTCGGGGATGGCAGTGAAGGCGCCGGATGCGGTTCCGGCGGCGACTACGGCGCCGAAGATGATGAGTAGGCGGCTGATCGACACGGCATTCTTGATGATGCCGGCGGTGGTGGCGACGATTTCGACGGTGACCACAGCACCGCCGCCGGCTGCGGCGGGGGCAGCGAGTCCGGCGCTGAGGGCGGCGGCTACCGCGACGATGCCGACGGTGATGACGACCGCGACGGCGAGCTCTTCGGTGGCCTGGGCGACCGCGGCCTCGATGTCGTCGCGCATCTCCCGGAGGGCGTCACGATGATCGCCGACGGGGGTGACGAGTGCTTTGGAAGCTTGGGCCAGCTTTTCGGCGGCCTGGGTCAAGGTGGTGAGTTTGGCTTCGATCGCCGCGATGTTGGGGTCGGTGTTGCCGGTGAAGGCGGCGTTGACGCCTTTGATCCGGTCGGCGGCGCCGGTGATGGTGGTGTGTTCGGCGAATGTTTTCCAGGCGTCTGCGGCTTTGCCGAGTCTGGTGACATCGCCGTTGGGGATCCGGCCGACCTCCTTCAGTAGCCCGGCGACCGCGCCTTCGTCGAGGCCGGGGCCATTGTCGCCTTGGGCGTTACCCGGTAGTTCCATTCCGGAGTCGTAGAGGGGTTCGGAGGCGGTGGGGCGTTCGGGTTCGGGGCCGCTGGCTGTGGCGCGGTTGGCGTGCCACCAGTTGTAGCCGTTGGCAGCCAGGACATCACCGAAGCGCTGCAGGGCGTTGGCCAGGGTCGCGGCGAGGTGACGATATCGGTGGCGTGTTTGTTATATGCGGTGGTCCAGGCTTCGGAGTCCTTGTGGTCGCCGGCCATGCCCCCGCACTCGTGCAGCAGAGTGCTGTGCAGGGGCCCCAATGCCAGGCAGAGGTCTCCGGCCAGTAGACGGCATTTGTCCGCGGCGGCGTAGTACATACCGGAGTCGATGACCCAGGTCATGGGTTATGCACCCTTCAGCATCTTCCGGTTCACCTCGGCTGCGGTGGTGTAGCGGGTGTGCGCCGTGCGGGCGGCGTCGCTGATATCGGCCAGGCCGGTGGCGAATTCGCGGGCGCCGGTCGACCACACGCGGTGGGCGTCGCGGTAGGCGTTGGCGGCCAGGGTTTCCCAGGCTCCGTCGAAGTGGCGACTTTGTCGTCGATGAGGTCGAGTTGTTCGGTGAGGTAGCCGGCCAGACTCGACAGGCGGGAGACGAGGTTGTCGAGTCGTTCGATATCGACGGCGAATTCGGAATTCATAGGTTCAAGCTCGGGAACTGCTGGGAGTTGGCATCGTCGGTGGCCTCGTAACTGCCGGCCTGCACACCGAGTTCGGCGGCCATGCCGTCGAGTGCCTGCAGGATCTTGACGCCGCCGTCACGCAGTTCGGTCCAGCCACCGCTGAACTCGTTCGCGGCGTCGCCACGCCACCCGTCGGCGAGCAACGCATCGACGTCTGTGCCTGCCGAATCCAGACCGGACCGGAGATTCCGGGCGATATCGGCAACGAACCGTCCCACCGCCCGAACCTCTTCCGGTACAACAGTGACATCACCGGCAGGGTTCGGACTCCCCCCTGGATCGACCATGACTGCGAGATTATCAGGGAGCGCCTGACCCAGCTACCGGCTCGCGCGCACATCGATCCGCACCGAGCCTTTCAGCCACCCGGGACGGGCGGTAGCTCGGGTTTGCCCGCTCGGACCGTTGACATTCCGCGGAGTCGCAATCTTCTCGAGCTCGACTGCTCAACTTCACCGCTCGCGATGAGGTGATCGAGATCTGCTTGTAGGCGTTGCGAGACTGCCGGCCCAAGGCGGGATCGGCCGAAGGCGGGACCGGCCGAAGAAAGTTCTGGTAGCTTTCCAAGCTTCATAGACGATGATTCCTGGATCTCGGCGAAGACTCGATGAGGCGAGATTCAATGGAAGGAACCTCCTTCACGGGGCGACTGAGCCGGGGGCGGTTGTCGTGGCAACAGCAGTTCATGGCCGGGCCGGAAGTAGGTCGATATTCGCTTCACAGGAACAACAACGAAACCGTGTAGTCTGACCGCATGCACACCGAACCCCGGTGCAGCTGCTGCGAAAGCAGTGTTCTGATCCCCCTCCGGACACATATCTCCCTCTCTCTACCTGCTGTTATTTTGTCTGAGCATCAATTGGTCGAACCATATGCGCAGGTCAGCGGCGCGGGGGTTCAAGTCGGGTTCAGCTGAGATGGTCCTAAGAACCAGCTCATCTCGCAGTGCGCTGTATCCAGCAGGATCGCGTACACGACGTCTCGAAACAGTGTCGGGCGAACCGGCACAGTCGATGCACCGATGGCAGGATCGGCTCCTGCTCAGGCTGGGTCGGGGTTCGTGAGGCCTACGCCGACGGCGTAGGCGGTCCGGACTCCGCGTGACGCCTTCTATCAGTGCCGCGCGGACCGGAAGAAGGGGCTGCTGCACGGGCAGGTCACAATTGTCACCTGATCGTGCAGCAGCCCCGATCGGTGCACGGGCGGTGGGAGTGATGATAGGTCCGCCCGCTCCAGCAGGGACTCTCACCTCTGCCCTGTCGGGGCTTGTGGCTGTGGTTGCGATCTGAGTGGCTACCGGGCTCTCGGCTGCCGCTCACCTTCGACGGTGCGGATGAAATCTTCGATCACAGCGGTGATCTCGGCGTGACCGGTGTCGATCTCGAAGGCTTCTTCCATGCGCAGGAATCGGGATACGCTGGACATGAGCATGACCAGCGTTGTCGGTGTCCAGGCTGTGGAGTCGTGGTCGCGCAGCGCTCGGGTGACGATGTCGAGTTGGAGTTCGCGGAATCGTTTCGACGAGCGGATGATCTCGGTGCGGATGGACGGCCGGTGGATGGCCAGAGAAACGAACTCCATGGTGAGGGCCGTGCGGGATTGGTCGTGGACTGCGTCCCACATAGCCCATAGGGGTTGATCGGAGTCGGCGGCCTCGAGTAGGCGCTGATAGCTGCGCTCGGCACCTCTGTGGAACAGTTCGGCGAACAGGTTGTCCATGGTGCCGAAGTAGTAGTAGACCAGTGCGGAATTCACTCCCGCCCGTGTGGCGAGCCGACGGGAGCTGACCGCGGCGTAGCCCTCCTCGAGCATGACCTGTTCGGCTGCGTCGAGGAGCGCGGATCTCGTGGAGAGGCTTCTGGTTACCATCCCGCCTCCGGCCGGAACCGGCGTATCGCTGTCGTTCATTGCACCTCCTGTGTGCCCGGTCGGTTTACCCGTAGCGCTCCGGGTTCGACCGGGAGTCCAGTGGGCCTACTCGATCTTAGGAATGCCGTCGGTCTTCCTTGCGCGGTGCCCTGCGAAGCCGTGACCGGGGAGCGAACCGCTGGCCCGTTCGTACTGTGCGGCTATTGACAGCCGTATCGGATCGCCTCTATAACTTTAACCACTCGATTAATTAATCGAGTGGTTAAAGCGACGCGCTGTGTGTCACGCGGCTGCGACGCTGCAAGGACGACCATGGACTGGGTCGAGAAGGCGGTGACCGTGAGCTGTTCCGGTTTGCCCGATCATGGGGAGCCATCTGCCGGTGGGTGCCCGTGGATCACCATCCGCTGTGACCGCCGAACGGTGACCGGAAGCCATCGGAAGGGAGCGACCATCCTGCAGATGGCGCGCTTTCTCGGTATCGACCCACCGGCAACGTGCGAGACGGGGCACTGCGGTGCCTGTACTGCGCGTGTGGTTTCCGGTGTCGGCGTCGAAATGCGCCATAACGAGGCGCTGTCGGAAGCGGAGGTGGCTGCGGGCTGGGTGCTTACTTGCCAGGCATTGCCCACCCGGGGGCCGGTCCGGGTCGTCTATGAGTAGAAGGAGCATCGCCATGGGCAGTCCCGAGGAAGGCCGGGAGCATATTCCAGGGCCGTTGGCGACCTGCCCGGCCGGTCGTGTCGTCGTCGTCACCGGTGGAGCCTCCGGTATGGGTTTGTCGGTGTCCCGCAGACTGGCGGCGGCCGGCGACCGTGTCGCGGTCTTCGACCGTGACGGTGCCCGGGCGCAGCGCGCGGCGGAGGGCATCCGGGCATCCGGTGGGTCGGCGATGGCCTGCGAGGTGGACGTGACCGACCGGCCCGCTGTGGAGGAAGCCGTGCGCAAGGTGCGCGCGGAGTGGGGTCCGGTGCAGGTGCTCGTCACCAGTGCCGGAGTGTTCGCTTTCGAGGATTTCACCGATATCTCGATCGAGTCGTGGAATCGGATCATCGATGTGAACCTCAACGGCACCTTCCACTGCGTGCAAGCGGTGATCCCCGATATGGTGGCCGCCGGGTGGGGACGCATCGTCACGATCTCTTCCTCCAGTGCCCAGCGGGGTTCGCCGAAAATGGTCCACTACACCGCCTCCAAAGGCGCGGTGATCGCAATGACCAAGGCGCTGGCCCGGGAGTACGCGACGCGCGGGATCACCGTCAACACGATCCCGCCGTCGGGGATCGATACACCCATGTCGCGAGATTCCCAATCTGCCGGGCACCTCCCGGACAACGAGACGATGGCCCGTGCCATCCCGGTCGGCTATCTCGGCAACGGCGAGGATATCGCCGCGGCCTGTGAATTCCTGTGTTCCGCCGACGCCAGGTTCATCACCGGGCAGGTCGTCGGCGTGAATGGTGGTGCTGTGATATGACCTCCACCGTCCCACGGCTGGTGCCGCTGCCGGCCGAGAGCTGGACAGAGGACGCGCGGGCGATGCTCCGCGGACGGCTTCAGCAGGCCGACCGTTATCTGTCTGGGGAACCCGCCGCCCCGCGGCTGCCGAATATCCTGGGGATCCTCGGACATCATCCCGAACTCGGTGGCGCCTGGCTGGAATACAACGGGCTGTTGCTGGAACGCGGGACTCTGGCCCCGCTGATCCGAGAGCTGGCAGTGCTTCGGGTCGCGTGGCGTACCCGCTCGGCCTACGAGTGGAGCCAGCACACGCGGATGGCGGCCGTCCTCGGCATGAGCACGAAAACGATCGAGGATATCGCCTGCGGGGATACGGCCACCTGGCCGGAACTGGAGCGGCTGGTTCTGGCGGCCACCGACGAACTGATCGACCGGCACCGGGTGGCCGATACCACCTGGATCGCGCTCACCGAGTATCTCGACACCCGCGAATTGATCGAATTGCTCTTCGTCGTGGGGTCCTATCTCTGTCTGGCTCTCGTGTTCAACAGCGTCGATCTACAGCCCGATCCGGATACCGGTCCTGTGACGGCACCCGCAACACCCGAATGGGAGGAATGACCATGCCTCGATGGCCCAAACCCGCGGCAGGCACCTGGACTCAGCACTATCCGGACCTCGGGACCGGACCGGTATCGTTCGAGGATTCGGTCTCGCCGGAGTTCTACGACCTGGAGCGGGAAGCGATCTTCAAAAGGGCCTGGTTGAACGTGGGCCGGGTGGAGCAGCTGCCCCGGGTGGGCAGCTACTTCACCAAGGAAATCCATATCGCGAAGACCTCGTTGATCCTGGTGCGTGACCGGGACCGGCAGGTACGTGCCTTCTACAACGTGTGCCGGCACCGCGGCAACAAGCTGGTGTGGAACGAGGACCCGCGCGCGGAGGCGGCCGGCACGTGCCGTCAGTTCACCTGCAAATACCACGGGTGGCGATACGGCATCGACGGAGAACTGACCTTTGTCCAGCAGGAGGGCGAGTTCTTCGACCTCGACAAGTTGGATTTCGGCCTGGCGCCGGTGCATTGCGAGGTCTGGGCCGGATTCGTCTTCGTCAACCTCGCCCCGGAACCGCTGCAGACCTTACGAGAATTCCTGGGCCCCATGGTGACCGCGCTGGAGGACTATCCGTTCGACAAGATGACCGAATGGTACGAGTTCCGGGCCGAGAACCAGAGCAACTGGAAGCTGTTCTCCGACGCGTTCCAGGAGTATTACCATGTCCCCGGCCTGCATTCGCAGCAGGTGCCCGGTGCGGTGCGTAATCCGGAACCGAATTTCGAATGTGCGCATTTTCAGGTGGACGGTCCACACCGGGTGGTGAGTACCGGCGGGGCGCGTCGCTGGACGTTACCGCCGGAGTACATGTATCCGATCGAACGGGTCACCCGCAGTGGATTGGTGGGGCCGTGGGAGTCCCCGGATATCGGTGAGCTGCCGCCCGGTATCAACCCGGGGCGGGTGGAGCCGTGGGGGATCGACAACTTCCAGATCTTCCCGAACCTCGAGATTCTGTTCTATCGCGGCTGGTACCTGATCTACCGCTACTGGCCGACCTCCTACAACAGTCACGTGTTCGAGGGGGTCCTGTGCTATCAACCGGCCCGCACGGTCCGGGAGCGGGTGGAGCACGAGGTGTCCTCCGTGGTGTTCAAGGAGTTCGCCCTGCAGGACGCCGGGATGCTGACCGGCACCCAGACCGCGCTCGAATCGGCCTACCGCACCGCGGGGATCACCGACTATCCGGTCAACGACCAAGAGATCCTGGTCCGGCACTTCCACAAAGTGGTCGCCGACTGGGTGGGGGAGTACCGCGGCGAACGAGTGGGGGTGTGATCCCGATGGCCGAGAACATGCTGCCGCCCGCGTTCGCCGAATTCGAGAAGTTCGCTCCGATCTGGTGCCTGGCGACCGAGACCGAGCGGTGGAACCGCCGGATGGGCAGCTCGATGGACGAACTGAACGAGTTCTATGCGGCGTTCTTCCCGCGGCTCGAAGAGGCGATCGCCTACTGCGACAAATTCGGCCTCGACGATCTGCCCGACGAGGTGCTGCATCTGCTGCAGCTCATCTATTCGCTGGCCATGGTGGCCATGGCAGTCGAAATCTTCCTCCAGCCCCGGCCGGTCGACAGCGCCGACGCCGAACTGGAACGCATCGGGGAGCCGTGGCCGTGAACCGACCCGGCCGGCCCCCGGCATCACCTACTCGGACCGCAGGAGCGCAGCAGTAATGACCACAGTGACAGTGGAGAAACTCAACCATGAGATCGGCGCCGAGGTCGCGGGCCTCGATGCCGACCGGATGGCATCCGATGACACCGTCCCCGGGCTCGTCCTCGACGCTTTGGAAGCCAACGGCGTACTGGTGTTCCGGGGCCTGAATTGGGAACCGGAGGCGCAGGTGGCCTTCTGCCGCAAACTCGGCGAGATCGACACCTCCGCCGGCCATCATCCGGTGACGGGAATCTACCGGGTCAGCTTGGACTCTTCGAAGAACTCGTCGGCCGGTTATCTGCGCGGCACCTTCGACTGGCATATCGACGGCTGCACGCCCCGAGACGATGTGTATCCGCAGATGGCGACCGTATTGTCCGCGAGAGCCGTTGCTGTCAGCGGTGGCGAGACCGAATTCGCCAGCACCTACAAGGCCTACGACCGCCTCACCGACGAGGAGAAGGCGCGATTGGCGACAGTGCGCGTGCTGCATTCGCTGGAGGCCTCGCAGCGTCCGGTGACCCCCGATCCCTCGCCCCGGCTGCTCGAGTACTGGCAGAACTGGCCGACTCGCGAGCACCCGCTGATCTGGACCCACAAGTCGGGCCGCCGCTCCCTGGTCCTCGGCACTTCCACCGACCACGTGGTGGGTATGGACCGCGCCGAGGGACGTGCGCTACTCGACGACCTGCTCGCTCATACCACCGCTCCCGAACGGGTCTACCGGCACGAATGGTCGGTCGGCGACACGGTGATCTGGGACAACCGGGGAGTCATCCACCGGGCGGCACCGTACCCGGAGAATTCGCCGCGCGAGATGTTGCGCACCACCGTGCTGGGCGACGAACCGATCCAATAGTCACCGGGTATCTCCCGCAACGATCGACACCTCAAGGAGCACCACCATGCCCCGCTGGCCCAAACCCGCCGAAGGCAGCTGGACCGAACACTATCCCGAACTGGGCACCGCCCCGATGTCCTATGAAGATTCGATCTCCCCGGAGGTCTACGAACAGGAACGGGAAGCGATCTTCAAGAAGGCCTGGCTGAACGTCGGGCGGGTCGAGCAGGTGCCGAGGGTGGGCAGCTACTTCACCAAGGAAATCCACGCCGCCTCTGCCTCCGTGATCGTTGTACGCGATAAGGACAAGCAGGTCCGGGCCTTCTATAACATCTGCCGACACCGCGGCAACAAACTGGTGTGGAACGAACTGCCCCGCGAAGAGGTTTCCGGCACCTGCCGGCAGTTCACCTGCAAATATCACGGCTGGCGCTACGGACTCGACGGCGAGCTCACCTTCGTCCAGCAGGAGGGCGAGTTCTTCGACCTCGACAAGTCGGATTATGGCCTGGCTCCCGTGCACTGCGAAGTATGGGCCGGATTCATATTCGTCAATCTGGCTCGCCGGCCGGCGCAGTCACTGCGGGAGTTCCTCGGGCCGATGATCACCGACCTGGAGGGCTACCCCTTCGATCAACTCACCGAACGCTATTCCTACCGCTCCGAAGTCGGCGCGAACTGGAAACTCTACATGGATGCCTTCCAGGAGTTCTATCACGCCGCCGTCCTACACGGGAACCAGTCTCCGGACAACTTCTCCGCCGCGGCCCAGGCTGCCGGCTTCGAAGCGCCGCACTATCAACTGCAGGGGCCGCATCGCCTGGTCAGCACCTCCGGAGTGGTGACCTGGGAACTCGACCCGTCCATGCGTAAACCGATGGAGGACATCACCCGGGGCGGACTCTTCGGCCCGTGGGACGTCCCTGATCTGGGTGAACTGCCCTCCGGCGTCAATCCGGGGAAGTGCGAGCCGTGGGGACTGGATTCGTTTCAGATGTTCCCCAACTTCGTGATCCTGATCTGGTCGGCGGGCTGGTATCTCACCTACCACTATTGGCCGACCTCGTACAACACCCATATTTTCGAGGGGAACCTGTACTTCATCCCGGCCCGGACGCCGCGCGATCGAGTCGCCCACGAGATGACGGCCGTGACGTTCAAGGAATACGGCTTGCAGGACGCCAGCACCCTCGAAGCGACGCAGATGACACTGGAATCGCGAGCGGTGACCCATTTCCCGCTGTGCGATCAGGAGATCCTGCTCCGCCACCTGCACAAGACCGCGGCCGACTGGGTCGCCGACCACCGCGAGCAACAGACAGGAGTAGTCCAGCGATGACATTGCTACCCCCGGAATTCTCCGACCTGGAACCCTTCGCCGCGCAGTGGTGCCTGGCCACCGAGCGGGAACGCTACGCACGGCGGATGGCCTCCTCGATGGAGAAGATGCAGCGGTTCTACGACGCGATAACGCCGCGCGCGGAGAACGCCTTGAGCTATCTGGATGCGGTAGGCCTCGACGATATGCCCGATGACGCGCTGAACCTGCTGCACCTGCTGTATTCGATGATCATGGTGTCCTTCCCGGTCGAGGTGTGGAATCAGCCGTGGATTCCCGATGCCAGCCAGGCATCGATGGACTGCGTCATCGAGCCGACGCCGTGAGCACCGGCGCCACGGTCCTGCGCGCAGCGCGGTGGATCGATATCGATGCAGGTCAGGTGCGCTCGCCCGCGGTGATCGTCGTCCGCGACGGACTGATCGAGGCCGTGAATCCACCCGAGATTCCCGCCGACGCGACCACGGTGGACCTCGGTGACCGCACAGTGTTGCCCGGTCTGATGGATATGGAAATCAACCTGCTCATCGGCGGCCCCGAAAACCCCAGCGGGTTACCGAATCCGATGCACGGTGTGCAGGACGATCCCGTCTACCGCACACTGCGCGGCACCGTCAACGCCCGGGCCACGCTCATGGCCGGATTCACCACCGTTCGCAACCTGGGGCTCATGGTCAAGACCGGCGGATATCTGCTCGACGTCGACCTCGGCCGCGGGATCGAGAACGGCTGGTTCCCGGGCCCGCGGGTCGTCTCGGCCGGACACGCCATCACGCCCACCGGCGGGCACCTCGACCCCACCATGTTCCAGAAACTGGCCCCGCACATCATGCCGATGTCGGTGCAAGAGGGGATGGCCGACGGAGTGCCGGCGGTCCGGGCGGCGACCCGCTACCAGATCAAATACGGCGCCGGAGTCATAAAAATTTCGGCATCGGGCGGAGTGATGTCGCACAGCACCGCGCCCGGCACCCAGCAATACTCCGACGAGGAACTCGCCGCCATCGTCGACGAAGCCCATCGTGCCGGTATCAAGGTCGCCGCCCACGCGCACGGAGACGCGGGCATCCGCGCCTGTATCCGCGCCGGCGTCGACTGTATCGAGCACGGGTCCCTTGCCGGCGATGACACCGTGCAGATGATGGTCGACCACGGCACCTTCCTGGTCCCGACCAGCTATCTGTCCGAAGGCCTCGACACCTCCAAAGCTCCGCCCGCGCTGCGTCGTAAAGCCGAACAGGTCTTCCCGAAAGCACGCCGGATGCTGGCAAAGGCGATCGAGGCCGGAGTGAAGATCGCCTGCGGCACCGACGCACCCGCAGTGCCGCACGGACAGAACGCCAAAGAACTCTGGGCGCTGGTCGATCGCGGAATGACCCCGATGCAGGCGCTGCGTGCCGCGACCGTGACCAGCGCCGAGCTCATCGATGCCGAGGACCGTGGCCGGCTCGCACCGGGTCTGCTCGCCGATATCATCGCCGTCCCCGGCGATCCCGCCCGCGATATCACCGCACTCGAGACCGTGGATTTCGTGATGAAGGACGGCGTTGTCCACAAGAATTCTACCGCCGAGCCGGGCCGCTGACCTCACCACCGCCCGACAACAGAAGGAGTCACACATGCCCAAAGGAATTCTCTACGTCGAATCCCGTCCCAGCTCGGCGGCCGAGGTCGAGGAATACCATCGCTGGTACACCGAAACTCATATCGGCGAGATGCTCGGGGTCGACGGTATCGTTTCCGCCCGCCGACTCGAACCGATCGCCGGAGACGGTAGTTTCATCGCCCTCTACGAAATCGAGGCCGATGACCTGGCCGCGGTACAAGCGCGGATGGGCGAGCGAGCCCGCTCGGGGGAGATGTCGAAACCGGTCGCCGTGCAATCGGATCCACCGCCCACCGTGCGATTGCTGCGTGAACTGAGTGTGCACACCTCTTGAGATCGGCTGACGCCATGCGCGAATACACGAGCCTCTTCATCGGCGGCGCCTGGGTAACGCCGAAGGACGGCGGACTGATCGAGGTGATCTCCCCGGACACCGAAAAACCCATCGCGCAGATCGTCGCACCTGGACGCGCCGATGTCGACCACGCGGTCGAGGCGGCGCGCAGAGCCTTCGACGAGGGCCCATGGCCGCGGCTCGACCCCGCCGAGCGGGTCCGGATCGTGCGTGATCTCGCCGACCGCTACGAAGCGCGCGTGGAGGAAGTCGCGCAGCTGGTCACGGCGGAAATGGGAGCCCCGATCACCTTTTCCCGATCCGCGCACGCCCGGCTACCCGGCGTGATGATGCGGGCCCTTGCCGATCTCGCTGAAACGTTTCCGTGGGAGGAGCGCCGCGCCGGCTACTATGGTTCGGACGTTCTGATCCACCGCGAACCCGTGGGCGTGGTGGCCGGAGTGGTCCCGTGGAACATGCCGATGCTCATGGTGGTCGCCAAACTGGCTCCGGCCTTGCTGACCGGCTGCACCGTGGTGCTCAAACCCTCACCCGAGACGCCATTGGATGCCTATCTCATGGCCGAACTGATCCAGGACAGCGAGATCCCGCCGGGCGTCGTATCCATCCTGCCCGGCGACAGCGACATCGGGAAATATCTTGTCGGTCACCCCGGTATCGACAAGGTCTCCTTCACGGGATCCACCGCAGCCGGCCGCGAAGTCGGCGCCGTATGCGGTGCCGCTCTCAAACGCGTCAGCCTGGAACTCGGCGGCAAATCCGCCGCGGTCGTGCTCGACGATGCAGACCCGGAAACCGTCGCCTCCGGTGTGCAGGTGGCCGCGCTGATGAACACCGGACAGGCCTGCGTCGCGCAGACCAGAATTCTGGTACCGCAGCACCGGCACACCGAATTCGTCGATGCGCTGGCCGCCATGATCGACCGGCTCGTTGTCGGGAGTCCCCACGAAGAGGCCACCCAGATCGGTCCCCTGGTCTCCGCTCGGCAGCGGGAGCGCGTCCGCGACTACATCCGGCAGGGGCATGCCGAAGGCGCTCACCTGGTCGCCGGAGGCCCTGAACCGCCCCCCGGCGCAGACACCGGCTGGTACATCCGGCCGACGTTGTTCACCGAGGTGGCCCCCGACATGCGTATCGCCCGGGAAGAGATTTTCGGACCGGTGCTGACCGTGCTGCCCTACCGGGGTCTCGACGATGCCGTGCGACTCGCCGACGACACCGAGTACGGCCTCTCCGGCTCGGTGTGGACTCGGGACCCCGAGCGCGGCCTGGCCGTCGCGCGCCGCATCCGCAGCGGAACACTCGGGATAAACCAGGCCTACAGCATGGATCCGCACGCGCCTTTCGGCGGTGTCAAGGCCAGCGGAGTCGGGCGGGAATTCGGGCGCGAAGGGCTCGAAAGTTACCTCGATACTAAGTCGATCTCGACGCTGCGAGCCTGACACACACGGGTTTGATACCGCTTGCTGCGCCGGTGACGAAGTATCCTCGGCCTCCGAGGTCCTGCATTTCGGTATCTTCCGGCCGTTCGTTCCGGACGCTCTGGGATCCGCTGACGGTGTCCAGGTAGGGGTCAAGGCAGGACGGCGGGCATGGTGTCCCATCCACGGACCGGCGAGGTTGTCGACATTCGTGCCGTGGTGAGGTCGACGTCCCATTGCGGGAAGCGCCTCAGCACCTCTTCGAGGGCGATGCGGCCTTCGAGGCGGGCCAGGGCGGCGCCGAGGCAGAAGTGGGCGCCGATCCCGAACCCGAGATGGGGTTGCGGTGGGCGGTGGATATCGAACGTGTCGGCGTCGGGTGGGTATCGGCGGTGGTCGTGGTTGGCTGCCCCGATGAGAAGCATCATGACGCTGCCGGCGGGCACCTTGCGGCCGTAGTGCTCGATGTCGCGGGTGACATAGCGTGCGGCGTGAGGTGCCGGTGGCTCGAGTCGGAGCAGTTCCTCGATTGCCCGGGGAATGAGGCCGGGGTCGTCGGCGAGTTCGCGGCGTTGATCGGGGTGCTCGGCGAGGACTTTGCCCGCCCAGCCGATGAGGCGTGTCGTGGTTTCTTTGCCGGCGCTGGCCACCACGTTCACATACATCAGCAGTTCGTCGCGGGTGAGCCGCCGGACCGCTCCCGTTTCGTCCTCGAACTCGACCTCGAGCAGTTCGGTGACGATGTCGTCGGAGGGGTGTTTCTCCCGCCAGTCGATGTATTCGGCGAAGATCCGGCCATCGTCCAACCCGTCGGAGGCTGCTGTCATGGGGCGGCCGTCCTCGGTGGCCACCTGAGCATTGAGTGATCCCGGACCGCCTCCTGGATCTCTTCGGGGATGCCGAGGAGCAGGCAGATCACCCGCATCGGCATAGGAGCACCCAGGTCGGTGATGAAGTCGAAACCGGCGCCGCCGACCAGGGGATCGAGGCTGCGGGCGCAGAATTCGCGGACCATCGGCTCCAACCGGGCGATGGTGCGGGGTGTGAACATCCGCGCCACGAGCCGGCGATGGATGTCGTGCCGTGGGGGATCCTCCATCACCAGCAGACCCGGTGGGATCTCGATACCGGCCTTGATCAATTCCAGGACATTACCGCGGCCGGAGCTGTAGGTCGCGGGGTCGGCGAGGCAGCTGTTGACGTCGGAGTACCGACTCAGCGCGTAGAAGTCGTGCTGTTCGTTGTAGTACAGCGGCTGCTCTTCACGTAGCCGAGCGAACATCGGGTAAGGGTCGGCGATGAGACCCGTGTCGTAGGGATCGAAGAAGACGTCGCTGGTAGCGGAGACGGTCATAGCCGTCGCTCCTCTCTGGGGAGAGTCCCCCAGAGCATCGATGCACGCCAGGGCGGCCTGGTGGGCACCTACGGCGACGCTGCCGGGCGGTCGGCGTAGGAGCCGTGCCCGCACTCGAGATGCGGACATGTTATTAACATACGCGCTCGTATGTGAGATTTGCGGCCGTATGCGAGTTCCGGCTTTGACAGGATGGTGGGATGGTCGAGCGCTGGACCCGGGAACGACGTACCGAGCACACCCGTAACCTGCTCGTCGATGCGGCACAGGAGGTCTTCGCCGCCAAGGGCTTCGGCGCGGCGAGCCTCGACGATATCGCTGCCGTCGCCGGATATACCCGGGGCGCGATCTATGTGCACTTCAAGACAAAGGAAGACCTGTTCCTGGCCGTCCATCAACGGTACTGGCGGCGCTTCTTCGACAACTTCACCGAATTGCTGGCCTCGGTCACAGAGATCGGTGAGAGTGAGCTCGCCGAGATCGCCGGACGATGGCGCCGCGTCGCCGAAAGCGGTGGCGCCCAGCAGGCCGCGCTGGGCTACGAATTCACCCTCTACCTGCTCCGGAACCCCGAAGCCCGCGCGCGTGTGGCGCCGAAACAGCAGCAGGTGACCGACGCGCTCACGGCCTTCATCGTAGAAAGCCTCGGCAATCTCGGCGCCACCCTCAGGATGCCGGTATCCACTTTCGCACAGCTGCTGATCGCCACCAGCGACAGCATCATGCTGGCCGCCGAATTGAACGACACCGACCTGTACCGGCCGGTACTCGAGATGTACACGGCGGTGATCACCGCGCCCTGACCGCACGGCGACGAAGGCCGTGCAGAGGCATCACCTACTCGCGGGTTCACCGGCGATCCGATGGGCCACGGGACCCGGAGCGTGAGGAGTGTCGCTGTCGCACAGCCCTTCTCGGGGGCGATATATCGCGCGGTCGCTCGCCGGCTCCGACGCTTGTGGGTCAGCGGGGTGCCGTGCCAGTACCGGAGATGCCGTGCTCAGCGGTCCGTGTCTCCGCTACTTTCGGCGAGGGCTTGCGGGCCGTATCGGGCGGCGATCAGGCTCCAGGGATCGGCGTAGCGGCCCCGATGTTCTATTCGTCGCTGCAGGGCCAGGGCCGTGCGTATCGCCGGCCGAAGGAGGGAGCCGGTGGTCCGGAGGGCGATTCGCAGGAAACGTGGCTGAGCCTCGGCGATCCACGCGACCGTTTCCCGCCACTCGTGCTGCTGGAAGTTCAGTAGCGCTTGTGATTCCGTGGTGTCGAACCAGCCGGTGAAGGCCCATCCCCGGTCGTCGGCGGGGTCGCCGGGCAGGCTTGCCGAGGGTCCGAGCCGGCCGATGCCCATGGCTTCGAACATGGCGTCCTCGACGTCGCGGTGGGTGTGGGCGTAGCTGTCGTTGCCGGCGATGAGCAGCACTTTGCCGTCGATGCTGTCGCGGTGGTCGACGGCGTTGGCGAATGCCAGGGCGACGTCTCGGGCGTCGACGCCGTGGAGTCGGTTGTCGCCGGGGGTCGCGCGGATGAGCACCAGGTGGTCGGTGTTGATGCCGGCGGTGGTGTCGGGGGACAGTACGCCGCCGAGCCGCAGGCACGCATGGGGGAGACCGCTGCGGGTGATGACACCCTCGGCCAGTACCTTGTCCTCGCCGTACTGGTCGATCGGGGCGACCGGCGTGTCTGCCGTGATGCGTTCGGGATGACGGTGCGGATTGCGGGAACCGTATACCGCTGCGCTGGAGGCGAACAGCAGTAGTGGTGCGGTCGACAGCTTCTGGCCCGCGCGCACGAGGTTCTCGGTGCCGCCGACGTTGATTCGTCGCGCCAACTGTGGGTTGCGGTAGGACTGCGGGGAGAACATGGCGGCCAGATGGATGATCGTGCCGGGGCGGTGTTCCTCCACGAGCGCCTCGACAGCGCCGGAGTCGAGCAGATCGGCGAAGGTGGTGTGCAGAGTGCCCGGTCCGGTAGCCCCGGCCAGTTCGTCCGCAGCGGACAGTGTGGTGTCGGTGCGTAGATCCGTGGCCACCACGGTTCGGCCTCTGGACAGCAGAAGTTCGGTGACGCGTTTGCCGACCTGGCCGAATGCGCCGGTGACGAGGACGGGAGCGCTCATAGTGCCTTCTTTCACGCCGAGCCACGCGGAACTTGTGCAGCCGCCCGCGAAGTCGCAGGAAATGATCGTCAGGGAAGTTTGACGACCGACAGATACATTTCGAGGATCGGCCGATAGAGGTCGATATCGTCGAGTTGGCTGCCGAGTATCACGGAGTCGCTGGTGGCGATGAGTACCTGGGCGAAGGCACGCGGGGTGATCGTCAGACTGCCGCCCACACGCTCGAGGTTCTCGGCGACAAATGCGGCGAGTTCTTCGGCTACTTCCAGCCGCTTGGCCGCTACCCGTGCCCGGGCCTCCGGATTTCGCAGGAGGTAGAGCGTGAACTCGTGCCCCAGCGCGGCATGCTCCGCACCGCGGTCGTGACTCAGCCGACGCCACCGTTCGGCGACTCTATCGAGTTCGTGCGGCCCGACCGCGGTGACGGATGAGAGGACTTCGGCGAAGTTGTCGAAGTAGCGACGCCAGTAGCGGTCGCTCACCGCCAGGAACAGTTCCTCCTTCACGGAGAAATGTTTGTAGATGGCGCCCTTCGTGTAGCCGGCCGCGTGGGCGATGTCGTCGAGGGTTGCTGCCGCGAAACCCTTTTCGGCGAACACCTCCTCGGCGGCATCCAGGAGGAGCGCACGGGTGCGTTCCAATCGCCGTTCTTTCGTCCAACGCTCCACCACGACAGCGATCCTAGCATGGATCTCAGATCCCCATTGTGACTGTGGATACTCATTGGTATCTTGGCGGAGGGCCGGATGCCAGAAGAAGGCGGACACGCCGCGGAAGACGGACTTCCGTTGCGGCGCCGGTGATATCGAGCGCATCGCCGCGTCGCCGCTGCCCGGCGACCGGACCAGCGAGCGCTGCGGAACGCAATCCAGAAGGGGCAGTTGCATGAGCGAACTGTCGAACAAGAAGACCGCCGAGGTCACCGAAACACTCGGCGCCGCGACCCTCGGCGCCGAGAATCGGCAAACGAGCAAAGGCATCTACATCTGGGCCATCCTCGGCGGGCTGATCCTGGCGCTCCAGGTGTACGTCTGGATCAGATGGGTCACCGGCCCCTATTTCGAACGGGTGCCCACCGGCCCGAACGATCCGCCGATGCTCATGAAGACGATCCTCAGCATCTGGACCGCCGGTGTCCTGATCGGTTTTCCCCTCGCCATCTACTGGTGGATCATCAGGCCGTGGTGGCGCGAGCGCCGGATCACCCTGGACGGCATACTGCTGGCGTCCATGGGCCTGATGTTCTTCCAGGACCCGTTCCTGAACTATGTGAACACGTGGTGCACGTACAACACCTGGATGTTCAACAGGGGTTCCTGGGCGCCCTACGTTCCTGGTTGGGTATCGCAGGAGGAGCCGGGTGCCCAGGTCGCCGAACCACTACTGATGAACGTCCCGGGCTATGCGTGGGGCGTGCTGCTGATCACGATCGGCGTGTGCTGGTTCATGCGGAAGGTCAAGTCACGCTGGCCCGGGATCAGCAATCTTCAGTTGATCGGTGTCACGTTCGCGTTCACCTTCGTCCTGGACTTCATCATGGAAGGCTGCATGCTGCTGCCGCTCGGGCTCTACACCTTCCCGGGCGCGATCCAGTCTTTGTCGTTCAACGCGGGTCATTATTACCAGTGGCCGATCTACGAGGGCCTGATGTGGGGTGCGGTGCAGGCGGGCCTGGCGTGTCTGCGTTTCTTCACCGATGATCGCGGTCGCACGATCGTGGAGCGCGGGCTCGACCAGGTCCGAGGTGGCGTCGTCCGGCAGCAGCTCACGCGTTTCCTGGCGATATTCGCGGCGGTGAGCGCGATCTTCTTCGTCTTCTACAACCTTCCCGCGCAATGGGTCGGCCAGCATGCCGATCCCTGGCCCGAAGATATCCAGGAGCGTTCGTACTTCACCGGCGGCATCTGCGGCGACGGGACGGATAAGCCATGCCCTCATCCCGATCTGCCGATGCCACGCAATGACTCCGGCTACATCGACAAGGACGGTCAACTCGTCCTGCCGGACGGAGTCGAGATGCCGAAGATCGTGCCGTTCCAGCCGGAGGACTGATATGCCGACCACAGCCACAGCCGTGAGCCGCCCCGACATCCAGGCACCGTTCTACCGGGTGGTCGGAGACGAGGCAGACGTATTCCGCGCCGCGTCCTGCCGCGGCGTACCGGTCCTGTTGAAAGGCCCCACGGGATGCGGGAAAACCCGCTTCGTGGAGGCCATGGCGCACGAACTGGGCCGCCCGCTGATCACGGTCGCCGGCCACGAAGATATGACCTCCGCGGATCTGGTGGGCCGGTTCCTGCTCAAGGGCGGTGAAACGGTGTGGGTCGACGGACCCTTGACCCGCGCGGTTCGCGAGGGCGGAATCTGCTATCTGGACGAGATAGTGGAGGCGCGTCAGGACACCACGGTGGTGATCCACCCGCTCGCCGACCATCGCCGTGAGCTTCCTGTCGATCGGCTCGGTACCACGGTTGCGGCGGCGCCGGGCTTCCAGTTGGTGATCTCCTACAACCCCGGGTACCAGAGCGTTCTGAAGAACATCAAGGAGTCCACCCGGCAGCGATTCGTCGCGATCGAACTCGGCTTCCCGCCGCCCGCGATCGAGCGCGAGGTGGTGGCGCGTGAGGCCGGGGTCGCTCCGGAAATCGCCGATGCTCTGGTCACGCTGGGTAACGCCATCCGGAACCTGGACGGATCACCGCTGCGCGAAGCGTCCTCGACCAGGATGCTGATCCTGGCCGGGACGCTGGTGGCAGGTGGGCTGAACCTGCGCGCCGCCGTCCGGTCCGCGGTCGTACAGGCTCTGTCCGACGATCCGGATATCGTGCGCGCCCTCGGTGAACTCGCCGATGTCGTCCTGCCGTCGTCATGACCCCATCGGAAACCGAAGATCCGGAACGGTTCCGGCTCCTCGCCACCTTCCTCGCCGGCCGGTCCGTCGCAGTCGCGGCGGCCCCGGCCGGTGCGGCCGCGTATACCGACGGCGACACTGTCTTCGTTTCCGCGGGTAGTTGCCCCGTCCAGCAGCGCAGTGAAGTGCTGGTGCAATGTGCTCTGCTCCGGGCGGGAAGCCTGGATCAGGGTGTGATCAAAGGGCTGCGAGGACGTCCGCGCATCGCGCGTCGCTACCTGGCGCTCGAAGGCAGGCGCGGGCTCACCGAACTCGCCCTGCGCGTGCCGATCGCCGCCGCGCTCGGTCCGTACGGGGAAGCGCAGACCGCCACCGTCGACGAATCGCTCGCCCTCGCGAGAGGTAGGGCCGTGATCGCCGATCCGCCGGAGTGGTTCGGGGCCATCGAACCCGCCCGATTACTGAAGTCCGGCCGCGGACCGAACGCCCGGGCGACCGACAAGGACCTGCGGCTGGAATTCGATCTCCTCGAGCAGCTCGATCCCGACGACGAAGACGAAGACGACGACGCGGCGGGTACCGGCACCAGCCGCATCCTGAAACTCTTCGAGAATCCGCTGGTCAACTCAGAAAAGCTCGCCGATCTGCTACGGAAATTGCTCGGCACCTCGCGCGCCCCCGGAGACAGCGATGCCGGTGCCCAGATGCGGGTTCGTGCCGTTCGGCGGGGCCGGATGGCAGGTAGCGATGCCCGGCCGCTGCCTACCGCGATCAATTTCGTCGTCGACGGAAAACCCGGCGCCGTCGCCGGCATAGGCGGAGCCTGGTACCCGGAATGGGATGTCCATGACAACAGGTATTGGCCCGAGTGGTGCCGGGTTCTGGACTTCCCGCTGAGAACCGCCGCGGATACCGCCGCCGCTGATATCTCGCACGATGACGTGCTCCGGCGCCGCCTGGCGCGTGTCGGCCTCGGGCCCAAGCTCTTACGCCGTCGTCCCGACGGAGACGAACTGGATATCGATGCCTTGCTCGACCTGGTCGTCGATGTACGGTCGGGCCACTCACCAGCGGAGAACGTGTACGCCGAATCCCGCAAACAGGCACGGAATCTCGGTGTTCTCATCCTGCTGGACGCCTCCGGTTCCGCCACCGATACCGATCCGGACGGCCGCGCCGTCCATGAGCACCACCGCCGGGCCGCCGCTGTCCTCGCCGCCACGCTGGACGAACTGGGCGACCGTGTCGCGGTGTACGCGTTCCGCTCCGACAGTCGGCACGCCGTTCACCTTCCGGCGATCAAAACATTCGATCAGCGGTTCGGCGCAGTCGAGCGGGCGCGGCTCAACCAGATCCAGCCCTCCGGATATACGAGGCTCGGTGCCGGTATCCGCGGCGCCGGCCGGATCCTCGACACCGAGGCAGGCACACCGTATCGTCTGCTCCTCGTTCTTTCCGACGCCCTGCCCTATGACCACGGCTACGAAAGCCGCTATGCCGAAGCCGACACCCGCAAGGCAGTCGACGAACTCCGCGCCGACGGGATCGCCTGCCTCTGCCTGTCCATCGGGGCGGCAACCACCACCGACACGCTCGGACGCGTGTTCGGTCCGGCTGGGTATGCGAACGCCGCGACCCTCTCCGACCTGAGCCCGAATATGGACGGGTTGTTCTCGGCGGCGCTACGGGAACTGAGGGCGCCGAAGCCACGAGGAAGGTGAAGACGGAAACGGTCTCGCCCGGGCCGCCCGCCGGGCATTCGGCACCGCGGAGCCGCCCGGCACATCTGGTCGAAGGTCCGAACAGCGTGGAGCCCCGCGTCGGATCGTCGCCCGCCTAGGTGTGGACTCTCTTCGAAAGGAATCAACAGTGGACGCAGAACATCTATCGACCGACTCCGGCCGGATGCGCAAGCTCTATCACTTCGACCGGCACACCCCGGAGTATCGGGGCCGATTCACCGCCATTACCGGGGAGATGCACGAAAAATGCCCGGTGGCCTGGAGCGACACTTACGGTGGCCATTGGGTCGCCGCCGGTCACCGCGAAGTGTTCGAACTCGCGCGGTGTCCGCACGTGTCGAATGATCGCGACTACAAGAACGAACGCCGGGGCTATCTCGGTATCACCATTCCGTTCGCCGAGACCCCGATGCCCATGCGCAACGGCATTCTGGAAATGGACGATCCCGAGCACCGGCTGTTCCGCGCGGTACTCAACCCCTACCTGTCGCCGAGCGCCGTACGCCGGTGGGAGCCCTTCATCGATGAGCTGGTGCGCGCGTGCCTCGACGAGAAGATCGAGTCCGGGCGGATCGACTTCGTCGACGATCTCGCGAATATCGTCCCCGCGGTCGTGACTCTCGGCATGCTCGGAATACCGCTGGCGAAGTGGGTCGTCTACAACGAACCCTCGCACGCGGTGGTGTATACCCCACCGGATTCACCCGACCGGGAACGAGTGCAGGAACTCAACATGGCGATGGGCCTGGACCTGCTGGCGAACCTCCACGTGATACGGGAGAATCCGCGACCCGGCCTGATCGACGGATTGGCCCGGTTGGAGATCGACGGCGAAAAACCCGAAGACATCGATCTGCTCGGCATGCTCGGGCTGCTCATCGGCGGCGGGTTCGATACGACCACCGCACTGACCGCCCACTCACTGGAATGGCTGTCCGAGCACCCCCGCGAACGGGAAACCCTCAGTCGCGAACGCGAACTGTTGCTGAACCCCGCGACCGAGGAATTTCTGCGCTACTTCACCCCCGCGCCCGGTGACGGCCGAACCATCGCCGCGGACTGCGAAATCGCCGGCCAGCGTTTCGAAGAAGGCGAGCGGCTCTGGCTGTCCTGGGCGATGGCGAACCGTGACCCCGCGGTATTCCACGAACCAGACACCCTGGTTCTGGACCGTAAAGGTAATCGGCACACCAGCTTCGGGCTCGGGATACACCGCTGCATCGGGTCCAATCTCGCGCGCACGGTATTCAAGCGAATGCTGGTCGCCGTCCTCGACCGGATCCCGGACTTCGACTGTGACCCGGAAGGGACGGTGCACTACGACACCATCGGGGTGATCCAGGGGATGCGCAAACTGCCCGCGACGTTCACCCCCGGCCGCCGTTCGGGACCGGGTCTGGACGACACTCTCCTCACCCTGGAGCGGATGATCGACGAACACGGGCTCGCCGCCCCCGTAACCGCTGGGTCGTGATCGTGCCCAGGGGCCGGCAGACAACCGGCCGTGCAGCGGCCTTAGGCCGCGTTTCATAAGCCCGATGGTGTGGGATGGAACCCGTTGTCCGGGTTGAGAAGTTGGTGATGTGGCGAGGTCTCCGGTAGTTGGTTGA
>NZ_JBFAHF010000065.1:0-1627 GCF_040654015.1 Nocardia sp. NPDC050799
GCCGTTTCGGCCTCGAGACTCGAGCCTTCGGCTCATGCGCTTTCGAGGCCGAAACGGCGAGACGGGCCTCAACCCTTTGAGGTGTCTCGTAAAGCTCGACGCGTGCGGGTTGCGTCGGCATTCGATGTCCGGGTCGGATGTTTGTCCCGCGTCGAGTAGTTGGCAGATTTTCGGTCTCGGGAAAGTTGGGTATCAGGGGGTCGGCGGCGCCGAGGTGGACTTCTGTGGGCCGGTTCCATCACGTAGCAGCCGCAACACCGTCGCCTGCGACACCCGAAACCCCTCGTAACGACACATCGCCCAGACTTCGCGGTGTCCCCACGCCGGATGTTCATGGGCATGCCGACGCGCGACCGCCCGCACGGTCTCACGGGCCGGCCGAGGCCACGGCTTCTTCACCGGCGCGCCAACACGAACCCGAGCCTGATGGCGTCGCCAGGTCCGCTCGGGCACACCGATCACCTGGCAAAACCTCGTGGTCGGCATGCCCGCTTCGACGCGGATCACCTCGAGGTCCTCGAAGGGCCCAACCGGCCCTCCGCGGACTTCTTCCACACCCGCGCCGCCAGATGCGCCTCACCCAGCGCCTGGGTCAGATCCTCGATCTCGGCCTCGAGCTGAGCCTCCCGCGTCGCCGGACCCGACTTCCCCGCCACCAGCCCGGTTCGGCCGGCCTCGAGGAACTGACGCTTCCAGTTCCCGACCGACTGCTCGGACACCTTCGCCCGCCGCGCTGCCTCTGCGACGGTCACTTCGCCGTCCGGGCCGTGTAGCGGCTGGCCACGCCCGGATACGGCGCTGTCCGCGCGCCGATGGCGCGCGGACAGGGTGGATGATCCTTTCGGTGGGTCGTGGTTCAGGGTGCCGTGATGGTGTTGGTGTCGAGGGTGACTGCGCCGTTGAGGGCCAGGATGTTCCCGTCTGCGGTGACGCCGGTCGTCACCGTCACCGAGGTGAAGGCCAGCAGGCTTCCGGCGAAGTCGGTGCCGGCGCCCAGCGTGGCCGAGCTACCGACTTGCCAGAACACGTTGTCCGCGGTGGCCCCGTTGATGAGGTTGACCACACTGTTGGCTCCGGTGATCAGTGTCGTCCCGGCTTGGAAGATGAACACCGCCCCCGGGTTGCCTTGCCCGTCCAGGGTGACGGTGCCGTTGAGACTGATCCCGGCAGTGGCGTTGTACACCCCGGAAGTCAGGGTTTGACCCGCGAGATCAGCCGTCACGGTGGCGGTGGGCGTGCGGCCCGCCGCATCGGTGTAGGCAGCCTGTAAATCGGTGTGTGCCTGCGCCGCGACCGCGTCCCCGGCATGGATCGCTCCGCCTGTCACCGTTCCCGGCGGGAATCCGGTCACTGCGGTGCCCGGGCTGACACCCAGGTCACCGGAGATGGCCGTGGCTCCGGTGTTGGTGACTGTCGAGGCCCCCAGCACCGCGAACGACGCCGCGGTCCCCAGATCGACCGGCGCCAGGCCCGAGGCGTAGGTGAAGGAGACACTGTTGCTGGTTCCGCCGGCGGTGGTGACGGTGACCGGCACCGTTCCCGCGGCGTGGGCTGGGGTGAGGACGGTGATCTGGGTGTCGGAGTTGACGGTGAACAGGGTCGCCGGTGTCCCACCGAAACTCACTGC
>NZ_JBFAHF010000065.1:1727-20923 GCF_040654015.1 Nocardia sp. NPDC050799
GGTGGTTCCGGTCAGGCCTGTGCCGGTGAGTACCACCACTGTCCCGCCGCTGGGCGGTCCCGAGTTCGGGGTGACGCCGGTGAGGGTGGGCACCGGGATATAGGTGAACGCGACACCGTTGCTGGTTCCACCCGGGGTGGTAACGGTGACGAGCACCGTTCCAGCGGCATGAGCTGGGGTGAGGACGGTGATCTGGGTGTCGGAGTTGACGGTGAACAGGGTCGCCGGTGTCCCACCGAAACTCACAGCGGTGGTTCCGGTCAGGCCTGTGCCGGTGAGTACCACCACTGTCCCGCCGCTGGGCGGTCCCGAGTTCGGGGTGACGCCGGTGAGGGTGGGCACCGCGATATAGGTGAACGCCACACCGTTGCTGGTTCCGAACGGTGTGGTGACGGTGACCGATACGGGCCCAGCTGCATGGGCAGGGGTCACCGCGGTGATCTGTGTCGAGGAGTTGACCGTGAACGAGGTTGCCGGTGTCCCACCGAAACTCACCGCGGTGGCTCCGGTGAAGTTGGTCCCGGTGAGCACGACCGTCGTCCCGCCGGCCGCTGACCCCGACGTCGGAGTGATGCTGGTCAAGGTAGGAACTGGAGCCGGACCATAGGTGTAGGGCATCGGGTTGCTCGTGCCGTCCAGCAGTGCTTGTACGGTGACGTTCACCGTGCCGGTGCCGGGCGGGACGATGGCGGTGATCTGGGTATCGGAGTCGATGGTGAATGTCGTTGCCTTGTCGCCGAACCGGACGGTCAAGGGACCGACATTGCTGAATCCGGAGCCGGTGATGACTACAGAGTTGAAACCCGCCGGTGGGCCGAAAGAGGGTGTCAGCGAGGTGATGACAGGTGCCATTGTATTGCTTTCTGATCAGTAAATGTGAAAAGGGTTCTCCCGCAGCAGCACAGGGTTCGGTCTTTTGTTGCGCCGCCTATACCCAGTAGTCCTCCGGTGGCAGCACTTTGGCAATGAATTCCCGGTCCGTTTTTGTCCGGTCTCTGTCCGTTTCGGGTTCGGGCGGTAGCTACAAGAAAGCTGAAAATTGGTCTTGACCTCGGGTATTGCTTCGATGGGCGCTGCCGTCCAGCTAGGGTGCTTGGGCTTTGCTGCCACAAAGTCTGACGCGCGACATGTTGACTCGACCACCCCGCCGGCCTGGCATCTGATCGCTTCCACGAATAGCAGCACCCGCTCGGTGCCGAGTCTTACGAGGCCCTGAAAGGTTCGAGGCCCGTCCCGCCCTTTGCCGACGGTGCTCAATGGTCACACTCTATGGACGGCCCACCGCACATCGCATGAGCCGAAGGCTCGAGTCTCGAGGCCTGAACGGCGGGACCGAGGGGGCCTCGACCCCCGCGGCGCCGGAGGCGCCGCAATCCAACACAGCTTGTTCACAGCGAGTGCGCAGGGGGATGCCAGCGCGGTGGGTCAGTATGGGTGGCATGAGTGGGGCGCAGGGCGGAGTACCTGAGGCGCGGGTGCTGGTCGTCGACGACGAGGCGATGATCGTGGAACTGCTGACCGTGAGTTTGCGGTTCCAGGGGTTCGAGGTGGCGTCCGCCGCTGATGGGGCGCAGGCGCTGGATGTGGCGCGCGGCTTCCGGCCCGATGCGTTGATCGTCGATGTGATGATGCCGGGGATGGACGGGTTCGGGCTGCTGCGGCGGTTGCGGGCCGACGGTATCGATGCGCCGGTGTTGTTCCTGACCGCCCGCGACGATATCCAGGACAAGGTGACCGGGCTGACGCTGGGCGCCGACGACTATGTCACCAAGCCGTTCAGTTTGGAGGAGGTCGTCGCGCGGTTGCGGGTGATCCTGCGCCGGGCCGGGGCCACCGCGCCGGCGCGGGAGCAGTCGCGTATCCGGTTCGCCGATATCGAGTTGGACGACGATACACACGAGGTGTTGAAGGCCGGAGAGCCGGTGGCGTTGTCACCGACCGAGTTCACGCTGCTGCGGTATTTCATGGTGAACGCGGGGACGGTGCTCAGCAAGCCACGGATTCTGGACCATGTGTGGCGTTACGACTTCGGCGGGGAGGTCGGGGTGGTGGAGACCTATGTGTCGTATCTGCGCAAGAAGGTCGATACCGGTCCGCAGCGGCTGATCCACACCTTGCGCGGGGTCGGGTATGTGATGCGTGAATCCGCCGGCCGGTCGTGACGGCCGAGACCGCGCCGGTCGCCTCGGCATCCCCTCCGGCCCGGCGGGGGATGACCGGTCGTCTCGCGGCCGTCCCGCTGCGGGTGACGCTGGTGCTGGCGCTGGTCGCGCTGGCCGCCGCGGGGCTGCTGGCCTCCGGGGTGGCGGTGACCTCGGCGTTGCGTGCCGCGTTGATCGAGCGGGTGGATCAACAGCTGCAGGAGCAGGCGCAGACCTGGGCGCGGCCCGGTAGCCGGCCACCGTTACCGCTGCCGGGGGAGCCGGGGCGGGAGCGGCCGCCCGTGCCGTACTACGCGCGGGTCGAGGACGACTCGGGCAAGTTGTATCTGCAGTCCGATGTGGGCAACGGCGCGCCGGAACTGCCGCAGGACATGCGTCCGGGGACCTTCAGCACCGGATCGGCCGACGGCGATTCCGGGCAGTGGCGGGTCCGGTACACGGTGAACGCCCGAGGTACCAGTGTGGTGGCGCAGCGACTGGACGAGACCGAGGAGATCGTCGAGCGGCTGGTGGTGCTGCAGGTGGTGATCGGGGCCCTGGTACTCGCGATGCTGGCGGTGGCCGCCTACTTCGTCATCAGACGCAGTCTGCGCCGGCTGGTGCAGGTGGAGGAGACCGCCGCCGATATCGCGGCGGGGGATCTGCACCGGCGGGTGCCGATGCGCGGGACCAACACCGAGGTCGATCGGCTGGCGCAATCGTTGAACTCGATGCTGGCCCAGATCCAGCGTGGATTCGCCGCGACCGAGGCCTCGGAGGAGGCAGCGCGGCGGTCCGAGGAGAAGATGCGCCGTTTCGTCGCCGACGCCAGCCACGAGTTGCGGACGCCGCTGACCACGATCAAGGGTTTCGCCGAGCTGTACCGGCAGGGTGCCACCGGGGATACCGATATGCTGCTCGACCGGATCGAACGCGAGTCGAAACGGATGGGCCTGCTGGTCGAGGATCTGCTGATGCTGGCCCGGCTCGACGCCGAGCGTCCGGTGGAACACGCCCCGGTCGACCTGCTGACCTTGACCAGCGACGCCGTGCACAGCGCGCGCGCGGTCGCGACCGCGCAGGGCCGCCACGACCCGGAGCACACGATCCGTTTCGAAGTACGGCCCGGTTCCGGTACTGCGGAGGTACCGGGCGACGCGGCTCGGCTGCGGCAGGTACTGGCGAACCTGCTGAACAACGCGCTCGTGCACACGCCACCCGAGGCGGTGGTGACCGTCCGGCTGACACCCGACCGGGACGAGGTGCGTCTCGCGGTGGCCGATACCGGACCGGGGATGTCACCGGACCAGGCCGCGCGGGTTTTCGAGCGGTTCTATCGGGCCGACGATTCGCGCAGCCGGGGCAGCGGTGGAGCCGGGCTGGGCCTGTCGATCGTGCAGGCACTGGTCGCCGCGCACGGCGGCACCGTGGAAGTCCACAGCGAATACGGGGTGGGCACCACCTTCACGGTCCGGCTACCGCGCAACCGGCCGGAGCCGGCCGGTCCCGCCGCCGCGGACGACAGCGGGAACCGGACCTGACTCAGGCGGGAACGTTCGCGCCGTGGCCGAGTTCACGCAGCGCCTGCTTGATCCGTGCCTGCGCGTCGTCGAGGGACTCCGGCTCCGGGTTCGGATCGGCACCGGAGATATCGAAATTCCCCATGGTGAACGCCGGGAACACGTGTACATGCAGATGCGGGACCTCGAGTCCCGCGATCAGCAGACCCGCCCGCGGCGCGTCCCAGGCCGCGCGCACGGCCTGGCCGATTTTCTGCGCGACCCCGTTCAGGCGCGCGAAGACCTCGGGTTCGATGTCCTGCCACTGATCGATCTCTTTGCGGGGCACCACCAGGGTGTGTCCCGGCGTCACCGGCGCGATGGTGAGGAAACCGACGAATTCGTCGTCCTCCCACACGAACCGGCCCGGCAGGTCACCGGCGATGATCGCACTGAAAACAGATGCCATGGGGCGAGACTAGTGTTGCCGCGCCGAAGTACACACTTACGCTCCGACGAAGTGCGACAGAATTCCCTGCACCTCGTAGATGTCGACCTGGCGGTTGAACTTCTTCTGCAGCGGCGTGTCGGTGCCCGAGATCCACAACAGCAGCTCCGCGTCGAGATCGAAGGTGCCCGCTGTTTCCACCGCGAAATGGGTGATCGAGCGGTAGGGGATGCTGTGGTAACTCACCTTCCGGCCGGACAGTCCCTGTTTGTCGATGAGGATCAGCCGCCGGTTGGTGAAAAGCATGGCGTCGCGGACCAGGATGTAGGCGGAGTAGACCTGTTCGCCGTTGCCGAGTAGCCGTTGGTATTCCTGCTGGGCCCGGGCCGGCTCCACCTGTCCGGCATTCCCCATGATTCCGTCCATCAGACCCATGCGCACGTCCTCCCGTATGCGCGCACCGGGATCGCTGGGCCCCGGCACGCGGGTTGTCCACCCGTTCAGGGCGTTTCCTCCATCATCCACACCCGGCCTCCGGCCGGGTGAAGTCGCTGGTACCGGGCGGGGACCGGCGGTGAGCCTGCCCCGCCGGGCATCGATACGGCACCTATAAGCTGTCCGGGTGCGAGTACTCGTCATCGGTTCCGGAGCCCGTGAACACGCCCTCGTCCTTGCGCTGCGCCGTGATCCGGCGGTGAGCGCGATCGTCGCCGCGCCCGGTAATGCCGGTATCGCCCAGCACGCGCAGGTGCGGCCGGTGGACCCGAGTTCCGCGGAATCGGTGGCCGCGCTGGCCCGGGAGGTGGCCGCGGATCTGGTGGTGATCGGCCCGGAGGTGCCGCTGGTCCTGGGCGTGGCCGACGCGGTGCGCGCGGCCGGGATCGCCTGTTTCGGCCCGTCGGCCGCGGCGGCCCGGATCGAGGGATCGAAGGCGTTCGCCAAGGATGTGATGACGGCGGCCGGGGTGCCTACTGCGCACAGCGAGGTGGTGGACTCGCCCGCCGAATTGGATGCGGCGCTGGACCGTTTCGGCCCGACCTGGGTGGTCAAGGACGACGGGCTCGCGGCGGGTAAGGGTGTGGTGGTCACACCCGACCGGTTGGTGGCCCGCGGACATGCCGCCGAACTGCTCGAGCTGGGGCATCCGGTGCTGCTGGAATCGTTCCTGGACGGCCCGGAGGTTTCGCTGTTCTGCCTGGTCGACGGGGAGACGGTGGTGCCGCTGCTGCCCGCGCAGGATCACAAGCGGGTGGGTGACGGCGATACCGGGCCCAATACCGGCGGAATGGGCGCCTACACGCCGCTGCCGTGGCTGCCCGACGGGACGGTCGAGCGGATCGTCGACGAGGTGGTGGCTCCGGTGGCCGCCGAATTGGTCCGGCGCGGAGCCGCTTTCAGCGGGCTGCTGTACGCGGGGCTGGCGATGGGGGCAGCCGGGCCTGCGGTGGTGGAGTTCAACTGCCGGTTCGGTGATCCGGAGACCCAGGCGGTGCTCGCCCTGCTGGACAGCCCGCTCGGCGAACTTCTGTACGCCACCGCGACCGGCACGCTGGCCGAGACGTCCGCGCCGCGCTGGCGCGACGGCGCCGCGATCACCGTCGTGCTGGCCGCGGAGAACTATCCGGCCCGGCCGCGGTCCGGCGATGTGATCAGCGGTGCCGGGGACGCGGCGACCGACGACGCGGCGACGGTGCTGCATGCCGGGACGGCGCAGCGTGCGGACGGCGCGCTGGTCTCCGCGGGTGGCCGCGTGCTCAGTATCGTCGGCACCGGAGTCGATCTGGCGGCGGCGCGGGAGGCCGCCTACGACCGTATAGCCGGTATCAAGCTGACCGGTAGCCACTACCGCTCCGATATCGGACTGGCCGCTGTCGAGGACCGTATCGCTCTCTGAGACCCGATGGTGCGGGCGGCGCCGCGGCGTGCGCTCGCCCGCACCGGGGCCGGCCTCCCGGCCGACCGGTCAGTAGGCCCCGAAGACGTTGTCGATGGAGCCGTAGCGGTGGGCGGCGTAGTTGCAGGCCGCGGCGATATTGGCGACCGGGTCGTAGATATCCCATGAGGTGCCGTCCACATGGTAGGCGGCGAAGGTGGGATCGATGACCTGCATGAGCCCCTTCGACGGGGTGCCCGCGGCGGCATTGGAGTCCGATAGGTTGATCGCCTGGGGGTTACCGCTGGACTCGCGCATCGCATTGCGGTGGATGCCGTCGTAGCTGGCCGGAATACCGTGCCGGCCGAGGACGTGCAGTGCGTTGCGGATCCACCCGTCCAGGTCGTTGGTGTAGGCCGGCGTGCCGAACGCTTCCGGCTGCGGCAGCTGCTGCTGCCAGTGGAGGATCTGCTGCTGGGCCTGCTGGGCCGGGGCCTGTAGTACTGCGGGCACACCGGTAATGGGCGCGTCGGCGTGGGCCTGGGTGGGAACCACGACGGCAGCGGCAACGGCGACGAGCAGTAACAGGTTTCGTAAACGCATGGGAACGGCTCCTCCAGCGCGCCGGTATCCGCCGCCGTGGGGCCATGGCCGCCGGCGCCGTCGTTGCGCTGTTTCTTGATTACTTGTGTTGCGGAAGGGGGATTCAGTTTTCCGCGGCCGGACGGCGCACTGCGCCGCCGGGGCGAGCCTTCGCATCGGAATGTTCGGACGAACTGATAACCGTGCGGCAAACGAACTTGCGGTTCGTTATCTGGCAAATCACAGATTGGTTGCGGAATATTAACGAAAGGTGAACGATAAAATAACCCAAGGTTTTATTCTGCTGAGAAAAATCGATCTACCTGGAGTTACATGGGTGTAAGCCGCTCGGTCGGTCGTGATTGATCCGTTGATCTTTCGAATTCCGAGTATTTGCCATGATCAATTAGTGTCAGCTGTACGAGAGGCCGTGCAGTGCGAGCCAGCGCTGCGGATCGACATGCTGACCATCCAAGATGATCTCGAAATGTAGATGCGGTCCGGTGGAATCACCGCGGTTGCCCATTCGCGCGATCTGCATACCGGCCGGGACCCGTTCCCCGACCGAGACGAAGAAGTCGTACATATGGCCGTAGACCGAGATCGCGCCGTCGTCGTGCCGAATCCGCACCCACAGGCCGAAACCGGCGGCGGGACCGGCATCGATCACGGTGCCGCTCGCTACGGCATAGATCGGGGTGCCGATCGGGCCGGCGATATCGATACCGCGATGGAAGGTGCCCCACCGGCTGCCGAATCCGGAGGTGAAGGTGCCCGGCGCGGGCAGGACGTAACCACCGGCGCCGGGCGGCACGGCGCCGGGCGGGATCAACCCGCCCCCGAGGCCGCCGGGCGCGGGCGCGGTGTTTATCCAGGGCTGCTCCTGGCCGGCGACCGCGGCTGCGGCTTCGGCCTTGGCGCGGTCCAGGGTGGCCCGGGCGGCCGCGGCGACCACCGCCTGTTCACGCAGGCGTTCCCCGTTGTCGATGGCATCGAGATAGCGGCGTACCGACGGCACCGGTGCGGACAGTCGCAGCGGATGGGCCAGGGCCACGCGATAGGCGAATCCCGGGACCGGGCTCCGGTCGGTGACCGCGATACCCGCGGATCCGTCGCCCGCCGCCAAGAGCAGGGCGAGCAGCAGTACACCGATGAGTACGTGGTGGCGCCGGGCCGCGGCGGCGATCTCCTCGGCGGACGGCCGGCGCGCGACGAGGTCGGCGAGTTCGGCCCGGGTGGGGCGGCGGGACCAGAGATCCACGGCGGATCGCCGCAGCCACCGGCGGGCCGCGACCGCCCGGGGCCCCGGCGTCCGGGCCTGCGCCGCGGCCCGCTCCCGCCAGCCGGGAGCGATGACGAGACCGCCGCCGGTCGCGGCCGCACGGTCCAGGGAGATGGACCGCTCCTCGGTGGCGGTTGCCGTCTCGTCGGCGGTGCCGAGTGCGGGCGCGCCGGCGCCGAGTGCGAGATCTGTGGTTTCCGGTGTGTCGCGGGGGCCCGGACCTGTGGTTTCTGTTGTGTCGCCGGGGCCCGGATCCACGGTTCCCGATTCGGTGCCGACCGCGCCGGGGTCGTGCTCGGCGGATTCCTGCTCCGAGCCGTGCCGGGCATGCGGTTTCCGGCCGGAATGGGTGGCGGGCTCGTGGCCGGCCGGTTCGGTCGTCGCACCCGCCGCGCCCGGGGGCGTGTCCCGGTGAACCGTTTCGGAAAGCGGGTGCACGGCCCGGTTCCAGCGTCGGCCCAGGGCCCCGATCCCGCGACCGGACGCGGTGGAGTCGGGGTTCTGTGTTGGCGGACCGTCGGCCCGCCCGCCGGCCTTGTCGACCATCAGAGCAGACCATAGCTGTCGAACCGCTCGAAGCGGTGTTCTACCGTCGGTCGGGTGTCCACTGAATCTCGGCGCTCGACCATCCCACCTTTCTACGTGATGGATGTCTGGAAAGCCGCCGCCGAACGCGCCCGAACGCACGGCGACGTACTGAGTCTCGCGGCCGGGCAGCCCTCGACACCGGCACCGGCTCCGGTGCTACGTGCCACGAAGACCGCCGTCGATGCCGAATTGTTCGGTTACACCGAAACTTTCGGCATGCTGCCGCTACGCCGGACGATCGCCGGGCACCATCACCGGACCTACGGTTATCCGGTGGATCCCGACGACGTCGTGGTCACCACCGGTTCCTCCGGCGCGTTCACCCTCATCTTCCTGGCCGCGTTCGATCCCGGTGACACCGTGGTGGTCGCGCGCCCCGGCTACCCGGCCTACCGCAATACGCTGGCCGCGCTCGGCTGCCGGGTGGTCGAACTGGACTGTCGCGCCGAGACCAGGTTCCAGCCGACAGTGGCCATGCTCGAAGAACTTCCGGAACCGCCGCAGGGCCTGATCGTGGCCAGTCCCGCCAATCCGACCGGCACCATGATCGAACCGGACGAACTCGCGGCGCTGGCCCGCTGGTGCGAAACCCACGGCACGCTGCTGATCTCCGACGAGATCTACCACGGCATCACCTACGGCGGTGAGCGGACCACCTCGGCCTGGGAGACCTCCCGCGCGGGAGTGGTCATCGGATCGGTGTCGAAGTATTTCTCGATGACCGGCTGGCGGCTGGGCTGGATGCTGGCACCGCCCGCACTGCGCCCGGCGCTACAGCGGCTGGCATCCAATATGACCGTCTGCCCGCCCGCGATCTCGCAGTACGCGGCATTGCACGCGTTCGGTGACGAAGCGCGGACCGAACTCGACGCCCATGTGCACCGGTATGCGATCAACCGCGCCATCCTGTTGGAAGGATTGGCCGGGCTCGGTATCACCGACCTCGCGCCCGCCGACGGCGCCTTCTACGCCTACGCCGATATCGGCCACCTCACCGACGATTCCATGGCCTGGTGCGCGGATGTACTGGCCCACACCGGGGTGGCGCTGGCGCCGGGCCTGGATTTCGACACCGTCAACGGGCATCGCACCATCCGCCTCTCCTTCGCCGGAGCGACGGCGGAGATCGAAGCGGCGCTCACCCGGCTCCGGGACTACTTGCGGCAGAGCACAGGCCGACATCGTGCACGGCAATGATTTTCCACAGTACGACAACATCACCGCGTGGATGCGGTAGAAACATCGATGGTTCTTTCCCCTTTCCCTGATTTCGCACGGATGTATTGATGACGACTGGCACGATGGCACGGTGATAACCGCGACGACTCCGAAGGGTGAACGGCGTCGCCAGGCGCTGGTGGCTGCCGCGGCCGAGTTACTGCTCGAAGGCGGTTTCGACGCGGTGCGGCATCGCTCGGTCGCGACCCGCGCCGAACTGCCGCTGGCCTCCACGACCTATTACTTCGAATCGCTCGAGGATCTGATCGCGCGGGCCGTCGAGTTCAGCGGCAATGCCGAACTCGAGGCCATGCGGCGGCGGATCGGCGAGGTGACCCACCGCCGCCGCGGTGCGGAGGCGACCGTCGACCTGGTGCTCGACCTGCTGATCGGTCCCGAAGGCGTCGACGAGGGCGCGCGCGGGCGATTGATCGCCCGCTACGAACGCACCGTCGCCTCGGCCCGGCACCCCGAGTTGCGCGAGGTCCAGCTCCGACTACGCGGGCAGCTGGACGAGCTGCTCTCCGATGTGCTGCGCCGATCCGACCGGGTGGTGCGGCCCGAACAACTGCGCAGGCTGGTCGCGGTGGTCGACGGCGCGGTGGTCGCCGCCCTCAGCGAATCCGACCCGCAACCCCGCCGGCCGGCCCGCGGCGCGCTGCTGGAGGTCATCGATATCGTGGCTCCGGCGACGCACCAGCCGATCGACCGCTACCGGTCATTAGACTGACCGGACGTGACCTCAGACCTGATCCCCAACGTCCTCGCCACCCGCTACGCCAGTCCGCAGCTGGTGCATCTGTGGTCTCCCGAGCAGAAGATCGTGCTCGAGCGGCGGCTGTGGCTGGAGGTGCTGCGTGCCCAGGCCGAACTCGGTATCGACGTACCACCCGGGGTGGTCGAGGACTACGAGCGGGTCGTCGAACAGGTCGACTTGGCCACCATCGCCGAACGGGAACGGGTGACCCGCCACGACGTGAAGGCCCGGATCGAGGAGTTCAACGCCCTCGCCGGGCACGAGCATGTGCACAAGGGGCTGACCAGCCGCGATCTCACCGAGAACGTGGAACAGTTACAGATCCGGTTGTCGCTGGAACATATCCACTCCCACGGTGTCGCGGTGGCCGCCCGGCTCGCCGAACGGGCCGCCGAATACCAGACGCTGGTGATGGCCGGGCGCTCGCACAATGTCGCCGCGCAGGCCACCACACTGGGTAAACGTTTCGCCTCGGCCGCCGACGAACTGCTCATCGGGCTCACCCGGCTGCGTGAACTCGTCGACCGCTATCCGCTGCGCGGGATCAAGGGCCCGATGGGCACCGCGCAGGACATGCTGGATCTGCTCGGCGGTGACGCCGCGAAACTGACCGCGCTCGAACAGCAGGTCTCCCGGCACCTCGGCTTCACCAGCGTGCTGACCAGCGTCGGGCAGGTCTACCCGCGTTCCCTGGACCACGATGTGCTGTCCGCGCTGGTGCAGATCGGTGCCGCCCAGTCCTCGCTGGCCCACACCATCCGGCTGATGGCCGGCCACGAACTGGTGACCGAGGGTTTCCAGCCGGGCCAGGTCGGCAGCTCGGCCATGCCGCACAAGATGAACACCCGCTCGTGTGAACGGGTCAACGGCCTGCAGGTGGTGCTGCGCGGATACGGTTCGATGGCCGCCGAACTGGCCGGCGCGCAGTGGAACGAAGGCGATGTCTTCTGCTCGGTGGTCCGCCGGGTCGCGCTGCCGGACGCGTTCTTCGCGATCGACGGCATGATGGAGACCTTCCTGACCGTGCTGGCCGAATTCGGCGCCTACCCGGCGGTGATCGCCCGCGAACTGGATCGCTACCTCCCGTTCCTCGCCACCACACGCATCCTCATGGCCGCGGTCCGGGCCGGGGTCGGCCGGGAAGCCGCGCACGAGGTGATCAAGGAGCATGCGGTGGCGGTGGCGCTGGCGATGCGGGAGCAGGGCCGCGAACCCGACCTGCTGGACCGGCTGGCCGCCGACGACCGGTTGCCGTTGGACCGAGCTGCCCTGGATGCCGCGCTGGCGGAGAAGTCGGCGTTCATCGGAGCGGCCGACACTCAGGTGGCGGAGGTGGTAGCACAGGTGGGCAAGCTGACCTCGGCTTACCCGGACGCTGCCCGGTATACGCCGTCGCCGATCCTCTGATTTTCGGTGCCGGGGCCTCGTGTTGTTCTCGGGCCGGGCGCAGATAATCACGCGTATGGATCCCTATTCGATTTTCTCCGACATCGTTGCCGGGCGGGCGCCGGCGAGCCGGGTGTACGAGGACGAGGATGTGCTCGCGTTCATGGATATTCGACCGATGACGCCGGGGCATCTGCTGGTGGTGCCGAAGAAACCGGCGCGGGAGCTCGCCGAGCTCGACCCGGTGCTCGGTGGGAAATTGTTCCAGGTGGGGCAGCGGCTGGCGGCGGCGTTGCGGGACAGTGAGGTGGCCTGTGACGGGGTGAATTTCTTTCTGGCCGACGGGGTGACCGCGGGACAGGAAGTGTTCCACGTCCATCTGCACGTCATTCCCCGGACCCCGGGGGACGGATTCGGTTTGCGGGGGCGGCCGCGGACGCCGCCGCGGGCTGATCTGGACTATCTGGCCGGTTCCATCCGGGGCGCGCTTCAGCGGGGACGGTGAGCGAGGGTTCCCTACTCGGGGAGTGGTTTTGCGGATCGTATCGATACGGACACGTAAGATCTTTTGTCGACTGTAGTCGGTATGTTTGCTGTGAATATGCTGACAGTGCGCTGTCGTCGGGCGAAATGGCGAGCATGGGCATGAGCTAGTTTCCGGGGTGGGCTAGGGAGGTGCGATCGTGCGATATCTTCGGATAGCTGTACTGATGCTGGCGGTGATCGGTTCGGCTGCCGGGCTCCCGGTACTCCGACCCGCTCCGGCCGCCGCGGCCGAAATCGTACGGATCGATGAACTCGGCCCGACGCGTTCGGCGGTCTTCATCTCTTCGCCCGCCATGAATCAGGTCGTGCAGGTACAGGTGCTGCATCCGGCCGGGGGTGGTAGCCGGCCCACCTACTACCTGCTGGACGGGCTCGATCCGGGCGTCGGCCAGAGCACCTGGACCAATGCCACCGAGGCGGAACGTTTCTTCCTCGGCAAGAACGTCAATGTCGTCCTCCCGGTCGGCGGCAAGGCCAGCTATTTCACCGACTGGCAGCGCGACGATCCGGTCCTGGGCCGCTACCGGTGGGAGACATTCCTGACCCGGGAACTGCCGCCGATCATCGACGGCAACTTCGCCGGTGACGGGCAGAACGCGATCGGTGGGCTGTCCATGGGCGGGCACGCCGCCTATATCCTCGCGGCCCGGCATCCGCAGCTCTACACCGCGGTTGCCGGGTACAGTGCCTGCCCGGATACCGCGATGGCGGCCGGCGCGGTGCAGTTCTCCATCATGACCAGGGGCGGCAACCCGAACAATATGTGGGGACCCGGGGGCAGCCCGGACTGGGCGGCCCATGATCCGGCGCTCATGCTGGACCGGTTGCGCGGTAAAACGCTGTTCCTGTCGACCGGTACCGGCCTGCCCGGGCCGCACGAACTGGAGCTGAAACCGCAGCTGCCGGAGAACATCTTTCTCGGCGGGCCGATCGAATTCGCGGTCGACGCCTGTGTGATCTCGTTCGAACACAAGGCGCGGGCGGCGGGGCTGCCGCTGCGGGTCGACTACAGCCCGGTCGGCACGCATTCGTGGTCGTACTGGAACGACCAGCTGAAGGCGTCCTGGCCGACCATCGGCCCCGCGATCGGCGCCTGATCCTTCGGCGGGGTCACCCGCCGGATGCGGTCTCCGACGGCGGCCGAATGCGGGCCGCTACGGTGGTGGCCATGGCTGACAGTGGTAGTCCGGTAACCGACGCGGCGGTCGCGCCCACGGCGAAGACGGTTCCGTTCGAGCGGGTACACCACGGCGACCGGTTCGTCGACGAATACGAATGGCTGCGGGACAAGGAAGACCCGGAGGTCATCGCCCACCTCGAGGCCGAGAACGCCTATACGGAGGCCCGGACGGCGCATCTCGCACCGCTGCGCGAGAAGATCTTCGACGAGATCAAGAACCGCACCCAGGAAACCGATCTGTCGGTGCCGACCAGGCTCGGTGAGTACTGGTACTACTCGCGCAGCTACGAGGGCAAACAGTACGGCGTGCACTGCCGGTGCCCGATCGACGCGAACGCCGCCGGGATCGACGCCTGGACGCCGCCGCAGCTCGAGGCCGGGACCGAGATTCCCGGCGAACAGGTCCTGCTGGACAGCAATGTGCTGGCCGAAGGGCACGATTTCTTCGCCCTCGGCGCGTTCTCGGTGAGCCACGACGGGAATCTGCTGGCGTTCTCGGTGGACACCGCCGGTGACGAGCGCTACACCTTGCGATTCATGGATCTGCGGACCGGGGAACTGCTCGGCGACGAGATCCCGCGGACCGCACCCGGGGCCACCTGGTCGCTGGACGGCAGCCACGTCTTCTACCAGACCGTCGATGAATCCTGGCGGCCCGATACCGTGTGGCGGCACCGGCTCGGCGACACATCCGCCGTGGATGTGCGGGTGTTCCACGAGCCGGACGAGCGCTACTGGGTGAGTGTCGGCGCCACCCGGTCGGAGAAGTATCTGATGATCTGGGTGGGGTCCAAGATCACCACCGAGGGCCGGGTGCTGGAATCGGATGATCCGACCGGTGAGTTCCGGGTGCTGCTGCCCCGGCGTGCCGGGGTCGAGTATTCGGCGGAGCACGCGGTGGTGGCGGGCGAGGACCGGTTCCTGATCCTGCACAACGATGTCGTGGACGGGGTGAAGGCGGAGAATTTCGTCCTGGCCGAGGCTCCGGTCGACGACCCGTCCCGGCTGCGCACCCTCATCGGGCACCGCGACGATGTGCGGCTCGAGGATATCGACGCCTTCTCCGGGCAGCTGGTGCTCAGCTATCGCCGCGAGGCGCTGCCCCGGGTGGCGGTGTGGCCGCTGACCGCGGACGGCTACGGCGAACTGCGCGAGCTGGAATTCGAGCTGGAGCTCTACAGTGCCGGGCTCGGTTCCTGCCCGGAATGGGACCAGCCCACGTTGCGGCTCGGGCTCACCTCGTTCATCACGCCCACCCAGGTCTTCGACTATGTGGTGGAGACCGGTGCGCTGCTGCTGCGTAAGGAGCAGCCGGTACTCGGCGGTTACGACGCGAACGATTATGTGCAGCATCGGGATTGGGCGGTGGCCGCGGACGGCACCCGAATCCCGATCTCGATCGTCGCCCGGCGCGATACCGACCGTGCCACCGGTCCGAAACCGTTGCTGCTCTACGGCTACGGCTCCTACGAGGCGAGCATTGATCCGGGTTTCTCGGTGTCGCGGCTGTCGCTGCTCGATCGCGGCATGGTCTTCGCGATCGCGCATGTGCGCGGCGGCGGTGAGATGGGCCGGCTCTGGTACGAGAACGGCAAAACACTCACCAAGAAGAACACCTTCACCGATTTCGTCTCCTGCGCACAGCATCTCGTCGACAACGGCATTACCGCGCCGGATCGGCTGATCGCCGACGGTGGCAGCGCGGGCGGGTTGCTGGTGGGCGCGGTCGCCAATATCGCGCCGGAACTGTTCGCCGGGGTACTGGCCAATGTGCCGTTCGTCGACCCGCTCACCTCGATTCTCGATCCCTCGTTGCCGTTGACGGTGATCGAATGGGACGAGTGGGGAAATCCGCTGGCGGACAAGGATGTCTACGAGTACATGAAGTCGTATTCGCCCTACGAGAACGTCGCGGCCAGGGACTATCCGGCCATCCTCGCGATCACCAGCATCAACGACACCCGGGTGCTGTATGTGGAACCGGCGAAATGGGTCGCGAAACTGCGCGCCACCAAGACCGGTGCTTCGCCCCTGCTGCTCAAAACGGAGATGAGTGCCGGGCACGGCGGGGTCAGCGGTCGGTACGAGAAATGGCGCGAGGTCGCCTTCGAGTACGCCTGGGTGCTGGACACCGTCGGTCTCGGAGAGAAGTAGGCCCGCCGGGCGGCGACCGGATGGTGTCCCCCTGTTCGCCGCCCGGCCATTTCCGCTCCACGGGCCGGTCACCGGACCTGCATGCGCAGGTCATCAGCACTGCACGCCACGGACACCTGCGGCTGTCATTGTCGGTACATGAACGCTGAGCTGCTCGTTTCGGTGTCGGGCGTCCGGGAAGCCACCCGGGACGCGGCGATCGGCTTCGCCGAGGAGATGGATCAGCGGGGGGTGCGATTGTCACTGCTGGTGGCGCCGCGGCTGAAGGGCGGATACCGGCTCGCCGACGACCCCACCACCCAGACCTGGTTGCGCGGCCGTCGCGGTCGCGGGGACGCCGTGGTGCTGCACGGCTACGACCAGGCCGCGACCAAACGGCGCCGGGCCGAGTTCGCGACACTGCCCAGACACGAGGCGCTGCTGCGGCTGACCGCCGCCGACCGGACCATGGAGCAGGTCGGCCTGCGCACCCGCCTGTTCGCCGCGCCCCGCTGGGATGTTTCCGCCGGTGCCACCGCGGCGCTGCCCGAGCTCGGTTTCCGGCTCTCGCTCGGGTTGACCGGTATCCACGACCTGGAACGCAATTCGGTGCAGAAGGCGCGGGTGTACGGCATCGGGGAGGGATTCCGCGCCGAGCCCTGGTGGTGCCGCGCGCTGGTGCTGGGCGCCGCGCGTACCGCGCGGCGGGGCGGTGTACTCCGCCTGGCGGTTTCGGCCGCGCAGTTGGGCCTTCCGGGGCCGCGGCAGGCGATGCTGGACGCGGTGGATCTCGCGCTCTATCACGGGGCGCGCAGCGAGGTGTACCGCTGGGAGCCCGTCCGCGCCGTCCGCGCGGCCTGAGACTCCGCCGCCCCATTCGGCGATAACGGGGCGGCGGTTCCCATTTCCCGGCCCGGGTCCCGGACGAAAGTGGACTCGGCCATACCCGGCATGTTATGCATGAGTCATGCATGATAGCCGGACCGCAAACCTGTTGGGCGCCGCCGCCCTGGCGGTCACCGACTTGATGCTCGAGCGGGTGGCCGATGACACCGGCGTCGGAACCAGCGCGGCCGCGGCGCTGGTGGTGCTGGCCGGCTCGCCCGGACTGAGCGGCACCGAACTGGGCCGCCGGGTCGGATCGAGCCAGTCGGCGGCGGCGCGCATGATCGACACCCTGCTGCGGCGGGAACTCGTGGAGCGCCGGCCCGGACAGGGCCGCGAGATCGCCGTCCGCCTCACCGAGCGCGGCCGGCAGGCCGCGGCGAATATCCTGGCCGCCCGCGGCGGCGGCTTGGCGCATGTGCTCGACCCGCTCGATGCCGCCGAACGCGAAACCCTGGCGCTGCTGCTGGACAAGCTGCTGACCGGTCTGTACTCCGATATCGGCAATGCCGACCTGCTGTGCCGGCTCTGCGACCGGCGCGCGTGCACCACCGGTGCCTGCTGCCCGCTGGGCCGGGCCGAACGGGACCGGTCCGGATGACGGCGGGTGCGACACGGGCCCTGGCCTCCGCGGGCGCCTACGGTGTCTCCGACTTCGCCGGTGGGCTGCCGGCCCGCCGGATCGACGGCATGTGGTCACCGTCGTCGGGCAGTTCGGGGGACTGGTCGTGGCGCAGGCGGAGCGGGCCGTCGAACCGGAGGGTGTCGACCTACACCCGCTGAGCCGCCGTCGGCCGGGTTCAGAGCTCGGCGTCGTGCTCCGGACGCAGGATCGTGAATTCGGTATCCGCCTTGCGCATTTCGTCGAGCCGGCTGAAATACACACCCCAGGCCTGCTCGGCGATGATCCCGTAGTGGATCGGGAAGGCCAGCCGGGGCGCCACCGACCGCAGGTAGTCGACCGCCTCGCTGATCTTCATCCACGGGGCCGCGGCGGGAACGGCGAGCACATCGACCGGAGTGGAGGGAACCCAGAGCGAATCGCCGGGATGGACGAACTGGGTCGGGTTCGCGGCGGTGCCCAGCTGGAAGACGGTGTTGTCGATCACCGGCAGTTCGGGGTGGATCACCGCATGCCGGCCCCCGCCGCCGGTGATCCGCAGCCCGTCGAGCTCCACCACATTCCCCGCGTGCAATGCCTCCCAGGCCCCGCCCCGGAGTTCGGCGGTCTGCGGATCCGACAGCAGCCGCGCGCCGGGATTCGCCTCGATCAGCGGGTCGATCCGGTTCGGATCGATATGGTCGGCGTGCTGATGGGTGACGGCGATCGCATCCAGTCCGGTGAGGCCTTCGAAACCGTGGGAGAACGCGCCGGGATCGAAGAGGATCTTCTTCCCGTTCAGTTCGACGAGTACACAGGAGTGTCCGAAGTGGGCTACATGCATGCACGCAAGGCTAGTACCGCATATGTTCGGTCACCCGCCGCGACCTTCCGGCCACCGGGCAATTAGGCTGCTCAGGTAACCCCATCCGCGTCCCGGCGTCGGCGCCGGACGCAGCTCACCCCTTTTTGTGAGGAGCAACCCGTGGCACGTGTCGTGGTCGAGGTGATGCCGAAGGCCGAGATCCTGGATCCGCAAGGGCAGGCCATAGCCGGCGCTCTGCCGCGTCTGGGATTCGAAGGCGTCACCGACGTCCGGCAGGGCAAACGCTTCGAACTCGAGGTCGGTGACGACGTCAGCGACGACCAACTCGCCTCGATCGCCGAATCGCTACTGGCCAACACCGTGATCGAGGACTGGAAGGTGGTGCGCGTCCCGTGACCGCCCGCATCGGTGTCATCACTTTCCCCGGAACCCTCGACGATGTCGACGCCGCGCGCGCGGTCCGGCTGGCCGGCGCCGAAGCCGTCGACCTCTGGCACGGCGACGCCGACCTCAAGAGCGTCGACGCGGTCGTGGTTCCCGGCGGTTTCTCCTACGGCGACTACCTGCGCGCCGGTGCCATCGCCCGGTTCGCTCCCGTGATGGGGACGGTCGTCGAAGCCGCCGGCAAAGGTATGCCGGTACTCGGTATCTGCAACGGCTTCCAGGTGTTGTGCGAGGCCGGGCTGCTGCCCGGCGCCCTCACTCGCAACGAGGGCCTGCACTTCATCTGCCGCGACCAGTGGCTGAGCGTCGAAACGACCGATACCGCCTGGACCTCCCGCTACGAACCGGGCGCCCAGATCCTGGTTCCGCTGAAATCGGGCGAGGGTCGCTACCAGGCCTCCGAGTCGGTCCTCGACGAACTCGACGGCGAAGGCCGGGTGGTGTTCCGCTACGCGGGCGACAACCCGAACGGTTCGCAGCGTTCGATCGCGGGGATCGCGTCGGCGAACAAGCGGGTCGTGGGGCTCATGCCGCACCCGGAGCACGCGACCGAGGCGTTGACCGGGCCGAGTGATGACGGGCTGGGATTGTTCCTGTCCGTGCTGGACGTGCTCGTCGCTTCTTGAGGGGGCGGACGTCCAGGAGCGGTCGATTTGCCGTGGATGCGGATCCGGACCGCTGAGGCGCGAGATGTGGCCCTGTCCGTGAAGGCGCTGTGTTTTTGGCGCGCTGGCGCGCGCGGGGTTGAGGCCCCCTTGGTCTCGCCGTTTCGGCCTCGAGACTCGAGCCTTCGGCTCATGCGCTTTC
>NZ_JBFAHF010000066.1:0-20205 GCF_040654015.1 Nocardia sp. NPDC050799
CCGATCACACCCTTGTTGCCGTGCCGGCCGGCGAGCTTGTCACCATCCTGGATCTTGCGCTTCTGGGCGACGTAGACACGGACCAACTCGTTGACACCGGGAGGCAGGTCGTCGTCGTCTTCCCGGGAGAACACACGGATACCGATCACCTTGCCCGACTCACCGTGGGGCACCTTCAACGAGGTGTCACGGACTTCGCGGGCCTTCTCACCGAAGATCGCCCGCAAAAGCCGCTCTTCCGGGGTCAGCTCGGTTTCACCCTTCGGGGTGACCTTGCCGACCAGAATGTCCCCGTCACGCACCTCCGCACCGATCCGCACGATCCCCCGCTCATCGAGATCGGCCAAAACCTCATCGGAGACATTGGGGATATCACGAGTGATCTCCTCGGCCCCCAACTTCGTATCCCGGGCGTCGATCTCGTGCTCCTCGATATGAATCGAGGTCAGCACATCATCTTCCACCAGACGCTGCGACAGGATGATCGCGTCCTCGTAGTTGTGACCCTCCCACGGCATAATCGCCACCAGCAGGTTCTTACCGAGCGCCATCTCACCGTTCTCGGTGCACGGACCATCGGCCAGCACCTGACCACGCTCGACCCGCTGACCCTCGTCCACGATCGGACGCTGATTGGCACACGTACCCTGATTCGAACGCGCGAACTTCCGCATCCGATACGACTTACGAGAGCCGTCGTCGGCCATCACCGTCACATAGTCGGCAGAAACCTCCTCCACCACACCGGCCTTGTCGTTGACCACGACATCACCGGCATCCACCGCCGCCCGCAACTCCATCCCCGTACCCACCACAGGGGACTCCGAACGGATCAACGGCACCGCCTGACGCTGCATATTCGCACCCATCAAGGCACGGTTGGCGTCATCATGCTCCAGGAACGGAATCATCGCCGTCGCCACCGACACCATCTGCCGAGGCGACACATCCATGTAATCGACCCGGCCGGTATCGACGAACTCGACCTCGGAATATCTGCGTCGCACCGCGATCCGCGACTCGACGAAGCGCCCCTCGGCATCGAGCGGTTCATTCGCCTGCGCGACGACGTGCCGGTCCTCCTCGTCGGCGGTCAGGTAGACGATCTCGTCGGTCACCGTGCCGTCGATCACCTTCCGATACGGTGTCTCGAGGAACCCGAACGGATTCACCCGCGCATATACCGACAGGTAGCCCATCAGCCCGATATTCGGGCCCTCCGGTGTCTCGATCGGACACATCCGCCCGTAGTGGCTGTAGTGCACATCGCGCACCTCGAGGCCGGCGCGCTCCCGGGACAGGCCGCCCGGCCCGAGCGCGGACAGGCGGCGTTTGTTGGTGAGACTGGCGAGCGGGTTGCGTTCGTCCATGAACTGGGAGAACTGGGAGGTCCCGAAGAACTCCTTGAGCGCCGCCACGACGGGACGGATGTTCATCAGCGACTGCGGGGTGATGGCCTCGACGTCCTGGGTGGTCATCCGCTCCCGGACCACCCGCTCCATCCGGGACAGCCCCACCCGGAACTGATTCTGGATCAACTCCCCCACAGTGCGCACGCGGCGATTACCGAAGTGGTCGATATCGTCCACCTCGACCGGCACCTCGATACCGCCGGGCCCGGTCATCGTCCGCTCCCCCGCGTGCAGCCGCAGCAGGTATTCGATAGTGGTGACCAGGTCGTCTTCGGTGAGTACCCGGGGACCGCCGGGCGCGTCCCGCCGCACACCGAACTTCTTGTCCATCCTGTAGCGGCCCACGCCCGCGAGGTCGTAGCGTTTCTCCTTGAAGAACAGGTTCTCCAGCAGCGACTGCGCCGACTCCTTGGTGGGCGGTTCGCCGGGCCGGAGCTTGCGGTGGATATCGAGCAGCGCCTCATCGGTACCCGCTGTGTTGTCCTTCTCCAGCGACGACATCAGCACACCGGAGAAACCGAACCGCTCGGTGATCTGTTCGGCGGTCCAGCCGAGAGCCTTGAGCAGCACGGTCACCGGCTGACGCCGCTTGCGGTCGATCCGCACCCCGACGGTGTCACGCTTGTCGACATCGAATTCCAGCCACGCGCCGCGAGACGGGATGACCCGCACGCTGTGCAGGTCCTTCTCGGTGCTCTTGTCGACGGAGTGATCGAAATAGACACCCGGTGAACGCACCAGCTGCGAGATGACCACGCGTTCGGTGCCGTTGACGATGAAGGTGCCGCGGTCGGTCATCATCGGGAAATCACCCATGAAGACCGTCTGGCTCTTGATCTCACCGGTGTTGTTGTTGATGAACTCCGCGGTGACGAACAACGGCGCCGCGTAGGTCATGTCCTTGTCCTTGCATTCGACGATCGAGGCCTTGACCTCCTCGAAGCGGGGTTCGGACAGGGTCAGTGACATGGTCGCCGCGAAATCCTCGATCGGGCCGACCTCGGCGAGTACCTCCGCCAAGCCGCCCGTGAACGAATCGCCGCGGGCGGCCGCGCGTTCTCGCTGGGCGGCCGCGCCGATCAACCAGCCGAACGATTCGGTCTGGATCTCCAGCAACCCCGGTATCTCCAGGGGCTCACGGACTCTGGCGAATGAGAGCCGCTCGGGACTTCCGGGGATTCGGCTCCCGGCGGATGCCGCGGCAGCGACCTCGTTCTGATCAGGGAGTGCCAAGATGCGTCCTTCCAGCACCGCACGCCGCCCATACCTGTGCGGTACGGGCGTCACGTATCTGCTTGTCCAGTGGGCGTTATTCGGATCGCGCACCGCGGGCGGAAGCCGTCCGGACAGGACTCGACGACAAACCGTGGCAGCGATACGCAGAATGCGCCGCTTCCACGGTTGTTTCGTTTTCGAGAGTAGGACAGCACGCGCCCCGGCGCGAAGTCCCTAAATTACACGCGAAATTGTCGATTGTCGAGAGACACGAAAAATAAAGCATCCGCTTTCCGGTGCTTTCTATTCTGATAATGACACCCCGATCCACACCGCGTCAAGCCGAATGGCGGAAACCCGCCGGAATCGGCCGCCGCGGGTTCGGGTACGGGGAGATCGCGGCAGGACGGGCCCGCGGTGCGGGCAGGCATCCTTTCCGTCGGGTTCGGCCACAGAGGCATTCACCAGATCCGGTGTCGAGGAGCTCCCCCCGGGCTCGCAGCGCCCGACCGGGCGCGCGTGCACACCGAATCCAGGAAACGGACGGGCAGCACCGCGGTAAATGGGAAATGAATCAGCGCTACAATCACCGACCGGGAAGTAATTCCCATCTTTTCCCCCTCGAATATATCGCTCCCGATAATTGCGGCACGCACCGGGGTACGACTCGCCGGTAAACCACCCGTGGAATACAACGACAGGTTGTGCCCGGCTACCCCCGCGGTTGTTTGCTCGCGGCCCGCGCTTTCTGCTTCGCTCGCGCAGGTCATCGCGAGGACGGACGAGCGAGAGGTGCGCCGGAATGGTGAACGGGCGGTCCCTGGGACGGCGGTTCGGTTGGCTGTGGGCCGCCTACGCGGTGAGCCGTTTCGGTACCGCACTGGCATTCAACGCCTTCGGCCTCGTGGCAGTCCTCGTCCTGCACGCCGGGCCCGCCGAGGTCTCGTTACTGGCGGCGGCCGGCCTCGCGGTCGGTGCCCTGGTGGCGATTCCGCTGGGCCCCTGGGTCGAGTTCCGCCGCAAGCGGCCGGTCCTGATCGCCATGGACCTCATCCGGTGCGCGGCGCTGCTGAGCGTTCCGATCGCCTTCGCGTTCGGCGCACTCGGGTTCACGCAGCTGCTCGTGGTCGCGATCATCGCCGCGACCGCCGATATCGGTTTCACCGCCGCGTCCGACGCCTATCTGAAGAGCCTGGTGGCGCCGGACGATCTACTGGTGGCCAATGCCCGGTTCGAATCCACGAACTGGACCGCCATCGTGCTCGGGCCGCCGCTGGGTGGCGTCGCGGTCGGGCTGCTGGGCCCGATGGCCACCTTGGTCGCGGACGGCCTGAGCTATCTGGCCTCGGCAGCGGGCCTGCGCGCGATCGGCGACCGGGAACCACGTCCGGCCCGCCCCGACGCACCGCGCCCGGGCGCGCAGGTCGAGGGCTGGCGTTACATACTGGGCCATCCCGGCCTTCGCCCGCTGCTCTGCAACGATGCCCTCGTCGGCGCGCTGATCATGGCGACCCAGCCGCTGATGTCGGTACTCATGCTCGGGCAGCTCGGCTTCGCGCCCTGGGAATTCGGGCTCGCGTTCGCGCTGCCCTGTCTGGGCGGGTTGCTCGGGGCACGGCTCGCGCCCCGGCTCGTCGACCGGTACGGACGCGGGCGCGTGCTGCGGATATCCGGGATTCTGCGGGTGTGCTGGCCGGTCGCGCTGGGCGCCGTCACCGCCGGGACCGGCGGATTGGTACTCGTCCTGGTGGTCCAGACCGCTGTGATCGTGTGCATGGCCGTGTTCAACCCGGTTTTCGTCACCTACCGGCTGGAGCAATTACCGGCCGACCGGACGACCCGCGCGCTGGCGGCCTGGTCGGTGAGCAAGAAGGTCACCATCGCGATGATCACCGCGCTGTGGGGGCTGCTCGCCGCGTGGATCGGCATCCGCGCGGCCGTCACGCTGGCCGGAGTCCTGTTGCTGGCGACGCCGCTGCTACTGCCTCGGCTCGATCGAGCGCCCGAACACTCGGAGGCCCTGCCGGCGGGATCGGGCCGGTAACCACACCGCCGCGCTGTGCGCCACGGGGTGGCGCGGCCGGCTCGGTGAACCTCAGGCGCGCAACGCGGCGGCCAAGGCCGGGTTCACGGCCATGGACAGGGACAGCAGCGACTCCACGAGGAGTTCGATCAGTTCGTCGCGAGAGATGGATTCACCGCGTAGCCACGACAGGGTGGTCTCTTCGGTGAAGGCCACCCAGCCGCGAACCACGAGAACCAGCCGGGGCTGCTCGCGCTCCTCCGGCGACAGCGGGACCTGGGTGAGGATGATGTCGACGATCGCGTGCCGGGTCTGCTCGACCATGGCGGCCAACTCCGGGCTGGAGCTGGTGGGTCCGCGCAGCAGGGCCAGATACGAGGTGCGGTTCTCGCTGACATAGTCGATATAGCGGCCCACCGAGTCGCGCAGCATATCGAACAGGCTCAGCGTGGGATCGGGTACGACGCGGGCCAGCAGTTCGGCGTTCGCGTGCCGGACCACTTCGAGCTGGAAGTCCTGTTTGGTGGGGAAGTAGTGGAACAGCAGTCCCCGCGAGATCCCCGCCTGGGCCGCGATCTCGCTGACCGATATGTCCTCGATCGCCCGTTCGCCGAGCATCTTGACGCCGAGCGTGATCAGCTGCGTCTTCCGTTCGTCCGGGCTCAATCGGACGCGCTTGGCGGGTGCTTCCGGGCTCGTACTCACCTGTCCATCCTACTGAATGCCGTTCAATACTGTTGACTGCGACTCAATAAGCCCTTACGCTCATTACATGAGTCGCAAGGTTACAGACAAAACTGTCGCTAACCAGCCCACCCGTCATCTGCGGACGATCATCATCGGCAGCGGTTTCGCCGGCCTCGGCCTCGCCATCCGGCTGACCCAGCAGGGCCGCGAGGATTTCCTCGTACTGGAACGCGGTAGCGATGTCGGTGGGACCTGGCGTGACAACACCTATCCCGGCGCCGCGTGCGATGTGCCCTCGCACCTGTACTCCTATTCCTTCGCCCTGAACCCGGACTGGTCGCGGTCGTTCTCCCGGCAGGGCGAGATCCAGGCCTATATCCAGGGCGTCGCCGACAAGTACAACGTGCGCGACAAGCACCTCTTCGACTGCGATGTCACCGGCGCCCGCTGGAACGCCGAGACCGCGCAGTGGGAGGTGACCACCAGCAAAGGCGATTTCACCGCCGATACCGTGGTCTCCGCGGTCGGCGCGCTGTGCGAGCCGAACCTGCCCGATATCAAAGGCATCAACAGCTTCGAAGGCGAGATCTTCCACTCGGCCCGCTGGAACCACGATTCCGACCTCGCGGGTAAGCGCGTCGCGGTCATCGGCACCGGCGCCTCGGCCATCCAGATCGTCCCGGCCATCGCCGGCAGCGTCGCCCACCTCGACGTCTACCAGCGCACCGCGCCCTGGCTGCTGCCCCGGCTGGACCGTCCCTACCTGCTGCCCGAGCGGCTGGCGTTCAAGCACATCCCGGGCGCCCAGCGCCTGTCCCGGGCCGCGATCTACGCCGCCAGGGAGACCCAGGTGGTCGGCCTGGCGAAGTTCCCACCGCTGATGCGCGGTTTCGAGGCCCTGGCCAAGGCCAAACTGGCGAGGGAGATCCGCGACCCGGAACTGCGCAAGAAGGTCACCCCGAACTTCCGCATCGGCTGCAAACGCATGCTGATCTCCAACGAGTACTACCCGGCCCTGGACCGCGACAATGTCGACGTGGTCACCGACGGGATCGCCGAGATCCGCGCGAACTCGATCGTCACCGCCGACGGCACCGAACGCGAGGTCGACGCGATCGTGGTCGCCACCGGCTTCCACGTCACCGACTCCCCCGCCTACGAGACCATCTACGGTCGCGACGGCCGCAGCCTGACCGAGGTGTTCGACGATATCGGCCAGCAGGGTTACAAGGGTTCCTCGATCGCGAACTTCCCGAATATGTTCTTCCTGCTCGGCCCCAATGTCGGCCTGGGCCACACCTCGATGGTGTACATGATCGAATCCCAGATCAACTACATCGCCGACGCGCTGGCCACCTTCGAACGCCAGGGTCTGCGCACCGTCGAGGTGCGCCGTTCGGCGCAGGACTCCTACAACTCCGCCCTGCAGAAAAAGCTCACCAAAAGCGTCTGGAGCACCGGCGGCTGCGCCAGCTGGTACCTGGACAAGCACGGCAACAATACGACCCTCTGGCCGGACTTCACCTTCGAATTCCGCCGCATCACAAGGAAATTCGACGTCGCCGCCTACGATACGACGACGGCTGCCGACGCGGCGGCCCGACCTGATCTGAAAGTTGTCACCGCACCATGACGAATGATTCGTACTTCCGCAACAAAGTCTGTGTGATCACCGGAGCCGGTTCCGGGATCGGGCGGGCGCTGGCCGTCAACCTCGCCCGGCGCGGCGCGAAACTGGCGCTCTCCGATATCGACACCGAGGGGCTGGCCGAAACCACCCGCCGCTGCGAAGAGCTCGGCGCGGAGGTCAAATCCGATCGGCTGAACGTGGCCGAACGCGAGGCCGTACTGCTCTACGCCGACGCGGTGAAACAGCATTTCGGCGTCGTGCACCAGATCTACAACAACGCCGGTATCGCCCACCACGGCGACGTCGCGAAGACCGAGTTCAAAGACATCGAACGCATCATGGATGTCGACTTCTGGGGGGTGGTGAACGGCACCAAGGCGTTCCTGCCGTTCCTCCTCGAATCCGGCGACGGTCACGTGGTGAACGTGTCCAGCCTCTTCGGCCTGATCGCGGTGCCCGGGCAGGCCGCGTACAACTCGGCCAAGTTCGCGGTGCGCGGTTTCACCGAGGCGCTGCGCCAGGAAATGCTGGTGGACCGCGCGCCGGTCAAGGTCACCTGTGTGCACCCCGGCGGTATCAAGACCGCCGTCGCCCGCAACGCCACCTACAGCGACGATATCGACGGCGCGAACGCCAGTTCGATGTTCGACAAGTACCTCGCCATCCACAGTCCCGAAATGGCCGCGCAGACCATCGTCGACGGTGTCCGCAAGGGCCGCGGCCGGGTGCTGATCGGCTGGGAGGCCAAACTGCTGGACCTGTTCGTCCGGACCGCCGCCGCCGGTTACCAGCGCATCGCGGTCGGCGTCGAACGACGTTTCCTGCCCTGATCGGTACCGGAGAAGGAACGACATGCGAGATATCGCGCTGCCACTACCGCTGGCGCGGGCCGTCCTGGGCTCGCTGTACCGGGTGGCTCTGCATTCCCGGCTGCCCTGGCGGGTCCAGCGGGCCCTGATCGACGCCGGTTCGGCGTTGCAGCCCGTACCGCCGGGCGTCGGAGTCGAACGGATCCGCCTGGGCGGCCGCCCGGCCGAGCGACTCGCCCCGGCCGGCCCGGCCCCGGCCGAACCCGCCGCCGTGCTGTACCTGCACGGCGGCGGATACGCCGTGGGTTCGCTGGCCACCCACCGCTCACTCAACGGCCGGCTCGCCGCCGGAACCGGGCTACCGGTCTACGCCCTCGACTACCGGCTGGCACCGGAACATCCCTATCCGGCGGCACTGGACGACGCGGAGGCCGCCTTCCTCGAGCTGGTCACCGGACACGGCTACCGGCCGGAACGGATCGCGATCGCCGGGGATTCGGCCGGCGGCGGACTGTCCCTGGCGCTGGCCCAGCGGCTCATCGCCCGGCACGGCCACACCCCGGCCGCGCTCGGTCTGATCGCGCCGTGGGTCGATCCGAACCAGCTCGCCGAGCGCCCCCGCGATCTGGTCGTCAACGGACTGTGGTCGCGGGCCTGCGCCACGGCCTACCTCGGCACCGGCGATCCCACCGATACCGGTTACGCCCCGCTGCACGGTGTCCTCGCCGGGCTGCCGCCGGTGTACGTCCAGGCCGATATCGACGAACTGCTGCACCCGCAGTGCGTCGATCTCACCGCGGCCCTGCGTGCGGCCGGGGTCAGCGTCTCGTTCACCGAGAGCCACGGCCTCTGGCATGTCGCCCAACTCCAGGCCGCCCTGGTGGGCCCAGCCGCTGCGGCACTGACCGAAATGGCCGATTTTGTCCGGCAAGCCGTCGATCAGCTACCGCTGCGCGACCTAGGATGAGAGCCTGATCGGGACGCGTCTCGCCCTGATTTCAGCGTGAGATCCAGGGCGTTTACCGGTGGCCCGCGCCCCGTCCGGTTCCGGTGGCGTAAATTACCGACGAGTTGGCAAACAGGGAAAGGCAATGATGCGCGAGTTCGAAGCCCCGGCTTCCTACACCATCCCCGAGGACGCGAACAATTCCGACAACGTGTTCCGCTTCGCGAAAGAATCCCCCGCCGCGGTGATGTTCAACGTCCCCGACGGCTCGGGCGGCTGGCGCGATGTCCGGGCCGCGGAGTTCGCGAAAGCGGTCACCGATGTGGCCAAGGGCCTCATCACCTCGGGTATCGAACTGGGCGACCGGGTCGCCATCATGGCCGCCACCCGATACGAGTGGACCCTGCTCGATTTCGCCATCTGGGCGGCCGGCGGCTGCACCGTGGCGATCTACGACAGCTCCTCGGCCGAACAGGCGCGCTGGATCCTGCAGGATTCGGCCACCGCGCTGCTGGTCGTCGAGAACGACAAGCACCGCGGCGTCATCGACGAGATCGATCCGGCCGAACTGACCGCGCTGCGGGAAACCCTGCAGATCGACAAGGACGCGATCGACGAACTCGTCCGGCGCGGTGCCGAACTCGACGAGCAGGTGGTCCACGACCGGCGCGCCCAGGTGAACGCGGCCTCCCCGGCCACCCTGATCTACACCTCCGGCACCACCGGCCGGCCCAAGGGCGTCATGCTCAGCCACGCCAATCTCTGGGCCGAATCCCGCGCCGACCGGATCGCGCTGGCGTCGTTCCTGACCCCCGGCAAGAAGACGCTCATGTTCCTGCCGCTGGCGCACGTCTTCGCCCGCGCGGTCAGCCTGGCCGCCTTCGACGCCAAGGTCACCCTGGCACACACCGCCGACTGGAGCACGCTGGTCCAGCAGTTCGCCGAGCACCGGCCCGATTTCGTGCTGTCGGTACCGCGCGTATTCGAAAAGGTGTTCAACGGCGCCAAACAGAAGGCCCACGACGAGGGTAAAGGCAAGATCTTCGACGCTGCCGCGGCCACCGCCATCGAGTACAGCGAGGCCTTGGGCTCCGGGAAACCCGGCCTGGTATTGCGCGCCAAGCACGCGCTGTTCGACAAGCTCGTCTACGGCAAACTGCGGGCCGCCCTCGGCGGCAACTGTCAGGCCGCGGTCTCCGGCGGCGGCCCGCTGGGCGCCCGGCTCGGGCACTTCTTCCGCGGTGTCGGCGTCACCATCTTCGAGGGCTACGGCCTCACCGAGACCACCGCCGCCGTCTCGGTCAACACCCCCGAACACATCCGGGTCGGGTCGGTCGGCCGTCCGCTCGAAGGCCACGCCGCCAAGATCGGGGAGGACGGCGAACTGCTGCTGCGCGGTCCCGTGGTGTTCGCGGGCTACTGGGGCAACGAGCAGGCGACCGCCGACGCGTTCGCCGACGGCTGGTTCCGGACCGGCGACCTGGGCGCCATCGACGCCGACGGTTTCATCACCATCACCGGCCGCAAGAAGGAGATCCTGGTCACCGCGGGCGGTAAGAATGTCTCCCCGGCGCCCATGGAGGACGAGCTGCGGGCGCATCCGCTGATCGGCCAGGTGATGGTGGTCGGCGACGGGAAACCGTTCATCGGCGCGCTCGTCACGCTGGACCCGGAAGCACTGCCGGGCTGGAAAGAACGCAACGGCATCGCGGCCGAGGTGGAGATCGCCGAACTGGTCGAGAACCCGGCCCTGGTCGCCGAGGTGGAGGCCGCGGTCGCCGAGACCAACAAGAAGGTTTCCAAGGCCGAGCAGATCAAGAAGATCAATATCCTGACCTCGGACTGGACCCAGGAAACCGGCGAACTGACGCCGAAGATGTCGCTCAAGCGGGCGGTCGTCATGAAGCAGTACGCCACCGAGGTGGACAAGATCTACAGCTGATCCCGCCATGCGAACGGCCTGGTGAGCAATGCGCTCACCAGGCCGTTCGCGATCGGTCCCGAAACGGGCTAACCGGTGAGCGAGTCCGCCTTGTCCAGATCCAGGGCGCTCCGGTCCGGCGCGTCGCCGGCCTGGAAGCGGATGAACAGGGCCGAGGCGACCACTCCGACCAGCAGCAGCGCGGCCGGCAGCAGGGTGGCCTGGCTCAATGCGGTACTGAACGCCTGCTTCACCGGCTCGGGCACCTGACCGGCACCCATCCCTTCCCCGGCGGGGGCGTCGCCCAGGCCCGCCGCGCTCATCCGCGCGGCAATCAGGGCGCTGATCGCCGCGCTACCGAGCACCGACCCGACCTGACGGGTCGTGTTGTAGACGCCCGCACCCGCGCCGGCCTGGGAGATGGGCAGATTGTGGGTGGCCGTGGTCGCCAGCGGCGCCCAGATACAGGCGTTCGAGGCCCCGGCCACCGCGCCCGCCACGACCATCCAGGTGATATTCGCGTGCGGATCCCGCATGACCAGGGCGAACCAGAAGACCGAGAGCGCGAACACCAGGAACCCGGCGGTCGGAATGATCCGCGGATGCATCCGGTCGGCCAGCCGGCCCACCACCGGCGCGGCGAACCCGGTGACCACGGCCATCGGCGCCAGCACCAGCGCCGACCGGGTCGGCGACATACCGTGGACGGCCTGCAGATAGAAGTAGATCGGCACCATCAGCGCGGTGACGGACGCACCCATACTGGCGATGGCCAGATTCGACAGCGAGAAATTACGGTCCCGGAACAGCGGCAGCGGCAACAGCGGCTCGCCCGAACCGCGGGCCTGGGTGACCACGAAGACGGCCAGCACCACGATCCCGGCCACGATCATCGCCCAGATCTTCGCCGACCAGTCGCTCGTATTGCCCTCCTGGATACCGAACACCAGCAGGAACATGCCCACCGCGCTCAGCACCACGCCGACCAGGTCGAATTTGTGCTCATGCGTCGGCAGCGCCGGCACCAGCCAGACGGCGAGCGCGAAGGCCACCACCCCGACCGGCACGTTGACGATGAAAATCCACGCCCAGCCGAGACCGTCGACCAGCACACCACCCAGGATCGGACCCACCAGCGTCGCCAGCCCGGCGACCGCGCCCCACATACCCATGGCGGCGCCCCGCCGGTTCGGCGGGAAGGTCCGGGTGATCACCGCCATCGTCTGCGGGGTCATCAACGCCGCGCCCAGCCCCTGCACCGCCCGGGCGGCGATCAGGGTCTCGATATCGCCGGCCAGCCCGCACGCCAGCGAGGACAGCGTGAACACCGCGAGCCCGAACAGGTAGATGTTCTTGGGCCCGAACCGGTCGCCCAGCCGCCCGGTGATCAACAATGGCACGGCGTAGGTCAGCAGATAGGCGCTCGTCACCCAGATGACCTGCGAGATATCGGCGTGCAGATCGGCCATGATCGCCGGATTCGCGACAGCCACGATGGTGACATCGAGCAGGATCATGAAGAATCCGACGACCAGCGCACCTAATGCGAGCCACGGATTGCGTTGAGTGGGCATGGCTTCCGTTCCTGTCGAACAGCGCCCGACGCGCCGTTTCGTGGATCTGTCGCGAGGCGCCGCACGGGCGCACCACCTGGGACTACCGGCTCACCGTACGGGCGGGGCACGACAGCCGCGGCCTGCTCATGCCGTGGTCACTCCGGACTCCAGGTACGACGCCGGGCGCCGCGCCAACATTCCGGGCATATCGGACCGATCCTAGTCCTGCTCAGAGCGTGTCCTGGCTCGGATGCCTGGAACCGGATCGCGGGCTGGGTGAGAGGTGCGTGTGTGCCTGGTAGAGGTGCCGAGAACCCGCACAGCCGTGCCGGGTCTGTTCGGGTTCGGGTCCGGCTCGCAGCAGCCGTCGCCGGGCCGCTCTGGGAAAGTTGTCGGTGGCCTGTGTGATAGTCGCCGGCGATGAGTAGGCACACCGCGTTCCGGTACTGCCTCGACCCCACCGTCGAGCAGCAGACCGTACTCGCCCGGCACGCGGGCGCGACACGGTTCGCCTACAACCAGTGCCTGGCAATAGTGAAAACCGCACTCACCCGGCGGCGGACCGACCCCGAACACCCTGTCCCATGGACCCGGTTCGACCTGATCAACGCCTTCAACACCTGGAAGAAATCCGCAGCCGCCGCCCCGCAGGACCATGGCCGCTGGGTCGGTATCGACCGCGGACTGTCGGCGTTCCTGGTCGCCGCCACCGGCGACGGTCGCGAAGTCGTCCGCATCGATAACCCACCGAAACCCCCGGCCGGCGGGTTGGCGCGGCAGCGACGGCTGGCGAAAGCCATGTCGAGGAAGGAGAAAGGCTCCCGCAACCGGAGAGAAGCCGCCGCCCGGCTGGCCCGCCATCATCATCGTGTCGCGAATGTGCGCCGTCATTTCCTGCATCAGGTCACCAACCAGCTGGTCAAAATCCACGACCGGCTCGTTGTCGAGGACCTGCATGTGGCGGGAATGCTGCATAACCGCCGCTTGGCGCGGTCGATCGCCGATGCAGGGTGGGCCGATTTCGAGCGACTCCTGAACTACAAACTGCAATGGCGTGGCGGCACCGTGGTCACCGCCGACCGGTGGTTCCCGTCGAGTAAACGGTGTCCGGCCTGCGGCACCCTCAACCCCGGTCTCACGCTGGCGGATCGGGTGTTCACCTGCCCCTGCGGGTACCGCGCCGATCGGGATCTGAACGCCGCCGTCAACCTCGCTGCCTGGCCGCGACTCCGCAGGCAAGACCCACCACGATCCCCGGACCTCCGAGCAGGGGGCCGGGTTATCAATGCCCGCCGACAGGAAGGCGCTGACCGACACCCGATGGGCGCCGGTGCAACCGGCCCGGACGACGCGGGAACCAAGGCTTCTATCCCGATCGGGATGTGAATCTCGGACGCCCGAGAAGGGCGGTGTCCGATAACGACGTCGAGTTATCAGACATGCTGTCAGAGACCGTGCGCGTCCAGCCAGGCGCGGGCCAGTTCCCCCGGATCCGCGGACTCGTCCCGCACCCGCAGCACCAGGGCCGCGAGCTCGTCGGTGGTGAGTTCACCGGCCACGTAGTTCAACTTCTCCAACTGCCGATCGTCCAACGCCCCCTTACGCACCAGCGCGAGCGGGTTCTCCGGTCTGATCGCGTCCGCCGGGTCGGCGAGCACCTTCAGCCCCTCGGTACCGCCCGGCAGAAATTCGGCCGGACCGGCCAGCACCGCGGCCTGGACCCGGCCCTCCAGCAACGCGCGCCGCAGTTCCCCGGGCTCGGCGAACACCTCGGTCGAGGCGAATGCACAGCCTTCGATCTTCCCCGCGACCTCCGGCAGCTCCACCAGCCCCGGCACCGCCGCGACCCCGGCAGCCAGGGTCGCGCACTGCGCGCCCAGTTGTTCCACCGATTCGATTCCACGCTGCTCGGCGACGGCGGTGGTGACCAGCACCCGCGGCTCGAGATCGGCGCCGTCGGCCGGATCGGAGGTGAGCGTGCCCTGTGGCAGCGACCCGTTCAATTCCCGCGTGACAGCCTTCGTGGTCGTGGCCTCGGCGCCCACGTTCAGCTCGGCCAGCAGCGCGCCGTTGTGATCCGGGGCCACCGCGACGGTCCCCGCGTCCAGCGCCGCCAGCGCGTCCGCCCGGCTGCCCAGCCCCGGTTCGACCCGCACCGCCGCGCCCGTGCGTGCCAGCGCCTGCGCGTAGATGTCGGCCAGTACCCGCGACTCGGCGGACCCCTGCGCCCCCACCACCAGCGGCTCGGCCTCGTCGGCACCACAGGAGACGGCCAGCACGGCGAGCACCGGCACCAGCATCCGAGCAACGACACGCATCGACGCCGCCAGTACCATCGCGCGAGACACCCACTTCCGTAACCAGCCCGCCGCACCCCTCCGGGCTCCCCGACAACCCACAGAAATCTACAGGGTCCGCGCGGCCGGACGTCCGGGGCGCAGCGGAAGCGCCTGGGGCTTCGGGGAGATGGGCACGAACCAACCCGGACCTGACTGCACGTTCTCCGGTTCGGACGCGACCGGGCCGCAGAGGGTGCGATGTCGGCCTGCTCGCGAAGGTGCTGTGTTTTTGGCGCCGCCTGCGGCGGCGCGCGCCAGCGCGCCGAAAACACAGCGCAAAAACTACAGCACCCGGCCCAGGGTGGCGGCCGAGTGCTGTAGTTGCGGTTACCGCCCGGGTAAGGCGGAACGATCTATCAGGCGACGCCCTCCGCGCGGGCGGCGGCGGCGACCGCGTCGGCCACCGCGGGAGCGACGCGCGGGTCGAGCGGGCTGGGCACGATCTTGTCGACGGCGAGTTCGTCGGCGACGACGCCGAGGATGGCGTTGGCGGCCGCGATCTTCATACCTTCGGTGATGCGCCGGGCACCCGCGTCGAGCGCGCCCTTGAACACGCCGGGGAAGGCGAGCACATTGTTGATCTGGTTCGGGAAGTCGCTGCGGCCGGTGGCGACGATGGCGGCGTACTTGCCGGCCACGTCGGGATGGATTTCCGGGTCCGGGTTGGACATGGCGAACACGATGGACTCCGGAGCCATCGAGGCGATGAGCTCTTCGGCGATGGTGCCCGCGGACAGGCCGAGGAACACGTCGGCGCCGGCGAGGGCGTCGGCGGCGGTACCGGTGAGGCCGCGCGGGTTGGTGCGCTGGGCCAGGTCCGCCTTGACCGCGTTGAGGTCACCCCGGTCGCGGCTGACGATGCCCTTGGAATCGAGCACGGTCACATCGGCGACACCCGCGGCGAGCAGGATGTTGGTGCAGGCGACACCGGCGGCACCGGCGCCCGACACCACCACTTTGAGGCCGGAGGTGGCACGGCCCTGCACAGCGGCGGCGCCGTTGAGGGCGGCCAGCACCACGATGGCGGTGCCGTGCTGGTCATCGTGCATGACGGGGCAGTCGAGGGCTTCCACGACCCGCTTCTCGATTTCGAAGCAGCGGGGGGCGGAGATGTCCTCCAGGTTCACGGCGCCGAAGCTGGGGCGCAGGCGGATCAGGGTTTCGACGATCTCGTCGACATCCTTGGTGTCCAGCACGAGCGGGATGGAGTCGAGTCCGGCGAACTTCTTGAACAGCGCCGACTTGCCCTCCATGACCGGGAGGGAGGCGCGCGGGCCGATATCGCCGAGGCCCAGCACTGCTGACCCGTCACTGACCACGACCACCAGACGGTCGGTCCAGGTGTAGCGCTTGGCCAGGCTCTCGTCCTCGGCGATGGCGCGGCTCACCTGTGCCACCCCGGGGGTGTAGGCGATCGATAGGTCGCGCTGGGTGGCCAGCGGCGAGCTGAGCTCGACCGAGAGCTTGCCGCCGAGGTGACCCGCGAAGATCTCCTCGTGAGTGATCGCCGAGAGGTCTTGGACCTCTTCTTTGCTGGCGGTGGCATTCGGTGCGTCAGTCACAGAGGACACGATTTCACTCCTGCTGGTTGCGGTCGTAACCGGTGGACGGTTACCGCCGGGTATTTGGTGTTATCTGCGTCATATCGTTCATCGGCGGCGCGACCAGGATGTTTCCCGGCGCAACCGGTACCCGGAAGACCCGGGGAGCCCGGACACGGGGCAATAGACGGTGGCGCTGATTTCGGGGCAGCGACGGTCCGGGTGGATCTCGGACGGGTTGGTCCGAATGAACTCGACCGGTGCCCGTTTCCCGTCGCGACGGTGCGTCGCGGAGCGGCGGGCGCCTGATATCCCCGACCCGGCGGTGGCAACGATCGGGAATCCGCAACATTCTGCCAGGTCCCGGTTCGTTCGCCAAACCGGGCCCGGCGGATTGCGCGTTTCGGACACCACGGGGTCAGCGTAGGCCGCGAGCATTACCTTCCCGTGAGCGGAAACTCGCGAACGGTGCCCCGATCCGGTGAGACACCTCAAAGGTTCCGGGGAGCCGGGTGAACCGGCGACCGGAACGTACTGCGCCGCCGGTCAGCCCCACCACTGGGTCCACAGCAGGATCGCGCCGGAACCCAGCACCACCGCCGCCGCGCCGAGGCTCGCCGCGCCCCGCACCCGATCCGAATACACCTGTGCCACAACGGCTACCACCGCGACCGCGAGATGCCAGGCCACCGATTCGGCACCGGGCCCGGGAAAACCGCGGCGCTCGCCGATGATCTCCGCCCCGATGACGACCAGCGCCAGCAGCACCAGCCCGGCCGCCGCCACACCGCTGATGCCGCGCACCGCTCTCATGAGGCCAGCACCGGTACGCCGGTGGCTCGGCCGGCCAGTTTCTCGAACTGCGCCGGGTCGGTGGTGCATTCACCCAGGCCGATGGTTTTGTTGGCGCCGTGGTAGTCCGAGGACCCGGTCGCCAGCAGTCCGCATTCGCCGGCCAGTTCACGCAGTACGGCCCGGTCCCGGGGACTGTGGTCGGGGTGATCGACCTCCAGGCCGCCCAGTCCGTGCGGCGCCAGGTCGCGTACCTCCTGCAGGTCCAGCAGCCGGCCCCGGCTGCGGGCCCGGCCGTGGGCGAGCACGCTCACGCCCCCGGCGCCGGCGATCATCGCCACCGCCCGGCGCAGCGGGGTATCGGCCTTCTCCACGTAATAGGGGCCGTCCGAGGCGAGCAGATCGGCGAAGGCGGCATTCACCGAGGGCACCACACCCGCTTCGACGAGGGCGCGGGCCAGGTGGGGACGGCCCGCAGCGGGGCCGGCGGCGGCCAGCACCGCGTCCGGGTCGATCGGTAGCCCGTCGGCGGCCATCTGTTCGGCCATGGCGCGTAGTCGCTCGACCCGTTCGGCGCGCAACCGTTCCCGTTCGGTCGCGAAACCGCTGTCGGCGGGGTCGAACAGGTAGGCCAGCAGATGCACCGACACGGGGTAGCCGTCGACACCGCGGCCCACGCACGACATCTCCATGCCCCGGACCACGGTCAGCCCGGCCGGGCGGGCGGCCTCGGCCTCGGCCCAGCCCGCGGTGGTGTCGTGATCGGTGATCGCGACGACGTCCAGCCCGGCATCGGCCGCGTTGCGCACCAGTTCGGCCGGGCTGTCGGTGCCGTCGGAGGCGGTGGAGTGGGTATGCAGATCGATGCGCACCCGTCCAGTCTTCCAGTGCTCGTCCGGGACGCTGCCGGTGCGGGGCGGCAAGCGCGGGCATGGCGGCGTTTCCGGGCCGCGGTGACCGGAGCTTTCCGCGGAGGTCCCGGCCCGTGGGTTGCCCCGACGTAGCATCGACGCGTGCCTTCGCTTCCGCTGCCGTTCCATGGTCCGGGGCGGACGCGGCGTTCCACCGCGGTACCGCATATCCGAGTACCCACCGCCCGCGCGGTCGTCGACTGCGCGGTCTACGTGGACGGCAGCCGGCTCCCGGGCCGCTACACCCACGAGAAGGCGCTCGCCGCCGCCCGGGAACGCGGCGGATTCGTCTGGCTGGGTCTGCACGACCCCGACGCCGAGCAGATGGGCGAGGTGGCCGAGACCTTCGGGCTGCACGCCCTCGCCGTCGAGGACGCGGTCCACGCCCATCAGCGGCCGAAACTGGAGCGTTACGACAACACCCTCGTGATGGTCATGCGCACGGTCGCCTACCGGGAGCACGAACTGCATACGGTCAGCGAGATCGTCGAAACGGGCGAGCTGCTGATCTTCACCGCACCCGATTTCGTCATCGCCGTCCGGCACGGCGAACATTCACCGCTCGCGACCGTGCGCCGGGGCCTCGAAGCCGACCCCGCCCGACTGCGACTGGGCACCGGCTCGGTGCTGCACGCCATCGCCGACCATGTGGTCGACTCCTATATCGACGTCGTGCAGGCGGTGGAATTCGATATCGACGCGATGGAAGAAGAGGTGTTCACCCCGCGCACCCGGCTCACCGTCGAGGCGATCTATCAGCTCAAACGCGAAGTGGTGGAACTACGGCGCGCGGTCAATCCGCTGGCACTGCCGCTACAACTGCTGGTGCACAAGGAGGAACTGCCGATCGACCCGGAGATCCGCCGCTATCTGCGCGATGTCGCCGACCACCACACCGGTGTCGCCGAGCGCATCACCGATTTCGACGATTCGCTCAGCGCTCTCATCAGCGCCGCGCTGACCAAGATCACCGTCCAGCAGAACACCGATATGCGCAAGATCTCGGCATGGGTCGCCATCGCCGCGGTGCCGACCATGATCGCCGGTATCTACGGGATGAACTTCGAGCATATGCCGGAACTACGGACCAGCTGGGGTTATCCGGTGGTGCTCGTGGCCATCCTCGGAATCTGCCTGACGCTGCTGGCGCTCTTCCACCGCAACGACTGGCTCTGACCGGGCCGTCCACCGCCGCACCCCGCACCGGACGCTACAGCGAAGCCGCGCCCCGGCCGGGGTCCAGCACATCGATCCCGGCCTCGGTCCAGGCGTCCCGCAGCGCCTGCGCCCCGCGCACCCGCACCCAGGCCGCCTCGGTCGCCGTCACCGGCGACACCGTGAAATACCGCACCGGCTCCGCCGGATCCGGTAACTCGATCTCCGGGATCTCCCCCGCGCCCAGCAGCACCGCCGTGAACGGCGCGTCCTGCCAGATCGGCTCGCCCAGATCCAGGAGCGCGTCCGCCTGCAGCACAACACCTTCGACCGCGGGCGCCGCCGCCAGCACCCCCAGCGTCCGGGCCACCCCCGCCCCGGCACCGGCCGCCGACCGCACCGTCAGCACCAGCTCCGCCCGCGGACCGCGCACCGGATCGGCGTGCAGATCCCCCGGATCGCCCATCGGATGCCGCGACCCACCGACCGTCAGATAGTGCGTCACATCGTCACCGGGGATGCGCAGGATTTCGATCGGCTCCAGACCCAGGAAGGTCATCGAAGCCGTATCCACCGCGGTCGCGTCCACCCCGAAAAAATCGGACACGGCCGTCCGGACGCGTTCGATCACGTCCATCCGCTAGATGGCCAGTTTCGCGAGCAGATCCCGGGCCTGCTCGGCTGTCTTCGGGTCACACAACACGTCATAACGGCCCGCGACCAACTGCATGGTCGACGCGAAATCCCGCTGACCCCGGGTGGCCGCGTACGGGATGGTCGTCGAGATGACCCCGAAGATGATGCCGCCGACCAGGCCCACCACCAGCGGGCCGGCCATGCCGTTGGTGGTGAACAGACTCAGCAACAGCCCCAGGAACAACCCGAGCCACGCACCCGAGACCACACCCCCGCCGATCACCTTGCCCCAGTTCAAGCGGTACAGCACCCGCTCCACCTGCATCAGGTCCACGCCGACGATGGTCACGTTCTGCACGGGGAACTGATTGTCCGCCAGATGATCCACCGCACGCTGCGCCTCGGCATAGGTCGGATACGAACCGACCGGCCACCCGGAAGGGGGCGTGGGCAGACCCTGCCTACCGCGATTCGAGCCTCCAAGAGGGTTCGTCATAAGTCCATTCTGTCTTATTTGGCGCCGCCTCCGGCGGGGCGGCGTTCCGCAGCGCTCGCTGGTCCGGTCGCCGGGCAGCGGCGACGCGGCGATGCGCTCGATATCACCGGCGCCGCAACGGAAGTCCGTCTTCCGC